>JAGSHC010000051.1 GCA_023954745.1 Deltaproteobacteria bacterium | reverse complement strand
GACGTCGGCCAGGTGGCGAGATGGACTCAACACCGCGTCGGCGCCGGTGAGCATGCCCAGAAGGGCCGCCTGCCTCACTCGCCAACGACGACGCGCGAGGGAGCCGGGGTCCGGACGCCCCTCGATGGGTCGGGTCTCCCCGTGGACCTGCGCCGTCGACAGCAGCCGCCGCGGAGCGAGACGAGAGAGCGCCCCCCGCAGGGGACCACGACCGAGCTGCCCGCCGAGGCAGCGCACGCACCGCTCCTCCAGCGCTCGGGAACACACGCCTCCGCCGGGGGGAACCATCTGCCCTCGGCCGCAGAACCACTTCGGGTCGTGGAGGGTGACGACCAGGGGGACGCCCAGCTCCCGTGCGAGCCGAAGGGGGGCGATCCCGAAGCCGTCGGGGTGACCGACGTGGACGACATCCGGTCGCGCGGCCTGGAACACCGAGCGCAGCGCTCCCTCCATGCGGTCGTCGGCCCAGGTGTCCCGCCAGGTTCTCGCGTCGCGGTGGTGGTGGTCGATCCAGAACACCGGGACTCCCCCCGTCGTGTGCTCCTCCCGCACGGAGAAAGGCACCCGCCCTGGCCGGTCCCGGTCGTCTCGCGTGGCGACGGTGACCTGCACCCCCCGTTCCGACAGGCCTGCTGCGAGGTGGGCAGCCCAGGTCTCGACGCCCCCCCGTCCGTGCGGTGGGTAGCGGTGAGGGAGCAGGAGAACCCTCATGACTGCGCGCCTCGCCACTGACCGAGCAGGGCCGCCGCGCGTCGGGGGATGCCGGCGAGGGCCCAACGAGCTCCCCCGTCCCGCAAGTCGCTCGGAACCCCGCTGGCCAGGGCGATCAATCCCGCCAGGGCGCCAGGAACCGTGACGAGGTCGAACTCGCGGGACGCTTGTCGATGCGCGAGGACGTTTCGCTCGTAGATGGCGCGCAGCGTTGGCGCGTGGGAGTGCTCGACGACCGCCGAGGGCACATACGCGAGGGACCGGCCCGCAGTCAGGGTCGCCCAGCCCCAGGCGAGGTCCTCGCCGAACTCGCGGGCCGGAAAGGGGATGTCGAGGGCGTGGCACCGCCGCACCATGGACGCCACATTGTCGAACCGGGCGAGGCGCATCCGCTCCGCGGCGGGAAGACTGGGGCCGCCTGGAGGCAGGGTGCGGAGCACGTAGGGAGCTCCCAGGGCGGGAGTCCAGCGCTCGAGGGTGGCGCGAGTCAAGGGGTCGGCGCCTGGTCGGGCGACCTGACGCGCGTGGGCGCCCGCCACCTGCTCGTCCTCGAAAGGCGCGGCGAGAGCCTCCAGGAAGCGCTCACCACGGGGCACTGCGTCCTGACTGAAGAAGGCCACCAGAGGGGCCCGGGCCTGCACCACCAGAGCGGCGCGGACGAGCCCGTGATCGAAGTGACCCGGAGCGACATCGAGGATCCGGGCCCCGCACGCCGCCGCAGCGCGTTCGGTGGCGCCGTCGGTGGAGCCCGAGTCTGCGAGAAGGATCTCGATGGGGCCGGCGCCCACGACCTGGTTCGTGAGGGCCATCGCGAGGGTCACGAGCCGCTCCCCGCCGTCGAGCACCGGCACCGCCACGCTGATCGCCGGAGGCGGGCCCTCAGGGGGCGTACGTGGGGTGAGCAGGTTCATGGGCTGGTCCATGCGTCCAGGATCGCCGACGCCCAGCTGTCTTCGCTCGGTGAAGGGCGCACCGTTGCGCTGAGGGACTCGAGGAGGTCAGGCTCGAGGAGGAGGCGTCGCAGAGCGGCGGCGAGGGCGCCTGCATCGCCGGGAGGGAAGCGCAGCCCGTCCACTTCGTGTTGCACCAACTCCACCAGTCCGCCGAGATCGCTGGCCAGCACCGGGCGCCCGTGGGCCCGCGCTTCGAGAGCCACCAGGGGGGCGTTCTCCGCCCAGATGGAGGGAATCACCACGACGTCGTGCGCGCGCAGCAGGTCGGGCACCTGGTCACTGGGGATCGGGCCGGACGCGGCGAGTCGGCCGGCGCTCCGGCTCACGACCGAGTCCCGGTATGCGGGAAAGGGAGCCGGTCCGACTGCGAGGGCCTCGATCCGGCTCGCTTCCTCGGCGTCGAGTTCTGCGAGGGCATCAGCGAGCACATGGGGCCCCTTGTGGTGCACCCAAGTGCCGAGGAACAGCACCTTGAGCGGGGTGCCTGCGCCGAGCCGACGCGGGGCGCGTCCGAGGGAGGGCACGCCGGTGGGCACCACCCGCAGACGGGGAAGGCCGACGCCGTCTCCCGTCACGCTTCGGGCGAGGAACTCGGACGGGCTGATCACCTGCCGGACGTGGCCCAGGGCCTCGGTCACGACCTCCTGTCTGGCCCGGATCCTCTGGTCCACCTCCGCCGACTCCTGCTGTCCCTCCTGCCCCCGCCGGGCCGCGGCCCGTGCTCCGCGCTCGTTGAGGGTGCGCAGCCCATCCTGCAGACGGTCGGGCAGCGCGCCGAACGCACGGTGCAGGGTGTCCGGCGGAACCACCGGCAGGCGCGCCGCGGCCCAGCGAGAGGTCCGCTCCAGTGGACCTTCTCGGTGCCGGTACCGATCGAAGCACGCGCCGCAGCGGGCAGGATCCACCGGGAGGCACAGGTCTCCGTCGGGGTGGAGCCTCTGCCCGCCGCTGGCACAAGAAACAAAGGCGTCGTGCAGGTGCAGAGCGACGGGGATGCTCCGCGCGGCGGCCACGGCCGGGAACCCCCAGGAGAGCCCTTGCAGCGTCTGGATCGCCACCAGATCGGGCTCCAGCGCGTCGAGAAGGGTCCCGAACACCCGGTCGAGGGCACCATCGGTCACGGCCTCGGGGAGATCGCGGTAGGGCCAGTTCTGGACCAGCCCCCGCACGTCCACGCCCTGCACGGTCTCGCGGATCACCGAGTTCTGGGCTTCTCCTTGCCGGATGCGACCGCAGATCACGGTCACCCTCACGCCCTTCGGAGCGAGCGCGCGAGCCAGCCGGAGCGTGTACTGCTCCACACCGGCGATGCCGTCCGGGGGGAAACTGTGGGCCACGAGGGCCACGTGCAGGGGATTGCTCACGGGCGGTCAGGGAGGGGGCCAAGCTACCATTGCCCCCGCATGACCGCGTCCTTGCCGTCCCACATGCAGCGCGTCCTCGTGGTCGACGACGAGGAGAACATCCGCCACCTGCTGCTGGTCACCCTCAAGAAGGCAGGCTTTGAGCCTACCGCCGCCCCTGGTGCGCGCGAGGCCCTGAGGCTCCTGGAAGACCACTCGTTCGGCGTGATCATCTCCGACGTCCGCATGCCGGGCATGGACGGCCGGGAGCTCCTCGCGGCGACGCAGGAGCTCGCTGACCCTCCCTACGTGATCATGATGAGCGCCTACGGCGGCGGTGACATGGCTCTGGAGTGCGTCAAGGAAGGCGCCTACGACTACTTCAACAAGCCGTTCCGCCCGGACGAGGTGGTCCTGCTTCTGCGCAAGGTGACCGAGCGGGAGCAGCTGCGCACCGAGAACAAGCGCCTGCGCGCAGAGCTCGACGAGCGCCTGGGCTTCGGCGAGATCGTCGGCCGCTCCGAGGCCATGAGCGGGATCTTCGGCACGGTCAGCAAGATCGCTCCCTACAAGACCACCGTGCTGCTCACGGGCGAGTCGGGGACCGGCAAGGAGCTCCTCGCTCGGGCGATCCACGAGCACTCCGATCGCGCCGCTGGGCCCCTCGTCCCCGTGAACTGCGGAGCGATCCCCGAGAACCTCCTCGAGTCGGAGCTGTTCGGCCACGTGAAGGGCGCGTTCACCGGCGCGAGCCGCGACAAAGCGGGGCTCTTCTCCGAGGCTCACAAGGGCACCATCTTCCTCGACGAGATCGCGGAGCTGCCCGTCTCGCTGCAGGTGAAGCTGCTCCGCGTGCTCGAGGACGAGGTCGTGCGCCCCGTCGGCGCCACCGAGTCGAGCAAGGTGGACGTGCGCGTGATCGCCGCGACCTCACGGGATCTGGACGAGCGGGTGAGGGCCAGCACGTTCCGGGAGGACCTGTACTACCGACTCAACGTGATGCGGATCCGTATCCCGCCCCTGCGGGAGCGCACCGAGGACCTCACCGCGCTGGTGGAGCACTTCGTGGCGCGCTTCAACGAGCGGTTCGGACGCGGGGTCACCAACCTCGAGCCCGACGCCATGGAGGCAGTGCTCGCCTACGCCTGGCCTGGCAACGTCCGCGAGCTGGAGAACGCCATCGAGCGGGCGATGATCCTCTCAGACGGAGACAAGCTTCCCCTCGACGTCTTCCCGCCGGTGGTGCAGGAGGCGAGTCTGGTCGCGGTCGTCTCGGTCAGGGACGACGGGGACCTCTCGGTGAAGCGCCGTGTTGCGAGCCTCGAGGCCGAGCTGATCCGCCGCGCCCTGGAGCGCACGGGCGGCAACCGCACCCACGCCTGTCGTCTCCTGGAGATCAGCCATCGCGCCCTCCTCTACAAGATGAAGGACTACGGCATCGACGTGCCGGCGCGTCGGTCGTCGTGACGGCTGCGATGGGGGTGCGCCCCGCGTGTGCCTGGCTTGGGTGCCGGGTCCTCCTCCTCGTCCTGGCGCTGCTGGTGGTGGGCTGCGGCGGGGGCGTCTCCAAGTGGACGACGGAGGGTGATCGGCTGCTCCGCGACAACGACCTGGTGGGCGCCGAGAAGGCCTACAACCGCGCGATCGCCATCGACTCGCATCACGCCCCGGCCCTCTACGGAAAAGGCTGGGCCCTCTACCTGTCGGGCCACGAGAACCTCATCCCCGCCGCTCGCCAGCTCTTCAGTCGCTGCATCGACTACGACCCCGAGTACTGGGGCGGCTACCGGGGCATGGGGGTGCTTCTCCTCGACGACGACAAGGTGGCCGCGGCCGAGACCATGCTGCGCAATGCCTACGAGAAGAACGATCGGGAGGCCACGGTCCTCCTGTCGCTCGGTCAGATGTACTTGCGCGCGTCGAAGTTCGAGGAGGCGCTGCAGCTCTTCGAGGGCGCCATCGGGCTGGAGCCTCAGCGCGGGGAGTTCATGCGCTTCCTGGCTGAACTCGAGATGCGGCAGGGCAACCACGCGAAGGCCCTGCAGTGGATCACCGAGGGGCGGGCGCGCGCGGTGAGCGGACGCCGCGGCCTGCTCCTTCTCGACGAGGGGGAGCTGCGGGTCCACCTCGACCGCGCGCGGGTCCTCGTCGCCAAGAGCCTCGGAGCCGATGACCCCGGGCTTCCCGAGGCTTTGCGCGCCCTGGATGCCGCGGATAGCCTGTTGGAGAAGGCGATCCAGAGCGACGAGCGGCTGCGCAACGCGGGCCAGCGAAAGCGCTACCACCAGAGGCTGCGTCAGCAGGTCGAGACGGCGATGGGAGGTTGAAGAGCTTGCGCACCATCGATGAGCGGCTGCGCCTCTCGTGCCATGACCTGTTTGCGCACTTTGACTTTTTTGCAGAGCAATCTGAGCGAGATCAGTACACCCCGGGAACAAGGATCCGCGCCACACGGGGATCGACCTCCCATGGCGCATTTCTTGCACCTTCTCGACCTGGCTCGGCAGGCTTCACGCTCGTCGAACTGCTCGTGGTGGTCGTCATCATCGGAATCCTGGCGGCCCTTGCGGCTTCGGACCTGTCGGGTCTCATCGGTCGGTACCGGCTGAACTCGGCGGCCAGGGAACTGGCGGGACGCGTGTCGGATTGCCGCATGCGGGCCATCTCAGAGAACAGGGAGTGCGCAGTGCTTTTCGTGACCTCGGATCAGAACCTCACCGGACCCTGGCGTGACAACGCCGGGCGTTACGAGCAGAAGGTTGCCGAGGTGACTGGAGCCGGAGTCGTGTGGTCCCAGGATCCGGACAGCGTCGTCGATCTGGCGCTCGGTCCCGAGGACCACGAAGGCATCTCCATGGAGCCCTGGGCGGCCATCGCCGGCCCAGCCAACCTCAATGTCTCCTCGGCGGTCGTCTTCGGCCCCCAGGGAGTCTCGACGAATCCGCTGACCGACTTCGCGTCGGGAGGCGTCATCCGAATCGTGCTTCGAAACAAGCGCGCGTCCTTCCTCGAGCAGCGTGTCGTGCGCATCGATCGAGGCGGCAACGTGCAGATCGCGGTGCCCTGATGCTGAAGACCTCTTTGATGACCCGCCGGAATTCCTCCGAGCGGAGCCGCGGCTTCACCCTCATCGAGCTGCTGCTCGCGATGGTGGTCCTGACCTTTGGGCTGTTGGCGCTGTGGGCGCTGCACGCCGCGTCGATCCAGGCGAGCGGGCGGGCGTATCGCCTCGGCATGGCCACGACGTTGGCCCAGGACGCCATGGAGAAGCTGATGTCGGAGGCGTTCCTGTCGAACGACCCCAGCGGAGTCAACCCGGATCTGGCCCCCATGGGCATCTTCCCGGCGGTGGACCCCGACGGTCTCGACGACTTGCCCGGCGCCGTCGACGGGCTCGGTGTCCAGGTGAACAGCCTGGCGAGCACGAACACGTCCTTCGGGCCGGCCATGTTCTTGAGGACCTACCACACCCAGAACGTGGGAGCGGAGACGGACCGCCTGCTCATCCGGGTCCGGGTCTCCTACTACGACGACTCGGGCAAGCGGCACGGCGTCACCCTCGCATCCACCCGCCTGGTCGATCGCTACGATCCAATGGGTCTCGGGGTCTCGTCCATCTGATGCTGAATCACTCCCCCATGCATTCCCAGGCAACGATGCGCGCGCTGGTCCAGCGCGGATTCACCCTCATCGAGCTGCTCATCGCCGTCGCGCTGAGCACGTTGGTGGGCGCGCTCATCTACACCGTCTTCATCAACCAGACGACCGCATACCGGCAGCAGGCGGACATGGGCACCATGCAGCAGAACCTGCGGGTGGCCATGGAGATGCTCAGCCGCGACGTGAGCATGGCCGGCTGGGGGTTGTCGTTCAACGGCGCGACCTGGGGCGCCATGGGGCACGGGAGCGCGTTCGGCCAGGGCTACATCGGCTCGGACGCCAATCCCCTCTTCGCCATGTGGATCCAGGAGGACTTCCCTGCGGGCAGCGGCCGCGACGCCATCGAGCTCGTGATGCAGAACCCGAACCGAAACACCTGGGCCTGGTCCATGGGTGAGGTGCAGGACTGCGGGATCAGCAACCTGACCTTCCACCCTGACTACGCCGCGGCGGCCGCCCAGTACGACCCCGCCCTCGGGGCCGCTGAGGTGCTCTGCTACCAGCCTCACCACCGGGGAAAGCCGGGATCGTTCCTGTGGTCCGTGGTGGGAGTCGGCAACGCGGGCAACGTGCCCGTGACGAGCAACGCGCAGTCTGACTACTCCACCGAGTGCACCGAGACGCTGCCCCAGCGGATGATCTGCGCGCCCCCTCGATGGGTCGCCTACTACATCGACGCCGACAACACCGACGGCATCGGCATCGGCTCTCCCGCCATGCCCGTCCTCTACTACGTGCCCGACGTCGCCGCCGTGATGGCTACGAGCGGCGCGTACCCGGACGCGAACGACATCCCGATCGCCCTCGGGATCGAGGACCTTCAGATGGAGGTGTGCATTGGCGGCAACGGCCTCGACTGCCAGCTGCCGGCATCGTGGACCTCGGGCTTCCAGATGGGGACGAGCCCCGGCGCCCCGGAATGGGTGAACCTCACCGCAGTGCGATTGCACGTGGTGGCGCGAACCTTGCGTCCGGATCCTCAGAGGACGAACGTTTCGGCGGTCTTGGACCCGGTCCCTCTCGACGGTGGGGTCCTTCCGGGCACCGGGACTCCCGACGGATATCACCGTCGTCTGGGCACCACCGAGGTGCAGGTGCGCAACGCGGTGGGCGCGTGGCAGATGGCAAACGCAGGATGGTAGGAGCAGCGATGAACACCACCCGCCGCACCGAGCGGTCACGAAGCCAGCGCGGCTACGCGCTGATCCTCGCCATGGTCGCCCTCGTCGCGCTGACGTTGTTCGGGGTGACCGCGATCTCCGTCGCGCAGCTCGACCTCAAGATCACCAACAACCTGCGGCATCACCGTCAGGTGGCCTATGGCGCCCTGACGGGGCTTGACCACGGTCGTGACCTCTTCACGGACAATCAGGTGGACCCCTCTGCGGACATCGAGACCGCGGCCGACCTGCCCGGCGACTGCATCACTGGCTGGATCAGCGCCACGGGAGCCAACGCGGTGGCGGCCCCGCTGCTGCTCGACGCCAACGGATTCCCTCTCGCCACCTACGCGGTGGACTTCTGCGTGGCCTCTTGCGGCCTGCCGCCCACAGGAACTTCCCTCGGGGAGTCTGTGATCGGCTACACCGTAGATATCGTCTCGACAGGGACGACGACCATCGGGTCGAACGCGACGCAGACACAGGGTGCGTTTGTCATCGGCACCCTCGAGCCCGCGACCTGCGACGGAGACAAGTCATGACCGAGACCTCTGGACTGTCCCGCATCCTGCTCGGCGCCCTCGGCGCTTTGCTGCTGATTCCGGCGCTCAGCGCGACGACGGCTCAGGCGCAGGAGCCGATCCCGGCGGTGTTCCCCGAGGTGGTGTTCCTCGTGGAGGAGAGCGCGGCCATGGGGGCCAACTGGGCGGGAGATCCCACCCTCGTCGTCCCCGACACGCGCTGGAACTACGTCAAGAACGCGATCATCCAGGTGGTGAACAACGCACCCGTCGGCATGACTTTCGGCGTGGCGATGACCGCCAACGGATCGGGCACCGAGCCCGACGGGTTCGAGCAGCTCGCGGCCCCGGGGAGCAGCGCGACGAGCATCGTCACGGCGCTCAACGCCTACACCTTCAACGGCAACAGCCAGGTCACCTGGGGCCAGTCCTACGAGGGCCTCCTCGACGATTGGGCCGAGACGCCCTTCGTGACCCCGCGAAGCTGGGCCGGAGGGCCGTTCCAGTACTACTGCAACTCGCTGATCGTCATCGCAGTGGGCATGTCACCGGGCAACATCGACGGCAACGTGAGCTCCTTCTACCGGTCGGTCCCGCCCAGTAATGTGGGCTGCAACGACTCCCAGTCGCCGCCGCAGCAGGGCTGCTACCTCGACGACGTCGCCTACTTCGCCAACCAGACCTTCTCGCCGCCGCCTCTGGTCGGCGCCGGGTCCGTCACCACCTACGGCGTGGTCATTGACTCCAACGTCGCCCCCATCGACGGCAACACGCTGCTGATCAACGCCGGTCAGCAGGGCGGAGGGATGGGCATGTTTGCCCCGCAGCCGGGTGGGATCGCGAGCCAGTTCTGGGCGGCCCTGACGGACTCCTTCAGTGGGGAGTACAGCAACGCGGCGGTGACCATGGCCCCCAACGGCGACCTCCTCCTGGCGACCTTCTACGAGGTCCAGGGCGGGTTCCCGCTGTACAAGGGGCACCTCCTGGCCTGGCAGGTCGACAACAATCCGAACAACGCCACGTTTGGTGAGGTCATCCCCACCCCAGCGGTGCCCGGCGGGCCCTACGTCGGCGACGCCAACTGGGACGCGGGACAGCTCCTCGCATCGCGCGTCGGCACGCCCGGGGAGTCGAACCAGGGAAGCTTCCTGCAGACCCAGCGTCGCAATGGCTTCACCGAAGACGCGAACCAGCAGATGTATTCGACGTTGATGCCGTTCGACGCCTCGGAGATCGGCATCGGAACGGACCTGACGACCCTGCTCATCGACGAGGTGTCGGTCACCGCCAACAACGCGTGCAACCCGCTGCCGCACGACTTCGACTACGACTGCGACTCGGACATCACCGACGCCCAGATGCTCGTGGACTTCCTCCGCGGCGTGAACAGCGCCATCTTCCTCGGCACCGGGCTTCCCCGAGCCGGCGACGACAACTGGAAGATGGGCGACAGCGGCCACGCCACCGCGGTGGTCGCGCCAGCTGAGATCCAGGCCATCGCTCTAGAGTCCCACTTCCGGGAGTACCGAGCCAAGCTCGCCGCGCTGCCGGGTGCGGTCTACATCTCCTCCAACGCCGGTCAGATCCACGCCTTCGACTTTGAGGGGACGGCATCGGCCTGGGGAACGGGTGGCTCCGAGTTCTGGTTCTACATGCCCCGCGCGAAGCTGGACAAGAACCCCGACTCGGGCAGCAAGGAGTTCGACGGCTTCCAGGCCGATGACCTCATGCGCAGCGGGCAGACCTACGTCAACGACGGGCGCCTGACGCTGGATCACGTGTGGCTCGATGGCTACGTCAATGACCTCGCTGGGTGCACCGGCCCGGGCTATGTGTCCAGCGAGGACGACGGGGTCATCAACCCCGACGGCTGCGAGTGGCACCGCGTGCTCACCTGGTCGGGCGGCTACGGCTCCCGCCACGTCTACGCCCTCGATGTGACCAACCCCCTGAACCCGATGTTCCTGTGGGAGCGCACCGATCAGGGCGCCACGACCTACACCGGCAAGGGCCGCTCCACGGGCCGGCCGCTGGTGTCCAGCTTCTGGGACGGCAGCGGTGCGACCCCGCAGCGCCGCTGGATCGCCTTCTGGGGTGCGGGCTCGCAGCCTCCTGGGGGCGTCCCCGGCACCGACCTGGTCCACGCGGGTGTGTACATCGGCGACATCGACTCGGACACCACCCAGTCCCCCACCGACTACCAGACGCAGGGGTTCTCCCTCACCCACCCGGGCGCGGGCGTGACGGACACCGACAGCGACGGCTTCGAGGAGTACCCGGCCACGGAAGAGGGCCTCTTCGGCTCGCCGGCGGGCGCCGATCTCGACGGTGACGGCTCCATCGACGTCGCCTACATCGGTGACTCCATGGGCTACATGTTCAAGGTCGCCTTCAATCAGGTGACGCCGAACCTGCCCCAGACCTGCCTCTTCTCCCAGCCCAACGCGGGCGACGCCGCCCGGCACATCTACTACGAGCCGGCGCTGTTCTATGGGGCGGCCGGTGAGTTGCTGGTCTACTGGGGCACGGGCTCGCCGTTCAACATCTACAGCACCGACGCCGGCGGCATCTACGCCAAGGTGGATCCGGACCCTTACAACTGCACCAACAACAACGGCACGACCCCGCAGGGTCTGGCGGCCCCGTGCGCGGCGTCCAGCGCCCTCTTCGACTCGTCAGGCTTCTACCAGCTCGGTTCGGGCGGGGCGATCGGCGAGAAGATCGTCGGCAAGCCGCAGGTGCGGTCGGGGCGCATGTTCTTCGCGACTCACATCCCGGGCAGCGACCCGTGCACCCTGGGCGTCTCGCGCCTCTACGGGATGCAGGTAGAGACGTGCTCGGGCGGTCTGTTCGACGACACATCGGACAGCTACACAGTGACGAGCAACCTCTACACCGAGGTGCCGGGGCTGGTGAGCGAGCCGACCTTCGCCAACGGGCGGCTGTACGCCCTGCAGATCGACGGCAACCCCATCGACGCCAACTCGCCCATCAGCGTGGCCGTGACGCCGAGCAACTTCACCGACTACATCTACGTGAGCCACCGCCACGTGTTCTAGGTCGTCGCTCCCAGCGAGAATGCGCGAAGCCCCGGTCCTGCCGGGGCTTCGCTGCTTGGGCGCCCGCCGACCTCGTTCAGGGTCCGGTCTGCTTGACGAACTCTTCGAGCTTGCTGGCCTCGAGGATGGCCAGGTTCTCGCGCGCCGCGGCGTTGGTGGGGTCGATGACGAGCACCCGCTCCCACATCTCCCGGGCGTCCGAGGGCTTCTTGAGGTCGGCCATCACCGCCCCGAGCATGACGAGCGCATCGATCTGCTCGGGGCACTCGAGCACCGCCTTTTGCAGCGCCATCTCCGACTCGTCGAGTCGGGAGAGGTCGGCGAGGATGTGCCCGCGCCAGGAGTCGTACTGGCAGCTGGGCTGGATGAGCAACGCGCGATCGATCTCCTTGAGCGCCAACTCCGTGTCGCCGAGTCGGTAGTACACCTCGGCCAGTCCTGCCCGCGGCTGCGGTCGACGCGGGGCGAGGCTCGCTGCGCGTTGGAAGAGCACCCGGGCCTTCGCAAGCCGCTTGCCGATGGAGTCTTCGCTTCCCACGGACAGCTGGGTGAGCACGTAGCCGTAGTTCACGAGGAGCCTCACATCGGTCGGAAACAGCGGCTCCGCCGCGTTCAGCCCGTCCGCTGCGTCGGACAGCCGGCCCTGGGCTACTCGAATGTCGGCGAGCAGGAGCACGGGGTCGATGCTCGTGGGATCCGCGTCGCGGGCCCGCTGCACGTAAGGGACCGCCTCGTCCTGGCGGCCTAGCGCCAGGAGCGTCCGACCCAGCGCGAGGTTCACTTCGGCATCTTGTGGAGAGAACGCATAGGCCGTCGCGAGCTCGGCCTGGGCCTGCTCGTACTTCCCGTCAGCGCGCAGCGCGCGTCCACGACGGAGCCATGGACTGATGAGCGCACGCAGGTCGCGCGCGGGATTGGTCGACGACTCCGCCAGCTGCGCCGCGAGCCCAAGCGCCTCTTTCGTCTTGCCCGCGGCCAGATAGGAGAGCAGCTTCAGATACGACGTGCGGGACGCGTCCGCCCCCTGCAGGCGCTGCTCGAGGGGATCACGCACATTGGGAGGGAGCCCTTCCAGGGACACCATCGACGACACAGGTCTTCCCGCGCTCTCCAGCGCGGCGAGGGGCAGGGTCGCCTTACCGCGTCGCACCCGGGCTGCTGCCACCACCGCCGTCCCCGCCGCGTCCCGACCCCCGGCCCCGAGGAGGCCGAGCCCCTGCTGGTCGGTGAGCGCGCGCTCGAGCAGGTCCGCGGGCTCCATCAGCCCCGCCTCGCGCAGGTCGTTCCGCAGCACGTCCCGCTCCCAGGCATCGATGATGGTGCGGGCCTCGGGAACCCGATCCTCAGCCCAGGCTGTGAGCACCAGGTGTTGGGCGTCTACGGGGTCCAGCCAGGCGACCACCGTGGGGAACACACCGGCAACCTTTGTGCCCGCCGTGGCGAGCTCTGCCGGCGACAGGGCGTCGAGCGGCAATCGCACGATGGCCACTCCGGTGGGGGCCAGGGAGTCGCGGACGCCCCGGAGGCGAGAGCCACTCAGGCTCCCTCCTGCGCCGAAGGCCCAGGGCTCCTCGACGTCGATGATGATGGCGTCCCAGTCGCCCGTCCGAGGGTAGGTCCGGCTCAAGCGAACGGCAGGATCGGCCAGGAGGGCGGTGGTTGTGGGGAGTCGTCGTCGGGCGAGGATCCGCACGGCCGAGGACGGCTCCACCACCTCGATCAACCCCGGGCTGCTCTTGCGGGCCGCGTCGGCCACCTCACCACGACCCAGACCCCAGATGAGGACTCGACGGGGGGGACTCGCCGACAGGAGCGCGGGGAGGTGCCCGAGAAAGCGATCCGCGAACCGCCCCGCGTCGTCGAAGGCCTCCCGCTGTCCTCCCCTCTGCCACGCGTGGGGCACTCCGTCGCGCAGGGCCATTGTGATCCGACCGTCGGCGTCGGCCTGGGAGTCGAAGGTCAGAAAGCGGGCCTTCGTGCGCCCGGTCTCGAGGGTGCGACCAGTACCGAGCCGCCGCCACGCCTCGTCGGCCGGCATGGTCTCCGGAGCTGGCGCCGGGAGGAGCACACTCGCGGCGGCGATCGCGGGGAGGAGGATCCCGAGCAGACGACCGAAGAGCGAGGTGGACTGGAGGGCGGCGGACAGACCCAGGAGGGCGACCACAACTGCGGCTGCGTGGGCGCTTTCGTCGGCTCCGAGGAGTCCCGGACCGAGTTGCCACAGAGCGACGGCTCCGAGCGCTCCAAACGCGACGTAGCGGCGCACCCCGCCGAGTAGCCCTGCCCCAGTGCCCGTCACGAAGCCCACGGCCGCCATCAGCGCCGCCGGGAGGGCATAGCCAAGGGCAGGGTCGTCTGCGCCCCCGCTCGCGAGCAGACCTCGAGCGATGCCCGGGAGGGCCGGAGGGAGCTCGGCGCCGAGGGCGACTCCGAGGGTCGCAAGTCCCGCTCCCAAGGCGGCGGCCCTCCCCCCGACGAGCTGCCCAAGCCCCACACCCAGCGCGCAGCCGGCACACAGCAAGGCGATCACAAAAGGATCCGACGACACCCACGGTGTCGCCGCCAGGTGGATCAACCCCAGACTCGTCAGAGCGAAGCCGCTCGCTGCGCCGGCGAGGGGAGGGGACTCGCGGCGGCTGGCCTCCGGGGGAAGTGCACCCGAAGGAACTGCGAATCGGTGAGCTCCAGCGGCGATCGCCCACCCGATCAGGCCAAGGAGCCCGGTCCCGATGGCCCCGAGGACGGGGAGCATCGTTCCGACACCAAGGGGTGCCAGCAGTCCGGCGATCACGAGCGCCCTTGGCGTCGCCCGGGCCTCCCCAACCCGCACCATGTGGCAGACCGACGCGACGATCGCGCCCGCCACGAGGGCCGCCCCCCAGCCCGCGAGGGGAGAGCCCAGCAGCGAAGAAGCAGCCATCACTACCCGATCCACGAGCGGCAACCAGAGTGGGATCAGCGCGGACACGATGAGACATGTCGAGATGCGCGGCACGCCATCGTGGACTGGAACCGTGGTAGAACTGGAAGAGACGGAGAGGGAGAGGTGCTTGCGGGCGGTGAAGGCGCCCAACAACAGCACGCCAAAGAGAACACCGACCGGAGTGACACGATCTGCGGAGAGCCCGTAGAGCGTGCCAACAACGGCGCTTGTTCCCATGCCGAGACCCCATCCGGCACCGAGATCATTAAGGAATTTGGCACGACGATCCAACTGCGACGCTGCTCGCGGATGGTTGCTTTGTGCCGGGAATGCAATGAGTAGGGGCATTTGCAAGGCAATGGTAGCCGACCTCCTCAATGGAGCGCCCCTTGACAAGAAATCGAGCCCTGTAGGAAAGTCGTGCAGTAGCGCAGGGCGAAACCGCTTCGACCATCCTGGCGAAGCGGTGCTGAGAACCCCGGAGACTGAGGTCTTACGGGCTCGAACAAGGGCGGTCGATGGCGATTTTCTCGTTCGGACGGTCGAAGAACGCCATCGGTCTAGACATCGGCTCGAGCTACATCAAGGTGCTCGAACTCGCCGAATCGAAGGCCGGACGTTGGTCGCTCGTCAATTTCGGGATGAAGAAGCTCCCACCGGAGGCGATCGTCGACGGCGCGTTGATGAATTCCAACATCATCGTCGACTCGATTCGTGAGCTGGTGAGCTCCCACAAGATCCGCACCAAGGACGTCGTGACCTCCGTGTCCGGCCACTCGGTGATCATCAAGAAGATCAACTTGCCGGTGATGACCACGGAGGAGCTCGAAGAGTCCATCCAGTGGGAAGCTGAGCAGTACATTCCCTTCGACATCAACGACGTGAACATCGACGTCCAGATTCTCGACCCCGTGGGGGATGAGACTGGCCAGATGGAGGTGCTCCTCGTCGCGGCCAAGAAGGACATGATCAACGACTACGTCGCGATCGTTCAGGAGGCGGGCCTCAACCCCGTCGTCATGGACGTCGACAGCTTCGCCATCGAGAACGCCTTCGAGGCGAACTACGACAGTTCCCCGGACGACACCATGGTCCTGGTGAACATCGGCGCGTCGATCATCAACATCAACGTGCTGCGAGGCGGAATCACCGCCTTCACCCGGGACATCACGCTCGGCGGGAACCAGTACACCGAAGAAATTCAGAAGCAGCTCAACGTCTCCTACGAGGAGGCCGAGGCGCTCAAGATTGGCGGCGACATCGTCCGCGACTCTCAGGCCGTGGTGCCTGAGGAGGTCGAGGGCATCATCCGCGCCGTTTCGGAGAACGTCGCCACGGAGATTCAGCGGTCGCTGGACTTCTACGCGGCCACCTCCACGGAAGACGAGATTTCTCGCATCTTCCTCTCGGGCGGCTCCGCCCGGATCCCGGGTCTCACCCGGACCATTCAGGAGAAGACCGGTCTTCCCGTTGAACTCGTGAACGCCTTCCGGCAGATCGAGATCAACGAGAAGGACTTCAACACGGCATTCCTGAACGAGGTTGCGCCGATGGCAGCAGTTGCTGTCGGGCTCGCGATGCGGAGGTCGGGCGACAAATGATCCGGATCAACCTTCTCCCCGTCCGCGCCGCGCGGAAGAAGGAAGAAGTTCAGCGACAGCTGATCCTCTTCACGATCTTCCTCGTGGGTGTGTTGTTGGTGGGGATCGGAATCCTGCAGGCCAACCGCAGCAACCTTGCGAATGTCCAGCAGAGCAACAGGCAGCTCGAAGCCGAAATCGCGGATCTCAAGAAGATCATCGGCGAGGTGGACGAGTACAAGAAGCAGAAGGCCCTGCTCGAGAAGAAGCTCGAGGTCATCCGCAAGCTCAAGGCGGACAAGACGGGGCCGGTGCACATGCTCGACGAGCTGGCGCTGCGGATCCCCGAGAAGCTCTGGCTCGAGTCCATCGACGAGGCGAACAACAAGGTCACGCTCAAGGGCGTGTCCATCAACAACGAAGTCATCGCCACGTTCATGAACAAGCTCGAGGACAGCACCTACTTCGCCGAGGTCTTCCTGGTGTCCATCCAGGCTCGCGAAGAGGGTGACCTCAAGCTCAAGGAGTTCACAATCACGTCCCAGCTGACCGTGCCGGGCACCGGACCGGGAGGGACCTGAGCATGGGTGACTTCCTCGAACAGTTGAGCAAGTACAGCACCAGCCAGAAGATCGCTGGCGCCATGGTGCTGTACGCCATCATCGCTGCCGTCCTCTGGTTCGCGTTCATCAAGCCCACCAAGGACCAGATCCAGGTGGCTCAGGTGCGCAACGTCAAGCTGGTGGAAGAGCGAAACACGAACCGGGACATCGCCGAGAACCGCGAGCGCTGGGAGCGTCAGGTCGAGCTGCTCAACGAGGAGCTGGCCAAGGCCATCAAGGAGCTCCCCAACGAGCGTGAGATTCCCGAGTTGCTCCGTCGCATCAGCTCCATCGGCAAGAAGATCGGACTCGAGTTCCTCCTCTTCCAGCCGCTGCCCGAGCTGCCGCGCGAGTTCTACGCGGACGTCCCGGTCAAGCTGAAGATCGAGGGGAGCTTCCACGAAGTCGCCACCTTCTTCGACCGCATCGGGAAGCTCAACCGCATCGTGAACATCCGCGACATCTCGATGTCCTCCCCGTTCCAGCGCAGCGGCAAGATCGTCCTGACGACGGACGGCACTGCGGTTACCTATCGCTTCCTGAGCGATGCCGAACGCGGGCCGGAAACCCAGCGGGGGAGGCGCTAGCCATGACCACGAACAGACTCCTGTTCCTGGCGTCCCTCGCCCTTCTCCTCGCGGTCCCGACCGCTGGGTGCGGTGGCTCGGCGCCTGCGCCTGCGCCGGCGCGGCCCTCGGCTCGCCCGAAGCCGCCCCCGGCTCCGGTCATCGAGGAGCCGGTCGCGGCCGTCGAAGAGCCCGTGGATGACTACTCCTACGTGTCCATCGGCAAGCGTGACCCATTCCGCTCGTTCATCGAGGTGGGGGTTGTGGTGCCTGCGGGCGGCCAAGTCGGTCCGCTGCAGTTGCACGAGATTGACCAGTACCAATTGCGGGGCATCGTCTGGAACGTCGGTGAGCCGCGAGCAATGGTCGAGGATCCCGAAGGCATCGGCCATGTCGTCGAGCTCGGGACGCTGATCGGCAAGAACTGGGGCAAGGTCACGCAGATCAAGCCCAACGCGCTGATCATCACCGAGGAATATCGGGATCCAATCGAGAACGAGCTGATTATCAACGAGGTCACCATGCGGTTGCCCGACCCAGATGCGGACGGACGAGGATGATGGCCCTGCAGAAGTTGAAGCCTGGTATGAGCCAGCGGAGGAATGTCATGACTGAGCGGACGCGCAGCGATCGGCGATGGCTGTCGGCGATGGTGCTCGGAGCGAGCTTGCTCGTTGCTGGCCCTGTCCTCGCACAGGACGCGCAGACGCTGGGAGGCGTTGCTGTGTCTGAGAACGGTGGAGACGTGGTCATCACGATCTCCTCCGATGCTCGGCCCAGCTGCGCGGACTTCACGCTGACCGATCCTCCAACCCTGGTCGTGTCCTGTGTGGGCATGACAATGGGCTCGGTGGCTCCGGTGCAGGAGGTCGGCAACGGCGTCGTCTCCCGCATCGAGATCTCCGAGAGCAGCGACGCGGATGGGACCAACACCCAGCTCCGTCTCCTGCTTGACGACATGACCGAGTACGACAAGGTCGTCTCGGACACGTCAGTCACCATCACCCTGCGCACTGGCGCGGGTGGGGACGCGGACTCCGGTGACTCGGATGCCATCGCGGACGCCATGGCGGACGACGACGGAAGCGCCGATGAGGCGGACAGCGGATTCGGCGGAAGCGATGCTCCCCCCGGAACCGTGCCGGCCAACCTGCGGCTCGACTCGACCCGCACGGGGCAGTTGAGCTCCGTCGACGGCGACCATGTCTTCGGCAGCGGTACCCAGGTGCGCGGCGTCGACTTCCAGAACCTGCTCGCGGACGGCGTGTCCCGCCTGATCATCACCGGCTCGACGGCGCTCGACTACACGACGAGCTACCCGTCCGACAGCCAGGTGGTCATCGCGCTGCACAGCTCGACCCTCGGGTCTGGCCTCGAGCGTCGCCTGGACACCAGCAAGTTCGCCTCGGCCGTCTCCTCCATCGCCAGCTTCTCCTCGCGCACCAGCCGGGGCGACGTCAAGGTGGTCGTGGACCTCGTCGAGGGGGTCCGTCCGACCTTCAAGGAGCAGGGCAACGTCCTCCTCGTCGACTTCCCGATTCCCCCCAGCATCGCCGGCTCTGCCTACCAGTCCGACGGTTCGGTGGCGGACGGCGGACCGATCGGCTCCGACTCGGCCACGGGAGCAGACGCCCCCGAGGACGAGGTCGCTGCTGAGGACCGCATCGAGAGCGCGATTGGTCGCGAGCGACTCATCGGCGCCGGTGGCAAGTCGGTGGACCCGGCGAAGAAGGCACGCGTCAAGCAGGACAACCTGTTCGGTGCGCCCGTCTTCATGGGAGAGATCAACCCGTCCCACACGTGGCGCGGCTTCCCCATCAACCTCGATCTCGTCAACGCGAACATCCACAACGTCTTCCGGCTCATCAGCCACGTCAGCAAGCTGAACATCGTCAGCTCCGACGACGTGAAGGGTCTGGTGACGGTGCGCATGATTGAGGTTCCCTGGGACCAGGCCCTCGCGGCCCTTCTCCAGGCGAAGAGCCTCGGCGCCGTCCAGTACGGCAACGTGCTGCGGGTCGCGCCGCTGACCACGATTCGCCAGGAGCGTGAGGAGGCCGCGGCGGCCGAGCGCGCTCGCGAGGAGGCACAGCCCCTCTCGATTCTCGCCCTGCCGCTCAACTACGCCGACTCCTCCCAGGTGGAGAAGAACATCGAAGGCGTCCTGAGCCGCCGCGGCAAGGTCAACTTCGACGCGCGCACCAACACAGTCATCGTCCGAGACATCGACAGCAACCTCTCGCAGATTCGCGAGTTGGTGAAGTCCCTCGACACGCCGACTCCGCAGGTGCTCATCGAAGCCCGGATCGTCGAGGCCAGCCAGAACTTCACTCGGAGCCTCGGTATCCAGTGGGGTGGCAACCTCAACTTCAGCCCTGCGACGGGTGCGCCCACAGGCCTGTTCTTCCCGAACTCCATCGGGGTGTCCGGTGGCGAGACCGCAACGGTTGTCGCTCCCGGCGTCACCACCGTCGGCGGTCGAAACACCAACTTTACGACCTCTCCCAACTACGTGGTCGACCTGCCAAGCCCGAGCCAGTCTGGTTCGCTCGGTGTGTCCCTCGGCTCCGTCACGGGTCTCGCGACCCTCGACGTGCGCCTGACCGCCGGTGAGGCCACTGGTGAAGGCAAGGTCATCAGCGCACCGTCGGTGACGACGGTCACGAACAAGCAGGCGTCCATCCGAGATGGCGCCCGCATCCCGTACGAGACAGCATCGCTGCGAGGCACGAACGTCCAGTTCGTGGACGCGACCCTTCAGCTCGACGTCACCCCGCAGATCACCGCGGACGGCACCATCTTCCTCGATGTGTCGCTGACCAAGAACCAGCCGGACTTTGGTGTGGCGATTGGCGGCTTGCCGACCATTCAAATCAAGGAAGCCAAGACCACGGTCGCGGTGGACGACGGCGACACCACCGTCATCGGTGGCGTGTACTCCTACGAGGAGAGCAAGAACGTGCAGATGCTGCCGGGCCTCGGTCGCATCCCGGTCCTCGGCTGGCTGTTCAAGAACAGCACGAAGCGCGTGGACCGCAAGGAACTGCTCGTCTTCATCACGCCGACCATTCTGCGCTCCCGCTAGAGCGGAAACGAACTCGAGGAACCCCGCTCCGGCCTGGCCCGAGCGGGGTTTTCTCGTCCTGGGGACTCCACACCATGCCGCGCCGCCCCCTCGCGCTCTCGGGTTTCATGGGTGCTGGCAAGAGCACCGTGGGTGCCCGGGTGGCGCGGTCCGCCGGACTGACCTTCGTCGACCTCGACGAAGAGCTCGAGGCGGCATTCGCCTGTCCCACGTCCGCGATCTTCGAGCGGTTTGGCGAGGCGGCATTTCGAGAGATGGAGGAGCGCCTCCTACTCCAGGCCTTGTCGCTTCCGGATCGGGTCGTCGCGCTGGGGGGCGGGGCCGTCCTCTCCGCGGCGAGCCGTGAAGCCCTCACCAGTCGGGCCACCTGGGTGCACCTGGACGTCCCTCTGAGCGAGCTGGAGCGTCGTGTCGGCCGCGGGACCGGCCGGCCGCTCTGGGACCGGTCCGTCCAGGCGCGGTTCGACGAGAGAGCCCCTCTGTACGCCCAGGCGCCCCACGTCGTGGATGGCGACCGTCGGCCGGGTGACGTCGCCGCGAGCGTCTCTGAGGTCCTCCTGGACGCTCCTGACGACGTCCCCATCCCTCCCAGGCGAGGGCGAGTGACTCGACGGGTGGAGGTGCCCGGCGCCAGCTACGACGTCCACATCGGTCGAGGGATGCAGGACGAGGCTGGACCGATGCTCGCCGCCGTGGGGGTGGGTCCCATGGCACTGCTCTCCGACTGGAACGTGGGGCCCCTCCATGCGGACGCCCTGGCGGCGCGCCTGAAAGAGCAGGGCCGCGCAGTCACCCGGCAGACGCTGCCCTCTGGGGAGCAGCACAAGGAGATCCGCCCTGTGGTGGACGCCGTGGGAAGGCTGCTCGATGTGGGCTGGGAGCGCGGGGCCCCGGTGGTTGCGCTGGGCGGAGGTCTGCTGGGGGACATGGCGGGCCTGGTGGCTGCGATGCTCCTCCGCGGTGTTCCGTTCATCCAGGTCCCCACGAGCCTGCTGGCGATGGTGGACGCCTCGGTCGGCGGCAAGGTGGGGGTCAATCACCGCCGGGGGAAGAACCTCATTGGGAGCTTCTGGCAGCCGTCGCTCGTGTGGACCGACCTCGCCTACCTCGATACCTTGCCCGATCGCGAGCTTCGTGCGGGCCTCGCCGAGGTAGTCAAGAGCGCACTGCTCGGCGATCCAGCGCTCTTTGCGAGCCTGGAGCGCCAACCCGAGGCGTATCTGGCGCGGGACCCCGACGTCCTGGCGGACGCGGTCTTGCGGTGCGTCGCCTTCAAGGCGTCCATCGTCGCGCAGGATGCGCGGGAGCATGGAATTCGCGCCTGCTTGAATCTCGGTCATACCGTCGGGCATGCCCTCGAAGCGACACTTCCCGCTGGGAATCTGCGCCATGGTGAGGCGGTCGCGATCGGCCTCGTCGCCGCGGCCGAGATCGCCGCCTCCGAGGGGCTTGGTGACGCGACGTTGCCCGATCGCCTCCGTGCCCTACTCACCGCATTGGGCCTGCCGATCAGCGCCCCGCCGGTGCCTCGCGCGGCACTTCGGGCTGCGATCCAAGGGGACAAGAAGTTGAAGGACGGCGGTGTCCTGTGGATACTAGTGAAGAGGATCGCCCAGCCTCGTCTCGTGATGAGCCCTCTGGACGATCTCGACTCCCGGCTCGACAGCCTTGTCGACGCGGGTGTGCTGACCGAACGCGGAGACTCGTAATGCTGCTCAAGAAGCTCCTCATCCTCGCTGCTGCCGGACTGATCCTTCCGGCCTGCTCCACTGGACCCGTGGATGCCACGTTCCAGTACGAGATCATCGACTTCGAAGACGTTCAGGTGCCCTGGGTAGGGTGCACCATCGACCCCACGACCGGTCAGCTGACCAATCCCTCCTGTCAGCCGAGTCCACCTGTCATCTTCCGACTCGATGCTCGCGTGCGGAACGAAGACAGCGAGATTCCGGCGAACAACATTCGCACGTGGTTCACCTCGACCTACTCCGACATCTACCTGCTCCCGCAGGAGGTCCTCGAGGCGATCAACATCCCCTCGGGTGGGGACTGGGACACGGTCACGAACCGCGGCGAGATCTGGGCCGAGTTCTCCGGGCGTTTCGACGGCAACTACCGTCCGACGTACCACGAGGGCTGGACCGACAAGCGCGGCATGGCCTCCGTCTGGGTCTTCGTGAACTCGATGCCCACGGATGAGTCCGGTGGTGTGATCGAGTCGGCGATCCAGATCGGCATCGCCAGCGACTCGGCGTTCATCCGGCTTCAGGGCGGTTGATCGAGGGTCCGCGCCCTCCCATGGAGGTCGACCAGACACTTCAAGCACTGATTACGGCCTGGCGGCGCGAGCCTCAGGCCGTATTCGTGCGTCTTGCGGATGCCTACCTCCAGGCAGGGACCCCCGACAAGGCCGCCTCGGTGCTCCGTGACGGCCTCTCGCGTTGGCCCCACAACCTGGCCGCCCGCGTAGCTCTCGCGCGGGTGCTCTTCGAGCAGGGGGAGCTCGACGACGCCGAGTCCGAGCTCGACAACGTGCTCGACCGGGAGCCCGACCATTGGGGAGCCCTCGACCTCCTCGCTACCTTGAAGCGGCAGCAAGGCGATCGCCTGGGAGAGGTCGCTGCCTTGCAGACCCTCCTCCAGCTGGCCCCAGGCCGTCGACAGGTGGAGCGCCGACTGCAGATTGCGCGGCGAGACCTCGAAGAGCGCGCTGCGGTGCCGGCGCCTCCTCCGTCCGACGCCCCCCCGTTGTCGGACCGGGTGCCGACCATGCGCCATCCATCGGTGACGGACAGGGTTCTGGCCAGCAACGTGAAGCGCGTCAAGACGGTCCCGTCAGCGAAGGTCCCGGTGCGTTTGACCCGCGAGAAGCGCACCGAGCCGGGCAGTCCGTTCCCGGGGGTCCCGCGAAGCTCGCAGCCTCCACCCGCCGAGGACCCCTTCTTCAACGAGACGATGGTGGACCTGCTAGTCGCTCAGGGGAGGATCCACGAGGCCCGCGAGCTGACGGAGAGGCTCGCCACCAAGAGACCAGGGCGTCCCAACATCCAGCAGCGTCTCGCGGGCCTGAGCTCCGAGACGCCCACCGGAGAGATCAAGGCCACCAGCAAGGAGTTGGAGGAGTTGATGCAAGGCGTACTGTCGTCGGCGGCCGCCGAACTCGAGATGCTCACCGGCCCGATTCCGCAGCCGCCGGTCGGTGGGGAGGGCTGAGTGAACACCAGGATCCTCGTGCTCCACGGGCCCAACCTGAACCTGCTCGGCACGCGGGAGCCGGAGATCTACGGGGCGACGACCCTCGCGCAGCTGGACGCGATGCTCGTCGCGTACGGAGAGGAACTCGGGGCCGAGGTGCGCAGCTTGCAGTCCAACCACGAAGGGGCCCTCATCGACGCTCTCCACGCGGCGCGCATCGACCGCACGGCTGGAGTGGTCCTCAACGCCGGCGGATACACCCATACTTCGGTGGCGCTTCGTGATGCAGTTGTGGCGTGCGGACTACCCGTGATAGAAGTCCACCTCTCTAACGTGGCGGCGCGCGAGCCGTTCCGCCATGTCTCGCTCATCGCGGCCGTCGCGGCTGGTTCCATCTCCGGCCTCGGCACAGATTCCTACAGGTTGGGTCTGCAGGCCGCGCTCCGGCTAGCGCACGACCGTTGAGCCCAGGAGGCAGGATGGACATCGACAGCGTCAAGGCATTGCTCGAGTTGGTGGAAGGCACCGACATCAGCGAGCTCGAATACGAAGATGAAGGGCTGCGCATCGCCGTACGTCGTGGGGCGCCTCCGGCGGCCGCTGCGTACGTCGCGCCGATGGCCATGCCCCAGCCGGGGGCCGCCCCTGCGGCTGCCGGCGCGCCTGCTCCGGCAGCGCACGGGGGCAAGACCATCAACTCGCCCTTCATCGGAACCTTCTACCGGTCTCCCGCTCCCGACGCGGCTCCCTTCACGGATGTCGGCCAGCGAGTGACGACGGGGCAGACCCTCTGCATCGTCGAAGCGATGAAGCTGATGAACGAGATCGAGGCGGAGGTGTCCGGAACCGTGCGACAGATCCTCGTCGAGAATGGTCAGGTGGTGGAGTTCAGCCAGGCGCTGTTCGTCATCGACCCGGACTAGGGCGGTCGCATGTTCCGGAAGGTCCTGATCGCCAATCGCGGCGAGATCGCGCTCCGCGTCATTCGCGCCTGCAAGGAGCTGGGCATCGAGACGGTCACCGTGCACTCCACGGCCGACGCAAACTCGTTGCACGTCCGCTTCTCCGACCAGTCGGTCTGTATCGGACCGCCGGTCGCGCGAGACAGCTACCTCAACGTGCCCAACCTCCTCTCGGCCATCGAGATCAGCGGGGCCGATGCGGTGCATCCGGGCTACGGCTTCCTCTCCGAGAACGCGGAGTTCGCCGACACGCTCGAGCGGATCGGGATCACGTTCATTGGCCCCACGGGTGACCAGATCCGGACGATGGGCGACAAGGCAACCGCCAAGTCGACGGTGCGGAAGGCAGGGATGCCGCTCGTGCCCGGCAGCCTCGGGCTGCTGGCCACCGTGGACGAAGCGCGTGAGGTCGCGAACGAGATCGGATACCCCGTTCTGCTGAAGGCGAGCGCCGGTGGCGGCGGGAAGGGCATGAAGATCGCCCAGACCGAAGCGGATCTTGCCGGTGCGTTCCAGCTCGCAGGGGCCGAGGCCATGGCGTGCTTCGGCAACGGCGCTCTGTACATGGAGAAGCTCGTCCAGCGCCCCCGGCACATCGAGGTGCAGGTCCTCGGCGACAAGCACGGCAACGTCGTGCACCTGGGGGAGCGCGAGTGCTCGCTCCAGCGTCGTCATCAAAAGGTCCTCGAGGAGGCGCCGTCGCCCCTAGTGACCCCGGAGATGCGCGCAGCGATGGGCGAGGCCGCCGTGAATGCCGCCAAAGCGATCGGCTACAACACCGCCGGCACGGTCGAGTTCCTCGCGGACGAGGATCGGAACTTCTACTTCATCGAGATGAACACCCGGATCCAGGTAGAGCACCCGGTCACGGAGATGATCACCGGGGTCGATCTGGTGAAGCAGATGATCAAGAGCGCCGCTGGGGAGCCGCTGCCCTTCAAGCAGGAAGACATCGAGTTCCGTGGGCACGCCATCGAGTGCCGGATCAATGCCGAGGACCCCACCACCTTCGCGCCGAGCCCTGGAACCATCACCGGCTATCACGAGCCCGGGGGACTGGGAGTGCGCGTCGACTCCTGGGTGCACGACCGGGCGAAGGTGTTGCCGTACTACGACTCGATGCTCGCCAAGCTCATCGTGTGGGGCGAGGACCGGGACGCTGCAGTCCTTCGGATGCGCTGGGCCCTCGACGAGTACGTGGTGGAAGGAATCAAGACCACCGTCCCGTTCCATCGGCGGGTCCTGAGGGACCCGACTTTCCTCGCGGGAGATCTGGATACCGGCTTCATCGACCGTTTTCTAGCCGAGCCCGAGCCAGACTCCACCACCTGACCTTTGCTATAAGTCGCAAGTGGAAGCGAGGGGATTTCGTCCTTGGCCGTAGACAAGCCAAAAATCCTGGCAGCCGCCCAGAAGCACCTGGGCAAAGGCAACATCGATCGGGCTCTCAGGGAGCTCAATCGCATCGTGCGCGACGATCCGAAGGATCTCCGCGTACGCCAGAAGATCGCTGAGCTGCTCGCAAGGCAGGGGAAGATCCCCGATGCCATGCGTGAGTTTCACGTCGTCGCTGACTCCTATGAGCGCGGTGGGTTCTTTCCCAAGGCGGCGGCCATCTACAAGCAGATGATTCGGTTCGAGCCGAATGAGATGCAGTGGCACATGGCCCTGGGTGGCATCTATCAGCAGCTGGCGCTGCTGTCGGATGCCCAGGATCACTTCGGCCGAGTCGCTCGCCACTTCGAGAGCAACGGCAGTCCGAAGGAGCGCATCCAGATCTTCGAGCGCCTCGTCGAACTGAACCCCGACTCGTACGAGTTCGCGGAGAAGTTGAGCGAGCTCTACCAGCGCGAGGGTGACCCCCAGGGGGCCTTCGACGTGTGGGCTCGCGTCGCACAGGTTCTCGAGAATCGTGGCGAGATGGACGCGGTCATCCCCGTCCTCGAGCGCATGAGTTCGCTCAAGGAAGACGACCTCGACATCGCGAGGGCCCTCGCGAACCTGTACCTCGACCGGAACGACCCGCGCCGCGCGCTGGCAAAGCTGCAGGAGTGTTTCCGAGCCGATCCGCAGGACACCGAGACGCTCAACCTCCTGGCTGACGCCTTCGTGGATCTCGGCGAGCGCGAGAAGGCGGTTGCCGTCCTTCGTGAGTTGGCTCAGATCTACGACGAGCTCGGGTATGCCGAGTACCGCGACCAGGTCTACGACCGCATCGCCGACCTCGATGTAGCCGACGGCGAGTCGTACTCCGGGGACGCTTCGCTGGTGGTGGAGGGGCTCCAAGACCCCATCGCGCACATCCAGCTGACCCAGGAGGGCTCCGACGAGGAGGTCATCCAGCGCCCGCTGGTCGCCGCATCCACGTTCGTGTCGTACGGCTTCCCGGACCGCGCCCAAGACACCCTGGAGATGTCCATCTCGCGCTTCCCGGCGTCTTTCGCTCTGCACAGAGCCATCGTGCCGCTCCAGCTTTACCACCAGCAGCTCGCTGGGGTGATTCAGAGCCTCGACGCGATGTACGAGATCGCCATGGATCACAGCAACTATTCGGTGGCGCGTGAGTGTCTCGAGGCGGCGGTGGCCATGGCACCCGACGACGAGGAGGCCCTGGGTCGCCTCGCAGCGTTCAACAACGCACTGGGCGAGTTCGGCACCGGCACCGCCGTGACGGATACGGTCGAAGAGTCCAGGATGGACGACTTCGGCGAGGCCATCGCGCTCTCGCAGCGCATCGCCGAGAGCGCGCAGCCCGAGGATCCGGGAGCCGGCTTCGGCGACTTCGACTTCGACGACTCGGAGATGCAGGCGCTGGCGAATCAACTGAGCCGGGAGCTCGGCGGGGGCGAAGAACTCGACCTCGACGAGGACCCTCTCGCCGGTCTGGATCTGGACGAGTTCGGCTCGTTCGATGAGCCGGTCCGAAGCAGCTTCGAGCTGGGCCGCGACTACTACCAAGCCGGGTCCTACGACGACGCGCGCGCCGAGCTTCAGCGCGCCATCGATGAGGGGGACGAGCTGGTGGCTGCGCTCGAGCTCCTCGGAGTCACCTGCCGTCGCTTGCGCGACTTCCGGTCTGCGGTGGAGTGCTTCCGGCGCTTGCTCGCCGAGCGCCTCGTGAGCGGGGCCGACCAGCTACGCATCCTGTTCGAAATCGGAGTGACCTACGAGGCCGCCGGCAACCGACGGTCGGCCTACAAGGTCTACAAGCGAATTGTCGGAGCCGACCCCCAGTTCCGGGACGGCGAGGTGCAGAACCGCCTGCACTCCCTCGAGCTCGAACTCGGGATGGAATAGCGAACAAATTCGCGGGAGTAGCTCAGTTGGTAGAGTACGAGCTTCCCAAGCTCGGTGTCGCGGGTTCAAATCCCGTCTCCCGCTCCAAGGTAAGACCCGGCCTCGATGGCCGGGTCTCTTGCTTGGGCTCGCAGCGCATGACGTTCGTCGACAGAAGCGGAGCGCGTGCTATCCCGCGGGTGCACACCTCCTGGAGTTTCCATGCGCCGTAGCCTCAGTGCCGTGTTCTGCCTGTTCGCCCTGGCCGCCTGCCCGTCCTCCTCGGAGCCCGAGCCGGTTGTCGACGAGGTCGTGCCGCTCGAGCCGCCGCCGGAGGGCTCAGGCTTCCAACTGGAGATGCTCACCACCGCCCCCGCGGGCACCGAGGTGTGGAAGTGCCAGGTGAGCCCCATGCCCAACACCGAGCTCGCCTCGGTGAACTGGGTGCAGTACCAGCAGAACCCGGGCCTGCACCACATGACTCTCTCCACCCCTGGCCTGGGCCCGTCGGACATGGAGCCGGGGATCTACGACTGCGACGATGTCTACACCGGCGAGTTCATGGAGAGCCAGATCATGTTCTTTGGTTCCCAGGGCACGGCTGAGGACGAGTTGCACTTGCCGGACCGTGTCGCCGCTCAGTTTCCCGCCGGACTCACTGTCGTGCACGAGGTGCACTACGTGAACACCACCCCCGAGGACGTCGACGTCTACTCCCGCGTGAACGCCTGGACCATCCCCGACTCCATCGTCGAGGACGGGATTTGGGGCGGGTCCATTCGGGACGAGAACATCAACCTGCCCGTGGGCGAGGAGACCTCGGAGTGGAGCCGCTGCGTCTTCAATCAGCCGGTGGAGGTTCAGTTTCTCGCGTCACATCAGCACCAGAAGGGAACGCGCTTCCAGGTGCGGCCCTTCGACGGGACCGAGACCGGGGAGCTGATCTTCGACAACGACGACTGGCACGACCCAAAGATCACGCAGTTTGACCCGCCCTTGGTGGTGCCGGCGGGGGAGGGCTTCGAGTTCACCTGCACCTGGGACAACGACACCGACGCCCCTTTGACCTACGGGCTCACCTCGGACGATGAGATGTGCAACCTCGCAGTCGTGCACACGCCCTTCTCCCTCACGGCTCAGTGTGAGGTGGTGGAGACGAGCGACGGAGTGCTCTGGGCGCCGTAGCCGCCTCCCTCGCAGAGTCCAGCTGGGCGGAGACCCCATTGGACCGCTGGGTGAATAACGGCGGCCCTTCCGAGGTCATACAATCGCGGTGTTGGACATTGATGACGAGAGCCCGAGGCGGTCCCTCGCTCGGCGGCTCCTTCGGGGCGCCGTCGTGGCGTTGTTGTTGGTGTGCGCGCTACTCGCCCTGGCGGTCGTCTGGCTGCGCTCGAACAGCGCCGCGGACCTCGGCCGCCGGATCGCCATCGAGCAATTGAGCAAGCTGGTGGGGGAGGACGTGCACCTCACCTCCATCGAGGTGCTCGATCTGTTGCCCCCCCGCGTCGAGGTGCGAGGCCTGAGCGTCCACAGCACGTCCCCCGAGCGCATGGGTCTGCCGCTGCTCCTCGTGGACCGGCTCGCGGTGACGCTGGGCGGCGACCCCGACCTCGAGCGGCGGGTGATTCCGCTCGACGACGTCTCCGTGCACCGTCCTCGAGCGCGGGTCTCCCTCGAGACCGGAAGACTCCGCGACTTCTCGGGCATCGTCGAGCTCCTCGAGAAGAAGCCGGAGGACCCGAACGAGCCGACGAAGAAGCCCGTCCGCGTGGATGTGCGGCGGGTGGAGGTGGACGACCTCGGCGCGCGACTGTCGGTGGAGCCTCCGGGCCTGGGAGCCGCTGTCAGTGGAGTCTGGTTGGACTTCGATCAGTCCCTCGCCACCGCGACCACGGACGGTCGGGCGACGGCGCGGCGCACCGCGCCCGGGTCCCTCAGGGTCGACGACATCGAAGTGGTGATCGGAGAGATCCGGGAGCGAGCGTCCCTGGAGCGTGGCTCGTTCGACGTGGAGGACGGGCTCCTCACCTTCAACGACTACGGCCTTGCCTTGCGCACGGGGAGGGTGGACCTGAGCGGCCAGCTGCCCATTGGTCCGCCTCGCCCGTCGGGCCCTGGGTACCGGCTGGATGCAAAGGCCGACATCGACCTGTCTGCCGTGCACGACGCGTGGCCGAAGCTGCCGGAGCTGGCGGGCATCGCCAACCTCCGCGTCGGGGTGCAGGGCCGGGGGGCCCACCCGGAGATCGACTACGACCTCACCGCCACCGACGTGCAGGCGCTTGTCCACGGGCCACGCAAGGACCTGTTGTTCAAGCTGGGAGATCTGTCGCTGCGGGGCTACTACCTCGAAGACCTGCTCAAGGTCACTCGCAGCTCCGTCCGGTGGGCGGGGGGACGCGTCGGGGTGGAGGTCGCGCTGGTTCTACGGAAGGACATGCCCTTCGACGCGAAGCTCGACATCGATGGGCTCGACCTGGCTCGCATCCTCGATGGGGTGACGGTTCCGGGGTCGTGGGTTCAGATGATGATGACCGGGTCCATCGAGATGGAGGGCCGAATCAAGGACCCGCAGCGCGGGCTGTGGGGTAGTGGCTCGGCCCGGATCGCTGCCCGGGACCTCATCGTCCGGGATGGAGCCTGGGACGCGCCCGTGGAGCACAGCACCATGTTGCACGTGCCTCGAGCCGACATCGTCTCCGGGGTGACCCTCGACGCGGCGGGTGTCCACCTCGTCGGCGGGCAAGTGAAGGGCCCCCACGGGTCGGACCTGGCCGTGGACACGGACTTCATCTTCGCCCGACCCATGGGGCTGCGGGTCCACGCGGCGGGGCCCCTGCTCGACATGCGCGACCTCCAGGACTCCATCGTGGGCCTCAACGTGCAGGGGAAGGGAGGCATCGAGGTAGACATCGAGGGTCCGTCCAACGACCTCGACATCGTGGGGCGCCTGGAGCTGGAGGACTTCGTCTTCCTGAAGTGGCCCTTCGGCCGCGTGCAAGGCGACGTGCACTGGCACGCCCGAAAGGACCTCGAGTTCACCCGTCTGCTGGGCCAGCGGGGCGAGAGCGCCTTTGAGTCCGAGGTGCGGGTGCTGTTCGCCGATGTGAGCCGCGGCGGCACCCGGGAGCAGCTGGAGATCGACGTTGTCACCTCGGTGCCCGACGGCCACGCGCGGGCTGAGGATCTTCTCCCCATCTTCTTTGGAGACGCCATTGGTCTCAAGGGGCGTGGGTTCGGGGAGGCCCACCTGTACGGCCCGCCGGGGGCCCTCAACGGTGAGGGCTACGTCCGTGTCTCCGACGCCGAGTATCTGTGGGAGCGCTTCGAGACGGTCGACATGGACGTCGTGCTCCGGGACGGAGACCTCTTCATCACGGAGGGCTGGGCACGAAAGCCCTCCGGCGCCAGCGTGTTCGCGCGGGGGGCCATCGGACGCGAGGGCGAGGTGGATGTCGCGTTCCAGATCGCGGACATGGGCGCCGAAGAACTCGAGCCGGTGCGGGCGGCGGGCTGGCCCCTCACCGGTCGACTCTCGGGAGCAGCGGTTCTGTCCGGCGACCTCTCCAACACCTGGGTGGATGGCCGCCTCCGGCTGGTTGGCGCGAAGTGGGGCAAGGAGGAGCTGGGTGACAGCGACATCCGCCTCGCGGTGCAGAACCACGTCGCGACCGCGAGCGCCGACGCATTGGACGGCCGGCTCAACGGGTTTGCAGAGCTCACTCTCCAGGGAATCTGGCCCTACACCTTCTCGGTGAAGACCAACGGCGACCTCTCGTT
>JAGSHC010000248.1 GCA_023954745.1 Deltaproteobacteria bacterium | reverse complement strand
GGGGGCTCCGGGGAGGAGGAGGGGGAGGGGATTCGCGAGGCGGGGTCTACTCGCTTCGAGCTCCCACGGAGACCCCGGGGGAGGGTGAGCGGCTGCGCCGCTCGGAGGGACAGGGACCCAGGCCCTTTGCCCCTCTTGTGGGAGCCAGGGCGGGGGCTACAAGGCCCCCGCTGTGGCTACCATTCGCGCATCTAGTACTCCTTGTTCGGGAACCCGACGCCCTCGCTCTGGGCGACCATCTCCTGAATGGTGGGCTCGTCCCAGGGAATGTCGATGTCCTTGTCATAGGCGCACGCGTCCATCTCAAGCGCGAGGGTGTAGATGCCCGCGCCGACGCCGGCCGTGGCTGCCGAAATTGGGCTCTCGACGTACAGCTGGTCTCCGCCGTTGAAGTCCAGTTCGCGGTCTTGGTACAGCTTGCGGAAGCGGCGACCGTTGGCGCCAATCTTGGGGAGGCTGGCGGTAGCGGCGGCGACGGCCTGCTGGAAGAACTCCGGCCCGGTGATGTTCAGGTGAGGAAGGAGGGGGTATCGGTCTTCGACCTTGCCCTTCTTCACGACGATTCGGCAGGTCGCGAGGTACCGAACGAGGTCCGCGACATCCTGGGCGGTTGCCTCGTGCGCGTTCGCGATGAGGTCGAAGGAGAGGGCCTGACAGTGAACCTTGCAGGGGAGGGTGTCGCCGACCGTTGCGCGGAAGGTGTCGAAGATGCCCGCGGGGATGACCGCGTTCACGTCACCGACGCCGGAGGCAGGGGTAGGGAGGCCCTCAGCCGCGTAGTTGTGGAACTGCATCATCTCGTCCGCAGCGACCGTCTCATCAAAGGCGGTCACCCACAGGAGAGGCCCGGGGACGACACCGTTGGGCGGGTCCTTCGGGGCGCGAGCTCCGGAGCCGATGATGTACTTGGTGGCTGCTGCCTTCTCTTCGTCGGAAATGCGGGCCATGTGGGGAGACTCCTAGCGGCGGGAACGAGGGGGGGCGCCTTTGCGGCGCAAGAGGAAATACAGCGTCAGGTCCGTGGGGCCGGCCATCGCTTCAAAGCGAATGCCGGTGCCCAGGTCGAGGCGCATCGAGGTCGGGTGAATCACGTTTGCGGAGAGCGTCACCGAGATGGGTGCGTTCCGGCGGGAGCGGGTCGAGTACACGTTGAACGTGTCGGACGCTTGCGACTGGAGCCCGACGAGATTGCCGGGGGTGTCGAAGGCGTCGAACGTGTCCGCACGCACCTCCGTGGCACCGATGCGGCCACCAGTGTGGTAGAGCTCGGTCCCATCGTTGGCGATGGCCTGAGCGACGGTCGAGACAATCACAATCTCGTCGTGCTCGTCGGCCCATGGCGGAAGGAGGCTCACTAGCTCCCTTCCTCCGCTTCCGGGGCGCCCATGAACTTGGCGAAGAGCCAGTCAGCGGCGGCCTCGCCCTGGTCGGCGATGGCGGGGGCACCAAATCCGGCGGAGAAGTGCATCAGGCCCGGTCGGTCGGTCCACCACCCGAACGCCAGACCAGCGAGGGCTGAGCCGGCCTGAATCTTCGTGTCGGAGATGACGGGGAGCTTTCGGGCCGCGCCAGCGGAGAGCGCGCCGAGGCCCTGGGTGGTGATGGCCTTCTTGGCTCCGTTCGTCCCTCCGAGCTCCTTCTTGTCCCGTGCCCGCCCCGATTTCTCGCGGTTGTACTTGGTCTGAAGGTCGTCGAATGCTCGACGCGTGAGGGTCGTGGTCGCCATGTGTGGAAGCCTCCGGCCCGGTATGCGGGCGCATACTTCCCAATGTAGGCACAGCCCTTGACACGTCAACAGGTTTTCTCTTGACGCGTCAATACTCCGGCGCTAGATTGCGGCAGCCGCTACGGTTTCCCTCGATTTCCTCCGAGCGTAGAAACCACCCTTCCCCGCGGCTTTTCCCCCAAAACCCCCCGCGAAAACACATGCAATCACCGCAATGGTCAGAAAAGCTCGACGAGTTCTGCGAGAAGGTCATCAAGAAGGCCACCACAACGGACATGGTAAAGAGGCCCGACACGGGCGAATTCGTCCCCATCGAGCCCCCCGAGCTCTACGTGGTGGCCAAGGTCGGCTCGACGACAAAGCGCCAGGGACCCGTCGAAGGGTTCCGTGTGGACGTGAATCCACAATGGGAGCCCGCAGCCCTTCACGAGCGAATCACGGACGGCCTCGAAGGCGTCGAGCTCGACGAGAAGGAGAAGGTCTGGCTCCTTGCCTACGAGCTCGGAAAGTCCAGCGTGGTCGCGCGGTGTCAGAGCCGGCCGGCCGGTGCATCGAGGGACTCCACCGCGCTGTCTACCCGGGAGGCCCGAGACGCCGTTGGCAACATGGGGGCCGCGCTGGTTCACGTGGTCCGAGAGCAGCGCGAAGAGATTGCGCACGAGCGACGACTGACGGCTGACCTGATTCGGGACCTGATGAGCGCGCACAAAGAGATTGCCCTAGCCCGCGTCGAGGCCATGGCCGGCGATGGCGGGGGTGGCATGTCTGACGAGCACTTCGCCGCTGGCCTTGACCTGATGCGCGAGATGGGGCCGCAACTGCTGGCCGTCATCGGGCTCGGCATCCAAGCGAGCATGAAGCCCGGAAGCCCCGAGAGCCCGAGCGAGGTCGGCGCCCAGGAGGAGGTCGAGCCGAAGGCGAAGGTGATCACCGCGCTCGGTGTTCTGTCGAAGGAGCTCGGAGAGCACCCCGAGCTCGCGGGAGACCTTGAGGTCTCGTTGGCGTTCGGGCAACTGCTGAACGCTGCGGGGCCGGCCGGCCGTGCTGGGCTCATCCAAATGTGCGAAGCGCTCGGAACCCCGGGGGGTGGCGATGATTCGTAGCACCCCAAAGCATGAGGCATTCGCACGCCGGGTTCTCGTCGCTGTAGCTGAGGAGGACATTCACGCGGTGAACATGCTGGGCCTGAGCGCTGAGCGCTCCTGGGAGGCCCGGGAACTCCTGTTGACCCTGACTGATGCGGTCGAGGTCGGCGGGGAAGAATTCGCCGCGGAGACCTTCCGCGAGCTCATCCCGAAGCTGAATCAATGGGCGTTGAAACCGGGGGTCCACGTATGAGCCCCTGTCTCGTCGTCTTCCTGCTCAGCTGGCTCGTCTTTTGGTGGGCGGTCGGATGGCACTCCTCCGACATTCGCGCCGAGCTAGAGAGGCGAGCGATGGCCGCGGCCTACCGCGCCGCGTGCGACGAGCTCGACGCGAGAGCTCGATTGCAGCCGGGGTCGTAGCATGGCCAAGCACATCTCGGAGGCCGTCGACCACTGGCTGTCGACTGTCCGCCCCAACCCGGGAGGCAACAGGGAGCCCGAAACCGGGCCGGAAGGAGGGCCAGCCTCGGCCCCTGACGCAGAAACGCCCCCACTACCCCGGCGGGAGGTCAGGGAGGCTGATGCTCGATGGCGCGAGCACCAGAGAGGGTGCGTTGACTGCCGACACGCGCTGAGCTCGATGCGGTCGGCGGACCTATGCAGCGGAGGTCGGAAGCTCTGGCGGCGGCTGCTGTGGGTCGCGAACCACGTCCACGTCGGCGCGCCCAAGAGCGCCCTCAGCGTCTAGGGCAACCAGTCGGCGGATTGGGCGAAGGGCCTGGAGTCCTTCGTCCGGCCCTTCATCCTTCCGGAGCTCGCGGGGGGTGGCCTCTCGGGAGCGTCGGAGCATGTCGAGCACGACGAGCTCCCCGAGAGACTCCATGCGCCCCGCCCGGGTGTATACGTAGACGCCCAGACGCTTCCGGCGCTGCTCCGCGAGCATCTCCAGAACCCCATGAGTCAAGCGGCCGAACCCTTCCGCGGGGCTCTTCTCGTCGAGCTCGGGGCGGGTGTCGCGATGCGCGGCGAGCTCGGCGGCAAAGTCGCGCCCGTCGTCGAGCTCGCTCGGCTGCGGGGCGTCGAGCTCCTTTGTGTTGAGGTACAGCGCAGCAAACACGCCGTCCTTCTTCCGGCCGATTTCGTAGGCCGCGCTCAGGTCGGCGGCGGCCTCCTGGTCGTGGTCTTCGAGCTCGCCGAAGTCCCCGCTCTTGACGGCTGCTCCAATCGCTGAATTGGCCCGGAACCCGGTTCCGGCCTCCTGATGTCGCATCCCCTTGGTTTCTGCGAGCACTTCAAGGATCTGCCAGTCGGAGAGGTCGCCGGCCTTGAATGGGTATTTCAGAACCTCGCGAAGAGCTCCAAGCCGGTCGGCCTCGGTCCCCTCGATGACGTTGCAGTCCTGCCCCCACTCCTGGGCTCCGTCCGATGCGTTCTCCCAGATGCGAAGCCACTGCTCGAACCACTCGCCAGAGTCCACGCCGGGACGCAGGACAATCACGGTATGCATGTGCACATGCCAGCGGCGCGATCCTTGCCGATTCTTCCCTGTCCACTCCCGACCCCGCAGGTCACCGAGCACCGAACCCCGCCACCAGTCGCGCGTCGAGCGATTCTGGCGAACCCCGCGCCATGCCTTGTGCAGCCGAGCGATAGCCTCCCCGAGCCCTTCCCCCTCGATGGCGGGCTGAGTCGTCGTCAGATGGAGGACCGAGTAGCCGCGGGCCTGGAGCTCACCAATCACCCCGAGCCACTTCGAGACGCGCCGGCCGGCCCGCTGATGCGAGCAAGCAGGACAGAGAGGGTCCTTGCACCCGTAGGGGACCGACTCCACCGCAGCCGAGCCACCCTGAACACGGACACCGACGCCCCAAGCAGACGAGCACGTGGTGAGCTTGTCGGCGGCCTTCTGTGGGTCCGCCAACCAGTCCTCACGAAGCAAGCGGCCCGCGAGCTCGCGGCGCTCCCCGTCGAGCTCCATCCCGAGAACGCTGACGCGAGAGACCCGCCGCCATTCCGCAACCTCACCGCACCGCGGGCAATCCGTACCCAGGCGAACCACGCGCCCCTCGATGAAGACGGCCGGAGGCGACTCCCGGTCACACTGCGAGCACCGGAGGGATTCGTGCGTGTCCGTGTCCGTCACCGAGGCCCGTCGCAGTACCGAAGCAATCCGACGCCGACCGGAGTGCGCGTCCTTGAATCCTTCAAGCCACTTCGACTGAGACGCGTTCGGGCTCGCGGTCGCCACTGCCCACCAGGGCGGGGGGCAGTATTCCGCCCATTCTAGGGAGCCTTCGGCCATTAGGCGACCCTCCGCGCCGACGCGGGCTGCCTCAATAGCTCCCATGTCTCAAGAGGACCGACCCCGAACCGCCGGGTATGCACTTGCACACCAGGGGCGGGGGTATGCGCTTGCATACCGCGGGTGCCGGGTATACAACTGCATACTGACTTACGGGTATTCACCTGCACACAGGAGGGAGCGGAACGATGGGGACCAAGTACTTGCGGGAAGCCTGGGGCATGACGCAGACGCAGCTGGCAACGGTGTTGGGGTGCAGCAAGCACGCCATCGCGCAACACGAGAGCAGCGGCCGCGCGATTCCGAAGCACGCGACGGGGTGGCTCGACGAGCTCGACGACGGAATGCCCCCCGCGGAGAGTGAGCGGGAAGGGATGCAGGTCGCGGTTGCTGCTGGCCAGTGCGCGTTCTGGCGCTGGAACTTCCGGCGGGAGGATGTTCACGCCGGCTACGTCACCGAGCTCGGCCAGGAGGACGAGAACCAAACGGAGCTCGTCGAGTGCATCGAGGAGACCAAGCGGAAGTTTGAGCACGCAATCACGGGCCTGCTCACCCCCGCGAGCTCCGGGCTCGACGACGACCTGGGCGAAGAGCTCGACACGGACGACATGACGCAGGGGTCCAAGATGATTCACTTGGGAACCAAGGCCATGGCCGACTTCTACGAGAACACCAACAGCGCTGAGGCCGCCATCCTCGGAGGGAAGCCGAAGGGGTGGCGCTTCATCACCTGCTGGCTCTGCGGTCACCGGGTGCTCGTCAACAGCAAGAACCGCGTACAGAAGCACGGCCACAGCCACGGGGGGCAGTGCGCAGAAAGCGGGCACACCCTCGACGCCAGGGAGAAGGACCACCAGCCCGCGTGACAGGCCCAGCGGGGGAGCGGCTCCTACACCGCTCCCCCTGGGGTCTCCGCGGTCGCTGTCGCGTCGCAGGAAGTCTTGTTCGCTTTCGCGTTGTCGAGGCATGGAATGCAGCGTTGCTCTCGCTGCAACACGGCCGAACCAGTCCGAGTCAGGACACGGAAGGAGGAGGGAGCCCGCTTGATTCGGACTGGCCCGACGGGGGTTGAAGTTGTGTTGCACTCTCCTTTTAGGCGAGGCCGCTGAGCCGGTCAAGGGCTCATCTGAATCTGTGGACAACCGAGATCGACTGTGGACGAGACAGACCAAGCCGCCCACAGGAAGGGGCGGCTTTCCCACAGTCAGGCCCTCATCATTGACGGTCGTTGACGGGGGTTGTACTACTGGGCAAGCAGTGAGGGGTGAGCACCAGCGGGGACGTTGTGTTGCAACTCGGACTAGGCGGGCGCTCCCCTTCGCTGCGCTGCCACTGTAGGCGCAGCAGCCACCACGGCGGAAGCAATGTGAGAGGGGCGCGGGGTACCCAGCGGCGAAAACGCTGGTTCTTCTATTGCTCCTGTTCGAGCGCGGAAGCGCGGACTCGGAGCCGCTCCGCGTACTGTTCCAGGGCGCGGGCAAGCTGGCGCTGCTCTTCTGGGCTCCAGGCCAACAAGGATCCTTGCACCGCTGACGCCGTGACGGACGCGTTCCCGTCGACGAGCTCGACGGAGAGCACAGCAGTGGGGCCGAACGGGGACAGGTCCACCGCACCCACTAGACCGCTCCGGCGAATTCGGATTCCGGAGCTGAGGGATTGCCTCCCCCGTTCACGTGGACGAGCTCGACGGTCGGAGTCCAGTCCCGCAGATGAGAGCAGAGCTCGACGACGGTCTGGCGGAGCTCGCGGACGACGAGGTAGGTGGCCGTTACCCAGGGGCCGGCCTCGGCGACGAGATGCGCGATTTCTGCGACTTCCATGGACTACCTCTTCGCCTTGCGCTTCTTGGGGCGCTTGCGAGTGTGGGCGGGGATGAAGATGCGGCCCGTGGAGCTCGCCAGCGACCACGCCGCCCGGGTGAGCTCGAGGGCGGCTTGGGCCGTGCCGGCGAACAGGCCAGCCTGAGCGGGCTTTCGCCTACTCATGGAGGCCAGCCACAGCCGTGGGGTTGATGTTCTCCGCGTACATGCGGCCATTGCGGAAGAACCAGACCCGCTCAGCGGTGTGGACAGGGGTCCCGTCCGTCAGTCGGTACGGGGTCCCGTTGACTTCAACCAGGGCGAGGTCGAAGTACACCCGGCGACGAGCTCCACCAAGCGCCGGCTCGACGAAGGCTTCGCGAACGTCCTCCGGCTTGGCGTAGGTGGGCCGGTCGGCCCGAATGCCGGCCAACGTCCAGAGGCCGTCAGGGCGGCGTGTGGCCTGGGCGCGGGTGATCATCACCACGCCCATGGGGCGAGGCTCACGAGCGACCCGCCAGCGACGGCCGGGGATTTGGCTCCAGACATGAACCGAAATGTTTTCACCGACCATCGGTGCCTCCTACGTGAGATGTCCAAACGCCGCGACGATACGGATTTGGGCCTGGGCGATGGTGCCGCCCGTGGTGTTTGTTGTGGTCAGAACGATGTGCGTGTCTGACTTCTCCGTGATGTGCCAGCTGTTCAGGTAGAACCGCGGATGTAGCGGCTCAAGAATGAGCCACTCGGGGGCGATGCCCTGCCCGTGCTCAATCGAGATGGTCGTGTCTGTGGCCGTGTCCTTCTGGGCGGTCCAAGACTGCAACCGGCCGTCGTTGCTCTCTTCCGTGATGATGATGGCCATGGGCTACCACCAGGGGGTCGAGCGGTAGACCCCATCGGCGTGACGGTACTGGAGCTTTCGCCGATTGCTCCCCGGCTGGCTGTCGATGTGCAAGGACCCCACGGTGTCGGGGTGGTAGCAGATCAGCGTGTGAAACTGGATGCGGCTGCGGGCGATGCGCTCGAACATCCCGCGCGAGCTCATGCCGAGCGCCCAGTGATTCACGTCCGTGGCTCCGCCTTCCATGTGGTTGGAGGTCTTCGAGCCCCCAACCCCGCGATTGACGGCCGGGTTCCGGTTCCACGAGTTCAGCGGAATCTTGTCGACGCCGAAGAGCTCTTGCATGGGGACAAGGACAGTCCGTGCGTGGAACTCCGCACGACGGAGCCCCTCGATGCTCGGGAAGTTGTCGAGCTCGTTCTTCACTGCGTAGTTCGAGTGAGACACGTCCTGAATGGTGTACGGGTCAGGAAGGGTCAGCAGTCCGACCTGGTACACGAGGTAGCCGCCAAGGGACATGCTAGGAGCCTCCCTTGATTGCGCCCGCCGCAACGCCGAACGTGCCCGCCAGGATGGCAAGGCCGGTCAAGGTCGAGGCAGGCTCAGGGATGACCACCAGAGTGATTCCGGTTCCAACGGCTACGAGGGTGCCAAGGATCGACATCATGCTGGGCTCCTTCTTTCGCTTGCTAGCGGCCACGTCGGCCCCCCTTGGAGATGCGCTTGTAGGCCCAGCGGGCCAGGGAGAAGAGACCGACACCCGCCCCCACTTTGACCAGGGGAGGAACCGGAGGAAGCGAGGGCGGGGGCGGAAGCATGGCGCCCAGGACCTTCCCCGGGATGGGGTCGATGACGTGCTCCTTGGCCAACGTCGCGGCCTTCGCTACGTCGTCGGCCATGTCGAGGCGAGGCACCGACGAGGGAGCCACGTCCGCGGCCTGTGCGACGGCCAGGGCCGTCCGCGTGACTGGGAACGCGGCCAGGAGGCCGTCAATCAGGGCCACCTATCGACCCGTCCAGAGCTTGAAGGCGCCGCCCAGGAGGAGGGCAAGGATGCCACCGTCGGCAACCTTGCTGCCCGTGGTCGGGGCTCCAGGGATGAGGCCGTCTGCCTCTCCGCCATCGGCGGCGGCCATCTGGGCGATTGCCTCGGGCGAGCTCGACGACGGACGGCTGACGGTGTTCGCGGAGAGCGACGGCCCTGCGCTGGTCTGGCCTCGGGTCTGGAGCGCCTTTCGGTTCTTGTTGCCGATGGACGGGACCGAGCTCGGGAGCTTCTCGGCGGCGTTGCCGACCTTGTTGCCGGCCTGCTGGAGCGCGGCACCAGCAAGAGGCCCTGCACCGGGGATGAAGGAGGCGAGGGTGCCCGCGGCCTTCAAGATGCCGGCCGTGGTCTTGGCTGCCTTCTTGGGGTTCTTCACGCCTTTCAGGCGAGGGACTGCGGGGGCGTTGCGCTTGCTGCGGTTGTTGCGGCGGGCCATGTGGGGGGCTCCGGGGAGGAGGAGGGGGAGGGGATTCGCGAGGCGGGGTCTACTCGCTTCGAGCTCCCACGGAGACCCCGGGGGAGGGTGAGCGGCTGCGCCGCTCGGAGGGACAGGGACCCAGGCCCTTTGCCCCTCTTGTGG
>JAGSHC010000281.1 GCA_023954745.1 Deltaproteobacteria bacterium | reverse complement strand
CGACCCGCGCCCGGTGCGCTCGGCTGTTGGGCCTGGCCGCCGACCCGGACGCCGTCGACGATCTCGCCCGTGCGTGCGGCGACGCGGAGTGGCCGGTGCGCCTCGAGGCCCTCCGGGCGTGGGTGGCGACTGCGCCCGATGGGGTGGAGCCGAAGCCGCTGCTCGCCTCCTTGGACGATGGAGAGGAGCTGGTGCGGGTGGCGGCCCTGGAGGGCCTCGTGGAGCGCGGCGACCTGGGGGCAGTCTCCCCGGCCCGGCTCCCCGAGCTCGCCGGGCAGGCGAACCTCGAGGCACGCATCGCTGCGCTGGAGTTGGTTCGAGGCTCTGGAACCGACGTTGAGCGGGAGGTGGCGATGCTTCTTCGGCAGGATCCTGCCGACGGTCTTCGGGCAGAGGCGTTCGGGGCCCTGGGGGCCCTCTGCGACGGGCCAGACGACCCTGCGTTCGCCACGTTGCTGGCTGCCCTTGACGATGGCGCCGAGGAGGTCAGGGCTGTCGCGGCCTCGGCGCTGGGCCGCTTCGACGAGGTGGCGGCCACCCAGGCCCTCGTGCGCGCGACCTTCGAGGCGGGACCGCGCCTGCGAGAGGAGGTGACCGCTGTCCTGGCGGCTCGGGGCCTCGACGCGCTGAACGACGAGCTGGACACCTTCATGGCTTCGGACCGGGAGGAGGCCCGCCTCGCGGTCCTCTGGACTCTCGGGAAGATCGCGGACCCCCGGGGAGTCCCTCTGCTCACCGCGGCCCTGCAGGACCCCAGGCCGCGTGTGCGCGCCTCAGCAGTGGGAGCGCTCGCCAAGATCCCTACGGAGGAGGCACGGTTGGCCGTCCGAGGTCCTCTCACCGACCCGGACGCACGCACCCGCGCGGCCGCGGTGAACGCCGTGGCTCGGCTCGGAGGGGAGCCGGGTCCATTGCGCCGCGCGTTGGAGGACCCGGATGCCTTCGTCCGCGGCCGCGCCTACATCGCCGCCGGCCGGTCGGGAGACGAAGAGAGCCGCGGTGTCCTCGAGCGTGCGCTCATGGGTGAGAACCCGGTGCCCGCCTTGATGGGCCTGGCGCTTCTGGGAGGCCCGCAGTCGGCCGCCTCGGTGGGCCGTCTGCTCCAGGGCCCCCTCCTGGCGGAGGTGGACGGAGCGCTTCAGACCGAAGACCAGGTCGTAAGGGAGCGTGTGCGTGCGTTCCTGGGGATCGCGCAGCCCGGCGCCGACCGCGCCACCTGGCTCGGAGGGCTGCGTCGCGCGCTCCAGAGCAGCCGGGACCCTGATGAGCGGCTACGGGCCCTGGAGCTTCTTGCGTCCTTTGAACTCGATGACCTGCTGGGGCGCCTGGGAGCCGTTGTGGGCGGCGACCCTGATCCCAGGGTGCGCGTCCGGGCGATGACGCTGCTCGCCGAGCATGGGCGGCAAGGGGACCCCGCCTTGATCCGTGGCCTGCGGGACCCCGACGCCGGGGTGCGCCTCGCTTCGCTGCAGGCTGGAGTTCGCCTCGGCCTCGATGCGGGAGCCGCGGTGCTCGCCTGTGCGGACGGAACCCCGCACCTCCACGAGGCAAGCGCAGAGGCCCTCGCCATCTTGTTTCGCCGGCAGCCTCTCGCCCTGGCGGATCTCCTCATGGGGGCCAGCCTCGAAGCTCAGCGGCTGGCTGCCGTGGCAGCCCTCGGGCGCATCGGTGACCGTTCCATCATCCCCTTGCTCGTTGCCCTGCTCGACGACACCCCGGCAATTCGTTTCGCGGCCGTGGCCGCCCTTGCTCCCTTCGCGACGCTCGAGGGCATCGACGCCATCGATGCCCTCGAGGCTGCGAGCCAGGACCCAGAGGCGTCCGTCCGGTCCGCCGCTCTCGCCGCGCTCGTCCAGGTGGGGGAGTCACAGGACGGATGGGTCGACGCCGCCCTTCGGGGCGAGCCTCAGCCCGACGTCCGCGCCGCAGTGGTGCAGGCGCTGGGCATGCGCACCGACGGCGGCGCGCTGACCCTCCTCACGCAGTGCATGAGCGACGCGCACCCCACCGTGCGGCGCGCTGCCCTGCTGTCGGTGCTGCGGGTCCCGACATCCATGGGCCTTGGCCGCTTCGTCTCCGCCCTCGAAGCCTCGGACCCGGTCGAGGCGCAGGTCGTGCGCACCGCGGTCCATGCGCAGGGACTCGGCGACGGTGTGCGGCGCGCCCTGCAGGACGGCCCCCGAGAGCTGCGTGTGGCAGCTGCCGAGGTGCTGTCCTGCATCGACGCCTCCCGGTACGAGGACGCGCTCCTGCACGCAGCGACGGACCCGACCCCCGCTGTGCGGCTCGCCGCCTTGCACGGCCTGATTCAGTGCAACACCGATGCGGCTCGCCACGCCGTGGTCCGTGCCGCGCGCGACGAGGACGACGGCGTGTCATCCCGCGCGCGTGCGGCCGTGGGCGAGCGTTGAGGCGTCGGCGTCGCGCACCGTCCAGCCTCCGACGCGCGCTCCTCTTCGCCTCGGGGGCGCTGCTCGGGTTCCTCTTGGCAGCCCCGGTGGCCGCTGCGCAGTCCGTCGAGTCGGAGTACACCGCTGAGGAGGCCCTCGAGAGGGCTCGAGACCTCCTCGCCGACGAGGAACTCGCTTCAGCCGAAGATGGCCTCCGCTACGCGCTGGAGCGCTGGCCGGAGCACCACGATCTGCTGGTCCTGGCTGGGTGGGCGGCGACCTGGTCTGGGCGCCCCGCAGTGGGAGTGAAGGACTTTCTCGCGGCCCAGCGGCTCGCGCCCGACTCCCTCGACGCGTGGGATGGCCTCGCCTATGCCTGGTCCGCCATGGGGCGGGCGAGGAAGGCGCGGCAGGCTCTGGTGCGGGCGCAGTCGCTCGATCGCGATCGTCGCTCCCGCGAGGAGCGCGCGCTCCGCATTCGGTGGGTCGGGGGGGACAACCTCGGCGCGCACGTGGACGCGAGGCGCCTGGTGGAACAGTCGGGCAGCTCCGAGCTGACGGAGTCCATCCAGGCCGCTCCCCTGGGGTTCGAGGCGCGGGCGTGGTCCTCGCTCTCCTTTCGCCAGGAGGCGCCTCTGGCCCGCATCGGGGGCGAGGTCCGGTTCCGACCCCACCGACTCGTGCGGCTGTCAGTGCTCAGCGAGGGCTCCACCTGGCTCGGGGACGCAGAGTTCCGCCTCGGCGGGGCAGCTCAGCTGACCATCCCCAAGGGATTCTCCCTCGTCGTACACGGCGCACTTGGTCTCCCCGGGATTCGGGAGCCTCAAGGCGAAGTCGGCGTGGGGCTGGGGTGGCGTATCGCCCGCATCGTCGAGATCGAGGCCGGTTGGAGCCTGCGTCGGTGGGTGACGGGCACGGTGCTTCACCTCCTCCGCCTCGGAGCCCTGGTGGACCTCCCCAGCGGGACCCTCGTGGGCGCAACGGGCTATCTGGGCCTCGTGCGGTCGAGCGTCGACCTGCTGGTCCGCCCCGCGCCAGGCGTGCGGATCCAGGCCCGGCAGCTCGTGATGGACCCGATCACCGTGGAGGCCAGCTATGCGCTGGGCACGGAGATCATCGTGCAGCCCATCTCGCGCACGGAGGCAGCGCTGCTCACTCACGAGCTGCGATTGGGACTTCGGGTCGAGCTCACTGCTCGACTCGGCTTCTCCGCCGGATACTCACTGGCTGCCTGGAGCGGACGCCCGCCCTTTCACGGCTTCAACAGCGAGTTCCGCGCCCTCTGGTAGGCGCGGGATGCGCGGCCCTTTCTCGGGCTTCGCGACCCTTACTCGGGCTTCGCGACCCCGCTCAGCACGCCGTACTTGTCCATCAGCCAGCGACCGTCGTGCAGCTCCAGCTCCACCGGGCGCGGCCGGCTCGACCCGCCGTTCGTGATGAAGAACTTCGCCTTGTCTTCGGCGGGGTAGCCGACGCCCTGGCGGGAGCTGCTGTAGTTGGTGTCGAAGGTGGCCTTGCAGTTGGGCACGTCAGCGTCTTCGTACGCCTTCGCGACGGTGCCGCCGCAGTAGCCCTTCATGATGTTCGGCTTCTTGTCGAGCTGGAACAGCTCGTCCTGGCGGAAGCGGTTCGGGAGCATGACGCCATCATCCTCGATGAGGTCGTCGTCCTGAAGCAGCATGGCGAGCATCTCGAGACCGAGCTCTCGGTTCAGGGAGTAGGCAGCAAGAGCCTGGACGAACAGGTCGGCGGTCTTCAGGGCGTCGGAGCTCACCGCATCGACGGCCTTGCGAAAGCTCTCGGGGTTCGCGGCAGCACCGTTCATTCCCGACTGCGGGCCCTTCTTGGCTGCTGCGGGCTTGTCGGCCATCTTCTCGTCCGCCTTCTTCTTCTTCTTCGAGCGCTCAGCGACCGCCTCCGCGGACTGGGTCGGAGCCTCGACGTCACCCGCCGTGGAGGGCGGGGCAGCCGTGCGGTTGCCAGCACAGGCTAGAGCAGGTGTGGCGAGCATGGCGAGAGAGAGAAGGGTCGGGAGAGTCAGGCGCATGAGATCCTCGGGGAGGCCGGTCAGGCCGGTGGTGCATTGAAGAGCAAGGTCTGTAAGGCAGCTTCAGGTTCGGCGACGGCGCCACCCCAACAGGCCTCCCAAGGGGAGGACCGCCAAGAGCCATCCGGCGGGTCGGGCCGACGCGACGGCTTCCCCTCCGCCACAGGCGCAGGAGTTCCACTCGGAGTCATCGCGGAACGGGTCGTCGGTGGCGTCGTCGTCGTCGAGGAGCCCGGTGGCGTCGTCGTCATCGTCGCCCGTGGTCGCGTCGTCGTCGTCGTCGTCGCCCGTGGCGTCGTCGTCGTCCCCGCAGCCCTCGTCGATGGTGCCGTCGCAGTTGTCGTCGACGCCGTTGCACTCTTCGTCCGCGCCAGGATTGACCGCCGGGTTGTTGTCGTTGCAGTCGACGTCGCTGTCGTAGCCGTCGTTGTCACCGTCGACGGCGGCGCTCGTGTCCGCATAGAGGTTGACCCACAGAGCCTCGTGGGCGGCGGGGATGTCCGTCCCGATGCCGTCGCACACGTCGTGGAACAGTCCGCCGAGGAAGCCCTCGTTGTCCCCGAACACGATGACCTCGCCGCCACTCTGCAGTCGCGAGACCGCACCGAGGGTGGCGGTCGTGCTGCCACCGTCCGGGGTGAAGTTCACCAGCGCATCGCCTCCACTCACCGTCGTGGCTTGCCCGATGTACCAGGAGCTCAGCCCCGCGGTGAGGGGGTCGCCCTGGATGTCGGTGGTGGGAGCGTCGGTGCAGGACCCGTTGACGTTCACCTGCTCGGCGTTGAGCGTGATGCCGTGATCGGGGATCGAGCCCAGGATGGAGCGGATGCGCGCGTTGGAGTCGGCCTCGCCCGTCTCACCATCGCCCAGAAGCAGAAGCTTGCCGCCCTGGGAGAGGAACGAAGGGATGTAGAGGGTGATCGTCGGGTTCGTATCCCAGCTCGACGAGGGCAGGGACACCACGAGGAGTCGCACGTCTCCGTCGCCGATGATCGAGGGCACGTCGGAGCGCATCTCCACCACGGCGCCTTCACCTTCGAGGACGGCCGTGAAGGCGTCGAAGTCCTCGCCACAGACGAGGTCGCCGTGGCGGCAGTTGATGATGACTCGGTTGCCCAGGGCCTCAGCTGCTGAGGGGGCCAGGGTGCTCGCCGCCAGGGCCGAGAGTGCAATCAGGGTCTGGACCTTGTTCATCGCCTGCCTCCTTGGGTGCTGTCACACCCTGCGTTCCGTTCCACGCCGCGAGGGTGCGTCGGGCGCCGCCGCGTCAGAACCGCGCCCCCACGCCGACGCCAATCCGTCCCGTGAAGCCCGCGAAGAAGCTTCCAGTGACGTCGTCGTTGGCGCCGAGGAAGCCCGCTTCCCCCTCCACCCGGACGATGAAGGGCCCGTCGCCTGGGGCGAAGTCGACCCCACCCTGAACTGCGGCGCCAATCATCAGCGAGCCGAGGGGAATCACCTGGTTGGGGGCGGCCTGAAAGGACGCGAAGACGAAGGGACCGATGGGTCCGTCGTGCTTCTGAATGCCAAGACCTGCGCCGAAGGGGACGAGAAGAATCGCGCCTTCCACCGGGTCGCCCTCACCGAGGTCGACGGTGAACTGTCCCCCAAAGGAGGGGCGAGCAAAGACGGTGACGGTCAGTGGGCCGACCAGCCGCACGCCGAGATCGGCGGAGACCATGCCGTAGCTGAAGGGGTGCACGTATTGGTAGCCCCCGCCGAGGGCGAAACGCACACGCGAGGGCCTCACGCTGCTGCGGTTGGCCGTCGTGCGCTCCTTCTTGGCAGGCTTCGTCGATGCCGGCCGCTCCTTCGCGGGCTTCGGCTCCGTGGGCTCTGTCTTTGCTACGGGCTCGCTCCGCTTGTCCCACACCTGCCGCACGCTGCCATCGGCGGGGAACGTCGCAGCGGAGACCACCTTGCGGCCCTTGAAGCGGAGGACGTGGATGTCGCCGTCGCGGCCCTGGAACTCCGAGAGCAGGAGGAGGCGCATGGCCATCTCTCCGCCTGGGGAGCGTCCGCCGTCAGACCAGATGAGCCGTCCCGAGCCCGGGTGCGCCACCACCGAGTCGATCCCCGTCGTGCGTACCCACATCCCGCGGAGCACGCCTTCGGTGTCGCGGGACTGGACCAGGTGACGGCCCGCGGCGAGGCTCGCCCCCTTGCTGCCGGGGTCCGGCGCGACGACGCCGTCGATGAGCACCTCGGCCACGGTGCCGGCCTTGTGCCAGACGTACAGACCGCCTGGCGTGGCATCTGTTGCCTCGGTCTTCAGGGTGGCGAGGAGGTCGCTGTGAGCCTTCGGGAACCCCTTGATGCCCTCGAACGAGGGCTCCTGAGCGATGGAGTCACTCATGGCCACGCGCGCGCCCGGCTCGTCGCCCATGTCGAGGAGGGCCGCGCCGCGTAGGAACGAGATGCGGGCGAGCTCGTTCGCCATCACCGGCGCGCTCGCACATGGCAACAGGGTCTCGAGAGTGTCGAGCTCTCCGATCGCGCGATCGAGCTCGAAGCTCAGCACGCTCTCGACCACCGCCTCGAGCTTCGGCCCCAGGTTCAGCTCGATGGGCGAGCCTTCGCACTGCTCCACCTCGACGTTGCTCGCCAACATGCGCGTGGGACCCGCGAGGACGTCACCGCTGAGCACCATGCGGGGCTGGCTCTGGGTGTGCTGCTCGACGAGCTCGGACACCTCACGGTCGCGCTCGACGCCACCGTCGTGCAGGACGATGTCCGCGAGGGCTGGGGTCGCCACGGTGACGAGGCCCGCGGCCAGCAGGAGGGACAGAAGCCTCACTTGCGCTTCTCGTTGATCCTGTAGAAGTCCGCGTGATAGCGGGACTTCTCGCCGGACCGGACCTCGATGGTCTTCCGCCCGCTCTTGTGCTTGAACTGGGCGCACTCGGGCTCGGCCTCGTCGCACACGAACCGCACGTTGTACTTGCCGGGCTCGAGGACCACCCCGAGGCGCGTCTCGTCGCTCGTGCCGCGATCCTGATCGTTGATCTGGATGCGGCAGCGCGGCCGCGCCGAGATGTGCAGGATGCCCGGCTCCACGGAGTCGGCCGTGGCGACGGGCTCGGGGGCGGGGGTCGGGGCGGGCTTCGGCTTTGGCTTTGGAGTCGACGCCTCGACGGTGCGTGCCTTGGGCTTCGGCGTGGGGGCCGGCTTCGGGTCGGGCTCCGGGGCAGGCGTGGGCTCGGGAGTGGGTTCTTCGGCCGCGACCGATGCACCCTCGGGCTGCTCCGTCGGCTGCTCGGGCTCCTCGACGACGGGCTCGGGGGCGGGCGCCGGGGTCTGCGGCTCCGCCGGAGCGCCCGCGGTCGCGG
>JAGSHC010000265.1 GCA_023954745.1 Deltaproteobacteria bacterium | reverse complement strand
GCAGCAAGGCGAGGCCGAGGATGACGCGGCGCAGGGCCTCTGTCGCGTCGTCTTGCAGAGCGCGTCGGGTCAGGACGTCCGGCCGCATCTCCGATTGGCGACGGAGCGCCGGGGCGGCGAGCAGGTCCCGTTCGATGCTCGCTCGGATGCGGCGCCGCTCGGGATCGGATGGGGGCTGGTCTCGCTGGAGGGCGGCCAGGGCGGCGCTGGCGCCGTCTCCGTCGGACAGCATCGTGATGAGGGTCGGGCGACCCGCTTCTCCCGCGAGCACGCCGAGGGCGGTGGCGAGCCGCGCTTTGCGGGACGCGCTCAGGGGCTTCCAGCCGGTGTCGACGACCGCCGCGACGCGTTCCGGGGTCACGCGACGTCTGCGGAGTTGCGCCGCGAGCTCCCAGGGCGACCGACGGGTCAGGCGAGCGAGCAGCTCCCCCTCGGACAGCTTGCGCCGCCGCCGGGCCAGGTGTTCGGCGAGGGCTTGCCCCTGGGAGCTGCTGCCGCGCAGGGACTCGAGGCCGTGGTCGATGAGCCTGTCACAGCGCGCATCTCCGTGGCGGATGAGCGCGTCCAGAGCCGCCCCGCGCTCGGCGAGGTCGCCGTTGCTGACCCGGGCCTCGAGCATGTCGACCCCGACCCCGGCGTTGGTGGCCACCAGGGCGCGGTAGAGCAGCGCGCGAATGTTGACCTCGGGCTCGTCGACGGTCCTGGCGGCGATCTTCGTCTCCGCCCCGGGGAGGGGGGACTGCTCCAGCAGCCGCGCCACCCCGTCCCGCACCGCCAGCACCCGGTGGGCGAGCAGGGGCGGAAGGTTCTCCAGCAGCTTGTCGGGCCCGATGTCCCGCAGGAGCCGCGCCGAGGTGAGGACGAGCTCGGGGTCCGGCGACATGAGGCCGTCGAGCACCGCGTCCGTGCCTTCTTCCCCGGTGAGGGTGACATTCGCCTCCACCGGCCCGCCGCGGCCCAGTGCCCGCTTGAGCGCGTTGGGCCACGCGCGAGCCAGGCCGAGGGCCAGTAGGGCGGTGACCGTGAGCAGTCCGAGCGACAACGCCGCGAGCCCTCGAAGCCCCACGTCGAGCTGGGTGAGCACCAGCCAGAGCGCCGGAGCGGCCACCAGCCCGGCGAGGGGGCCCACGACCGTGCTGCCGAGGGCCTGGGCCACGGCGCGGTCTTGGGGCTTCAAGGCGCCGTAGAGCGTGGAGACCGCGGGCTCAGTGAAGTTCTCCCGCGCCGCGAGGTCGAAGAGCTTGAGGCCCGAAGCGAGGCCCAGCACCAGGAGCCCTCCGGGGAGCCCGGCGGTGAGCAGCAGGGCTCCAGCAAAGAACGCCGTGGCGACGGGGCCTCCGAGCAGGCCGCCCAGCACGCCGAATCGACCCAGCACCAGGGCGTACAACCCCAGGGCAGCGACCGCGTCCGCGACCGCGACGAGCCCCATGAACACCCCGAGGAACCCGGCGAGCTCGGACTCGGTGGGGTAGTGCTCGGCCGCCACGGTCAGGAAGACGGCGTCGGTGACGTAGAACGAGAACCAACCGAGGGCCAACACTGCCCAGGCGAGCCGAAGGAACCGGTCGCTGGTGAGCACGCGCACGGGCGTGGGTCTCTCCGAGGCGAGGGAAGCTCCTCGGCCGAGCAAGCCCCAGACGAGGCCTGCAGCCACCAGCTGCGCCCCCCCGGCGATCAGCGGCAGGTTCTGTAGGCCGATGTAGGGCAGGGCCAGGGGGAGCAGGAAGCCCGCGCCGGCGCCCGCCACGATGTCGCCCGCGGCGGCGATGCCGAGCAGGCGTCGCTGTTGCCGCACATCCAGCCGGTGGCTGGTGACGGCCAGAAACACGAGGAGCGCGAGGCTCCAGTCCACGTCGACCCAGACCATCGCTGCCGCCGCGGCCAGTCGGGTGAAGCCCGCCTGCAGCCCGAGCCAGATCGCGCCGTAGACGAGTCCGGTGAAGGCAGCGGTGCTCGCGAGCAAGGCGCCGGCGCCGAGCCGCCGACTCGCTCCGACGAAGAGCAGCCCAAGCAGGGGAAGGAGGAGGGAGACGCCTCCGTACGCCCAGGGGAGCTGTTCGGGAGAGAAGGTCCCCAGGAACAGCGCCTTGCCCACGGAGGCTCCGACGACAGAGCTCACTCCTTGAAGGAGGCTCAGCGCGATCAGAGCTCCGACCAGCCGCCGTTCGTCTGGGCGCACGTCGAGCAAGGGGCGAAACTTAACGCACGAGAGGGGTCAGCGGTCCAGATCGAGGCGGACTCCCCGGAAGACGGTCACCTCGCTGCCCTCAGCGATGAAGGCGGAGTCGGGTTCCCGGGACAGCACGTCGTGCCACTCCTGCCCGTACAGCGCGGGGATGTTTGCCAGGAATGTCGGTCCGCGTGCCTCCCAGACTCGCCAGGGCGGGTGCTCGACTTCGTACTCCACCGTGCCGCCGTCTCGCTGGGCGGCGTAGCCCCAGTAGTGCTCGGCGATGTAGTGCGGGTGCGAACCCCGCTCGGCGGCGTGGGGGGAGCCTGCCACGGTGGCAGCGAGTCGCCCCCGTTCGCTCCCGTGGCCCCAGTCGTACTCCACGCGGGTGCCGTCGAGCAGCGTGGTGTCCGCAGCCACCTCCCGTCCGTCGTAGAGGAGGCGGTGCTCCATGGGCAGGGACACGTAGTTCTCGTTGTAGACGAGCCGTGCGACGGTCGCGATGGCCGACTTCGGAACCAGCTCCTTGATGAACGCCACGCCGCGGCGAACCGGCGCATCGCGCTTGGCGTCGGGGACGTCACGCGCGACGTAGAACCGCAGGTTCACCTCTTCGAAGTTGCGGTGGAGCGGCACGGGGATGCCCAGCAGCGCCGTGTCGAGGAAGAGGAATCCCACGAGGCTGACCCAGTGCTCGCCGCCGTCGGGATCCAGTCGGGTGCCCCGGGGAACACGGTCCTCAAGCAGCGCCGGGTTCACCCGGTAGTTCAACATCACGAGATGACGCCAGCGGGCAGTGAGGAATCGGTCAGCCATCGCGGAGTCCGTTGAAGATGAAGGTGCAGGCGAGCACGCCCAGCCCGGCGAGCATGAGGCGCTGGAACTTGTCCTGGGGGACCCGGTCGCCGAGCCGTGCTCCCACGAAGCTTCCCAGGGCGGCCGCCGGCGCGATGATGGCGGCGGTGAGCCCTGTGTCCGTCGTCAACATGCCCGCCCGAATCAACAGGCTGACCTGCAGGGCTCCCACCACGGCGAAGAGGGTGACGAGGGTGGCCCGAAGCTGCTGGGAACTCCACGGCTGCGTGCTGACCCACACCACCGACGGAGGGCCCGCGGTGCTGAACGCCCCCCCGAGGACACCGGCGAGCGTGCCCAGAACCGCGCCGGACACGGAGCCCATCGGCTCGGGAGTGGTCCGACGGGAGAGCGTTCGCCCTACGTAGGCGAGGATGACGAGGCCGAGCGCCACCATCAGGTGGCCGGGCGAGGCGGACCGCAGCGCGAACACCCCGATGGGTGCCCCGACGAGGGCTCCGAGGATCAGCGGGCGTGCGTCGCCGAACGAGACGTGGTGTCGAAAGCGCACCATGAGGGTGCCGTTCACCAGCAACGCCATGGTGGCGACCACCGGCACCGCTCCCTTCACTCCGAGCAGCCACGGGAGCAGCCCGGCGGCCATGAGCCCGAAGCCGAAGCCCAGAACTCCCTGCACGCACCCCGCGACGCACACGGCGCCGGCGAGACCGAGCAGGAGCAGCGGGCTGTGGGGGATGGGGGGCCTGCTAGGTGGGGTCGGGCTTGGGCGTCGTGTCAGAGCTGGGCGGCAGCTCGGGCTTCGCGGCGTACTTCGCGTCCACGGTCCCGGTGAGGGAGTCGAGGAAGCTGACGATGCTGGCCACCTCGTCGTCCGCCAGCTCCTTGCCGAGCTGGTGCTTGGCCATCATCTTCACGGCCACGGTGAGTTCGGCCGTCTTCCCGTCGTGGAAGTACGGACCGGTCTTGGCGATGTTTCGCAGGGACGGGACCTTGAAGAAGTACTCCTCGGCTGCGTTCCCCGTGACTTCGCTGCGACCCTTGTCCGTGATGTTGGGCCAGGCCTCCACGAGACCGAGCTTCTGGTACATGGCGCCCCCGACGGCCACGCCGCTGTGGCATGCCGTGCAGCCTGTCGCCACGAAGGTCTCGAGGCCGGCGCGCTGCGCGTCGTTGAGCGCCGCGACATCCCCCCCGAGGTATGCGTCGAACGGGGAGGGGGTGAGGAGCTTGCGCTCGAAGGCGCCGATGGCGGCGGCCATGTTGTCGTAGGTGACGGGGTCCTCGCCAGGGAAGGCCTTTGCGAAGCCGTCCACATACCCGGGAATGGACTTGAGGGTCGCGACCACCGCGTCGGGGCCCGACATCGCCATCTCGACGGGGTTCAGGACCGGACCCTTGGCCTGCGCTTCGACGTGGGGCTCGCGGCCATCCCAGAACTGGGCGACGTGCAGAGCCGCGTTGAGCACCGTGGGGGAGTTGCGACCTCCGAGCTGGCCCTTGTGGCCGGGGGAGGTGGGCTCGCTGTCGACGCCGAAGTTGTCGAGCTGATGGCAGCTGTTGCAGCTGATGTCGTGGTTCTTGCTGAGGCGCGGCTCGTAGTAGAGCATCCGACCCAGGTCGACCTTGGCGTCGGTGATGGGGTTGTGCTCGGCTTCGGCCACCTCGGGGAGCACGCCGAAGAGCGCTGCATGGGGAGGTGGCGTGGGCTTGGCTTCGGGGGTCGACTCGGCCACTGCCGCGGCCTCGCTGGCGACCGGAGTCGGAGCCTCCGCGCCCTCGTTGGAGTCGCCGCAGCCCGCCGTCGTCGCGATCAATGCCGCGAGAAGTACCATCCCGTTCCGAGTCATTTCACCTCCTGTGGCGCCTTCACCGGTCACCGAGAGGCACGTCTAGCAGACAACGAACGCCGCTGCGCACCCTGAGGGCTACCATCGCGCGCCCATGTCGAGTCGCCCGCCAACCTCAGCCCTCTCGAACACCCTGCGCCTCGGCGCCGCGCTGGGAGCGGTCGTGTGGCCCCTCTGGTGGGTCCTCGGGGGAGTGCACGGCGGAATGCTGGGTGAGATTGGGTTCGCGCTCGCCGGAGCCCTCGCCGTGGTGGCCCCCCTCGCCCTGATGCTGGCCCGAGAGCCCGACCGGGACGGGCGGGACTCCCGAGCCTGGGCCTGGGCCGCTGGATCCTGGGTGGCCTCGGCTCCCCTCGGGCTGCTGGCTCTGCTCGGCGAGCCCGGCGCGTTGAGCGTGGGGCTCGCATTGCCGTGGCTCGGGACCACTCTGCTCGCCGGGGCGTTTGGGGTCCGCCGCCTGGGGCGACGTCCGCACCTCCAGCTCGATGCCCTGTGCGTGGACCTCGGCCTGATCTACCTCCCCGTGGGCGGGATCTGGCTCGTAGCGAGCCGCGCGGGCCAACCCCTCCTGGGCTTCGCCGAGCCCTGGACCTCGCTCACGGCGGCGCACTTTCACTTCGCAGGTCTGGGCGTGCCTTTGCTCGCCGGTCTCGTGGGACGTGCCTTGGTGCGGTTGCGCGACGAGAAGGGAGAGATGCCGTTTGGACTGGAGCGCACCTGGCGCGTCTCTGCCTGGGCCGCCGTCCTGGGGCCTCCTCTGACGGCGCTGGGCATCGCCACGGTCTCCGTGGTGGAGATGGCAGGCGCGTTGATCATGCTCGCCGGCGCGGTGGGCACGGCGGGGTTCATGCTGGTGCTCGCGGTCTCATCGGATCTCCCGAGCCGCGCCCGCGCGGTGTTCGCGGTGGCGGGAGCCGTCCCCGTCGGCACCTCGGCCCTCGCCCTGCTCTGGGCCCTCTCGCAGTTCTTCGGGGCGGACCCCTTCCCCTCCCTGGGCAGCATGGTGCGCTACCACGGCGTCGTGAACGCGGTGGTCTTCATCGCCGCCGGCCTCACCGGATTCGCTCTCTCTGGGGTCCAGCCGACGGGACACGTCCCCGGGATTCCGTTCAGCCGCCTCCGGGCGGGCGCCTCCGTGGGCCGCTGGTTCTTTCGCTCACACGGCCTGGTCGATGAGACCAGCACGGCGCCGGTGGGCCTCGTCGACGACGCGGCGGTGTTCTCTCGCGAGGGCGTCCCGGGGCTGCACGACCTCGACCCCGTCGACTTGCACCCCCTCGTCCGCCGCTTCTACGAGGAGACCGCTGCCTTCGAGCTCGCAGTGATCCCTCGCTGGCCGATGCCCGCTTCGCTCGTGGCGCCGATGGTCCGCGCGGCTGCCCGCTCCATTGGCCAGCTCGAGCTCCCCACCGACCCCCTCCTGGACCGGGGCATGGAGGGGGAGCTGGTTCCTCTGCACGACGCCCCCGACGGCCGCGTGGATGTGCGGGGCTGGATCCGGCTGCACCGGGGCACCGAGCGCCCAGTCTTCGTCTCGGCGTACTCCCACCACCGCCACGGGGGCGTGCCCTACGTGAACATCGCGATGCCGCTCCCGGGCTCCAACCTCACGTCGATCCTGCGGGTCGATCCCGGCACCCTCGGTGGCATCGTCTTCACGACGCGCCGCCGCCGTGGGTTCGCAGGAGACGCAGGCATCTTCTGGGTGACTCCCGTCGGCGAGCTCCGACTGCCCATGCACGAGACGCTGATCCTGGGACCTGCGGCCGGCCGGGATGGGGAACTCGCGGCCCGGCATCAGATCCACGTCCTGGGGCTCCTCGCCCTCGAGCTCACCTACCTCGTCACCCCGCGGGACGCCGACTGATGCTCGAGATCATCGTGCCCTGCGCGCGGGGGCTCGAAGCCCTGGTGCGCGAGGAGATCGAGGCGCTGGGGGGCGAGCGATGCTCGGCGCAGCCGGGCGCGGTGCGGGGGGCCGGGACCTGGGAGACGGTCTGGCGCGCCAACCTGTTCTTGCGGTGTGGTCGTCGGGTGTTGGTGGGTCTCGCGGACTGGCCCGCATGGAACGGTGCCTCCCTCGGCGATGGTCTCGTGGACCTCCTGCGCTCGGACCCAGGCCTGCGTCAGATCCTCAGCCCAGACCGCTCGGTGTCGGTGCACGGAAGCGCCTCTGCCTCGCGCCTGGAGGACGGACGGGCCATCGCCGACATCGTGGGGGAGGCGTTGCGCGGGGAGCAGCGGAGGCGGGCGGGACGGGAGAGTGCTCCGTCGTCCGACGCAGCAGACCTCCCGCTGCGGGTGCGGGTGCATGGCGACCACGCAACGTTGCTGCTCGACACCTCGGGGCGCCCGCTGGACGCCCGGGGGACCGCGGCCGAGGGGCCGGGGCACCCCCGAGCGACGGTCTGCGCCGCCCTGTTCGCCGCGGCGTCGTGGGACGGAACGGGCGCGCTGTGCGACCCCTTCGCCGGGGACGGCCGAGTCCTCGAAGAAGCCCTGGCGGCGTGCGAAGGCTGGGCTCCCGGCCGCCGCCGGCGCCGCTGGCCGTTCGAAGCCCTCTCGAGCTGGGACCCCGACGCCTTTGCTGGCCTGGGCGCGCCCGCTCCCCACGCACCGGGGGTCTCCCTCTACGGGGGTGATCCCGATCAGCGCAGTGTGCGTGCCCTGCGAGGGTGGGGGGACGCCCTCGGAGTCGGGCGGCGGCTGCGCAGTCGTCACACCCAGCTGACCCACCTCGGCGCGCCGGAGGACCGTGGCCTTGTCGTGACGGCCCCTCCTGCCGGAGGGACCAGCGAGGACTGGAGCGCGCTGGGAGAGGTCCTCAAGCATCGCTTCGTGGGCTGGACCGCAGCAGTGCTCTGCGTCGACGGCGGAGAGCGACACCTCGGCTTGCGCCCGCGCCGCAGTCTGAAGGTGCGCGACGGCGATCTCGAAGGGACCATCGTGGTCCTCGACCTCTGGGCGGGGCGCCTTCACGGCAGACGGCGCCAACGCTAGGCCCCGCTGCGATCGCCCCGTGTCCACCTGCTGGGGCCGTTCACTACAGAGGCGGAAGAGGGTCGGTGAGGATCGCGATTCCGTAGGTGTTGCCTGGTGGATCTCCCCCGAACCCGAGCACCTTCACTTCCAGGAACAGGGTCTGCTCGATGTAGAGAATGAGCGGGCCGACCTGTTCGTTGTCGGTGGAGGAGGTGGAGACCTCGATGATCTCCCCGTCCTCGTTGCGTAGTGAGATGTCGACGTCTCCAGCGTCGTGGTCGAAGACCGCCTGGATCGTCACGCGGAACCGAGCGGGGATCGCGATCGCGAACCAGTCGTCGTCGAAGGGGCACGAGGCGAGGTTGTTGTAGGCCCCGGGGGCGATAGACCGCGCAGTGGCCAGGGTGTCGTTCTCCTCGAACGCGTCATCCAGGCAGACCGGAGCAGGAGTGGTGGCGTCGTCATCGTCGCCCGAGTCGTCGTCGTCGACCCCGGTCGCGTCGTCGTCGTCCGACCCGCCGGAGTCATCGTCGTTCGATGGGGTGCAGCCCGCGAGGGTGAGCAGCAGCGCGATGGCGGGGACCTGGTAGCAGAGGGACTTTCCTCCCCCGGTCGGGAGGACCACGACGGCGTCGCGATCGGTCAGCAGCGACTCGATGGCCTCCCTCTGGCCGGCCCTGAACGCGTCGTGGCCGAAGACCGACGAGAGAATCCCGCCGACGTCGGCTGCGGGACGGGCGGTGCCTCCTCGAGGGGGAGGGTCGGCGGCTTCGACGCCCCGCGGTGGGGGGGCGTCCTCGAAGAGCGGCACGTCGTCCCAGGGGTACTCAGCCGCATCCGGGACGGGCTCCTCGGCGAGAGGAGGAGCGCTGCCAAAGAGGCTCATCTGGTCATCGCGGCTGGACACGGGCG
>JAGSHC010000275.1 GCA_023954745.1 Deltaproteobacteria bacterium | reverse complement strand
TGGGTCATCGACGCCCGCACCCGCCTCGAGGCCGGGGTGAAGTGGCTGCTCGACGCGCAGTCCCCCAATGGACGATGGCAGTCCAGCACCTACGGCTATCTCAAGGAAGGTCAGTCCCTCTCCCCCTTCGTGCTCGACGCCCTCATCGATGCACCTGCCGCCGGAGTGGCGCTGCCGCCCGAGTCCGTGTCCCTCGCCCTTCGCGGCATCCTCGGCCTCGTCGACGAGCAAGGCCGCATCGGCTTCTCCGGCCCTGCCGCCGACTACCCCGTCTACGCGACGGGGCTCGCCCTGAGCTGCCTCGGGCGACTGCGGCCCGAGGGTTGGGAGCCCGCCACGAAGCCCCTGCTCGCCTGGCTGAGGTCCCAGCAGTTCACCGGCCGCGGGGGATGGCGCTCCCACCCCGCCCTCGGCGGCTTCCCCATGGGCTGGACGACACCTCCCGAGCCGCCGAACGCCGGCCACGTGGACCTGTCCATGACGCGGCGGGCCCTCGAAGGCATGCGCGCGGCCGGGGTCCAGCCCGGAGACCCCACCTTTCGCCTCGCCTTCCGGTTCATCCTGGGGAGCCGCGGCGGCGACGGCGGCTTCGTCTACTCCCAGGTGGAGCCCCAACTCAACAAAGGGCACCCCCACGGAACCGGCCACATGTCGTACGGCACGGCCACCTGCGACGGCCTCCTCGCCCTGCGCGCCGTCAGTCCGGCCGACGTGGGCGCCCTCCCCGCGGACGAGCGCCCCGAGCCCGTGCGCATCGCCCTGGATCGCTTGCTCGCGATGCACCGCACGGACGTCAACCCAGGGGTGCTGGGCGGGCCGATGGAGCCCTTCGCCACCGCCATGCGGGGCTACTACCGCGCCGCCAGTAGCCGCGTCTTCGCGACGTTCAGCGCCGGCCCCGAGGGCTGGCGCGAGTCGATGATCGACGCCGTCGCGACCGAGCAGCGCGACGACGGGAGCTGGCAAAGCACCTCCAACCTGCAGAAGGAGGACGACCCGCTGGTGGCGACCGCCTTCGCCGTGCGCGCCCTGAGTGCGTGCCTGGTCTGATCCTCGTCGTCTGAACGGGGGCGGTTCGACCCAGTGGGTTTAGACTCCCGGCCGTGAACACCTCCCCCGACAGCCCCGAACCTCCCCTCGCCCGTCCCCAGGACCGCCCGGCGACGCCGGCGCCCATGCTCGCGGACCCCGAGCTCTACCGCATCGTCCGGCGCGACGGAGGATTCAACGTGGTGTCGGGCATCCGGGTGATGCGGGACATGTCGGACGTCGCCCATTGGCTGCTCAAGCTGTCGTGGACGGGGTTCTTCGTCCTCATCGCCGGCGGATACTTCGGGGTGAACGCCTTCTTCGCGGCGATCTACCTCGCGGGGGACATGGTGGCCGGAGCGGAGCCCGGCTCGTTCTCGGATGCCTTCGCCTTCTCCGTGCAGACCATGTCGACCATCGGCTACGGCGCGCTGACCCCGGCGTCGAAGACCGCCGATCTGCTCACCGCCGTCGAGGTCCTCATCGGCCTACTCGGCTTCGCCGTGGTCACCGGGATGCTCTTCGCGCGCTTCTCGCGACCCTCCGCTCGGGTTCTGTTCTCGGACGTGGCGGTGGTCCGGGAGCGGGACGGGCAGCCCACCCTGCAGTTCCGCATGGCCAACGAGCGCGGCAATCTCATCGTCGACGCCCGGCTCAACGTGGTCATGGCCTACAACCACCGCACGGCAGAGGGGGAGCAGATGCGCAGCTTCATCGCCCTGCAGCTGGTGCGGGAGCGCAGCCCGGTGTTTGCGCTGTCCTGGACGGCGATGCACGAGATCGACCCCAGCAGCCCGCTGTACGGCTGGACGCCCGAGCACCTGGAGGAGGTCAGGGCCGAGATCGTGGTGACGGTCACCGGCATCGACGACACGTTCAACCAGCACGTGCACTCGCAACACAGCTTCCTGTGGAGCGAGGTGCGCTGGAACCACCGCTTCGTCGACGTCATCGAGATGATGCCCGACGGCAAGCGCACCATCGCCTACGAGCGTTTCCACGACGTCCTTCCCCTGGACCCCACCGAATGACCAAGCTCTCCGTCAACGTCAACAAGATCGCCCTGCTCCGCAACCAGCGCGACCTCACCATTCCCAGCGTCGTGGGGCTCTCTCGGGTGGCGCTGGAGGCCGGCGCCTTCGGCATCACGGTGCACCCGCGCCCGGACGAGCGACACATCCGCAAGGCCGACGTCCCCGAGGTCGCTGCGCTGCTGCGGGAGTGGCCAGATCGCGAGTTCAACATCGAAGGCAACCCCCTGGACTTCGGCGGCGGGCACCTGATGCACATCCTCCGCGCCAACCGGCCCACCCAGGCGACCCTGGTGCCCGACGACCCCACCCAGAACACCTCGGACCACGGGTTCCCCCTCACGGACCCGTCCATGGTGGCGACCTTGCGGCCCATCGTCGCCGAGCTGAAGGAGCTGGGCTGCCGGGTCAGCCTCTTCGTGGACCCCGACCCGGAGACCGCCAAGCGCGCCGCGGACTGCGGCGCCGACCGCATCGAGCTCTACACCGAGACCTTCGCCCGAGCCTTCGGGACCCCCGACGAACAGCGGGTGCTCGACGCCTTCATCGCGACCGCCGAGGCTGCCGCGTCCGAAGGGCTCGTCATCAACGCTGGCCACGACCTCAACCTGCAGAACCTGCCTCGGTTCCTCGAGGTGCCCGCGGTAGCCGAGGTCAGCATCGGCCATGCCCTCGTCGCCGACGCCCTGACGATGGGGATGGAGGGCGCAGTACGCGCCTACCTCGACGCGATCGGGTGAGCTACAAGCACGGAATGCCGCTCCCCTCTCCCTGCTCGCGGACCGTGCCCCCAGGGCCCCTGCTCCTCGTGGTGATCGCGCTCCTCGCCCACCTCGCCGGATGTGAGCCTCCACCGGAGGCCCCGACGGAGCTGAGCGACCTCTCGCGCTACCTGTACCGGGAGTACAACGACGAGGACGAGCGCGTGATGCAGGCCGGCGCCCGCAACATGTACGACTTCCTCAGCACCTTGGACCTCGAGGGGGAGCGCTCCGATCGCTCCTTCGAGCCCGAGGACCTGCAGGATGAGGACGTGGCGGACATCACCCGCCCCGACCGCCCCCTGGAGAACTGCCTGCCCCTGGGCATCGGCGGGGTCTCCCGGCACCCCATCGAGAACCACGCCCTGCTGATGATTCAGCCCGACCAGACCGAGGCCGAGGCGTCCGCCAACTTCTACGACCGCAGCTTCCCCGAGACGAGCGACCCCACCTGCTTCCTCGACCGCACCTGCGACCTCATCGTCACCGTCAACGACGCCGAGCGGCAGAACCTCCTGCTCAAGGTGCAGTTCATCCTCTTCAAGAACTTCCGCTGGGTGGAGATCCTCGACGAGGACGGCGAGCACGAGCGCTGGGCCATCGTGGCGCGCTCCTGGTTCGAGCAGGAGTGGGAGGGCGAGAGCGGCGAGAACGCCCTGCTCCAGAGCTACGCCTCGGACCTGTGGTTCGAGAACGACGACGGCACCGTGTGGCGCTACCAGACCCTGTGGAGCGAGTCCCGCACTACGCCAGCGGCCGAAGACAATGTCGTCCTCGGCATCCTGCGCACGAGCATCGACGGCAGCTTCGGCCGCGCCGACAACGCCATCGACACCCTGCTCGAGTAGGCGCCCAGCGGCGCCGGCAAGGTCCGGAAAGGTCGCGTCAGAGACGGCAAGGCCGGCCCATCCTAGGCTCTCTCCACCGGTCGCCACTTCCCGGCGCCCGTTGGTTGGAGTCCATCATGTCGCTCATTCCCCGCGTTGTTTCTGTCGCCGTGCTCGCCACCAGCCTCCTCGTGTCCAGCGGGTGCGGCGGCATCATCGAGTGCACCAGCGCCCCCGACGAGGCCATCGAGTCGTTCCAGGTGACCATCAAGACGGGCGACGACGCCACCGACGCCGACATCTACTTCTGCATTACCCGCTTCAGCGCCGCCGAGAGGGACTGCACGAAGCTGGGGCTCGATCTGGACGACGACTTCGACGAAGGCGCGACCCAGGACTACACGGTGACGACGGCGGTGGACGCCGGTGACCTCGACGGACTGTGGGTCGAGAACCGGGGTGACGCACCGGATCTGTCCCTGGACGGTGACGACTGGGAGCTCGAGGCGCTGCGCGTCGTGGCGCAGACCGCGAGCGGATCGGTGGAGATCGTGAACGCTGACGAGCTGGCCCTCCAGGTGGACGCGGGGGAGGACTTCGACCCGGCCTGTAGCTTCTAAACGGCTTCTCCTGAAGATGAGGCGCAACTCGGGGTGAGACGAGGGGCTGGATCGCAACGAGGGACGAGCGGAGCGGGCCGCGCCCTGGAGAACGCACCCGGCGCCCAGGCGCGCGGCTCTGCCGGCTGCGCGATACCATCCGCGCCATGGCAGCGACGAAGACCAAGAAGGCCCCCACCGCCGGTGAGCAACTCAGCGCCTGGTGCACGGCTCCCGACGATGATCTCGACCGCATCCTCACCCTGTTGGCCACCGGGGACGACTCCGTCGATGCGTTCCTGGGCGGTCCCGCCGCCGAGCTCTCCTTCGCGGCGCGCCTCCTCGGCGAGCACGTGTTCGAGATCGGCATCGCCCTCGAAGATGCCCCAGCCATTCCCGGCGCGCGCTGGCTCGCGCTGGCCCACCTCGACGCCCACTCCTTCGCCTGGAACCTCGAAGCGGAGACCGTGCTTCCCCTCGACGACGCGGAGGCCTCGGCCGGTCTCGAAGCCCTCCTGCTGAGCACGCTGTCGAACCGTGAGGATCGCAAGGTCCTGCTGGGCTGGCTCTCCCACCCCGCCTTCCTCGGCGAAGCCGACGCCATCGATCGCATCGAGAGCGCCCTCGCCGGAGCCGGAGCCGCCCTCACCTGGGACGACCGGCTCGACACCGTGCGGATCCTCGCGCGGCGTGGCGGGCGCTGGGAAGCCGCCCGCGCCCTCGAGCAGCTCCTGCGTCGCTCCGAGCCGGACACCGCGGAGGCCCGCGCCATCCATCGGCGCGCCCTGACCTTCGTCGACGCCACGCTGCTCGGCGTCCTCGGGGGCATCGAGCCCTGGGCGAGCGACCACGAGCTCCTCAGGGAGCTCGCCGAGGGCGTCTCCACCGACGAGCTCATCGAGGCGTTTGCGCCGGAGAGCGGCGAGCGTCGTGCCCGCCGGGAGGGAACCGCCCCCGGGCCCTCCTACCGCGCGGCGTGGATGGAGTTGGCCGCGCGGCCGGAGAACGCCGCCACCGACACCATCGGCCGCCTCGTCGTCCGCTGCTCTGCCCACCTCAACGACGACGCCCTGGCCGGTGCCCTCGCTGCGACGCTCGCCGCCGAGCGGGGAGAGCATGCGGTGGACGCCCTCGTCGCCGCCTTCCTCGCGGGTCTGCACCGCCGCTCCCCCGGCATCACCATCGAGCGCATTCTTCGCGAACACCCGGAGCGGGCCTTGAAGGCTGCCTTGGATCTTCAGCCCGAGTGGGTCCACACCTTCGAGCCCGACGCCATGGCGCGGCTCGCCTTTCGGGTTCTCCCCCGCCTCGCCCCCGAGGCCCGAGGGCGGATCGCTGACGAGGCAAAGCTTCAGGGAGGGCAGCGAGGACTGATCCTGCTCGACGAGCTCGACGCGCTGTGACCAGCTGCGGCGTGTCCTCCAGACTCCTTCTCCTGCTCTCGGCCCTGCTCGTTGGGTGCCCGTCCGCGAGCGACGAGGACGCGGTCGACGACGCCCCCGAGAGCGCGGTCTACTCCGTGTCCATCAGCGAGGCCAGCACCGAGCGGGTGGTGGACCCCGTCATCGTCACCGGCGTCGTGGGGCCCACGCGTGAAGTGCGGGTGCTGTCGGAGGCCGCGGGCCGCGTCACGAAGCTCCAGGGGCGCCTGGGCCAGACGGTCAGCAAGGCGACTCCCCTTGCTCAGCTCGACTCCACGGTGGCGCGGGCTCAGCTCGACCAGGCCGCGGCCGCCGCCGAGCAGGCCGCCGCCAACCTGGATCTCGCGGAAGCCGAGTACGCGCGGGTGAGCACGCTGCACGCCCAGGGTGCCACCACCGACCGCGACCACGACGCCTCCAAGATCCAGGTGCGCTCCGCGACGGCGCAGCGACAAGCCGCCCACGCGTCCGTGAGCCTCGCCGAGCGCGGCCTCGCCGACACGACTCTGCGGGCGCCCTTTGGCGGCGAGTTGAGCGCCGTGCACATCGAGCTCGGCGCCGTCATCGCCCCCGGGACTCCCGCCTTCGACCTCGTGGATCTGTCCGAAGCGGTGGTACGCGCCGGCATCTCCGGGCGTGAGGTGCCCCTCGTCTCCGAAGGCCAGAGTGTGCTGGTGCGGGTGCCCTCCCTCGGAGAGCGCACGTTCGAGGGCACGGTGCAGGCCGTCGCCCCCTCGTCGGACCCGCGCAGCCGCACCTGGCCGGTCGAGGTCGTGATCCCCAACGCCGACCGCGCGCTCCGCGGCGGAATGGTCGCCCGCGTGGAGATCGTGGTGGGGGAGCGTGACGGCGTGCAGGTCCCCGACGGCGCCGTCGTCGAAGGCAAGGCCGGCCCCCGCATCTTCGTGATCGCCGACGGTGCAGCCCAGGAGCGCCAGGTGACTCTGGGACGCGCCGCCGACGGGAAGGTCGAGGTGCGGGCCGGCGTCGAGAGCGGAGAGGTCGTCGCGGTGCTCGGCAGCCAGCGCCTGTCCGACGGCGCGAAGGTCACCGTCTACGAGATGGGGGAGTCCGCCGCGAAGGCCACGCTGCCCCCCTCCCCCGAGTAGCCCCCCGTGAGGTGGCTCGCCGCGTTCTCCATTCGGAACACCGTGCTGGTGCACATGCTCGTGCTCGGCCTGCTCTTGATGGGGACCTACGCCTACCTGAACCTGCCCCGGCAGCTGATGAGCGAGCTCGCGTTCAACTGGGCGTTCATCCGGGTGGACTACGCCGGGGTCCCCGCGGACGACCTCGAGCAGCTCATCGCCATTCCCATCGAGGAGCAGGTCCGCAACGTCGACGGCGTGTCGTCAGTCACCAACCGCAGCAAGGAGGGCTTCACCTTCTTCTCGGTGAAGTTCGAGTCGCTCTCCGACGAGGAGTTCGAGGCTGCCTATCAGGAGCTGAAGGACGCGGTCGCCGTCGTGCGTCTCCCCGAGGAGGCCGAGGACCCCTTCTGGCTGAACTTCAGCTCCGCCGACTTCGTCCCCATGGTCTCCCTGGTGCTCGCCGGAGACATGTCCAAGAAGATGCTCTTCGACACGGCCCAGACCCTCGAAGACGAGATCGAAGCCATCGAGGGCATCAGCAAGGTCGACCTGGGAGGCGTGCAGGAGCGTCAGATCTGGGTGGAGGTGGACCCGGACCTGCTCCACGCCAACGGACTCTCCATCGGCATCGTGGTGAACGCGCTGCGCGCAGCCAACGTCTCCATCCCGGGCGGCCTGCTCACCGTGGGCAGCTCCGACTATCTGCTGCGCACCACGAACCAGTTCGACGCCGTGGCGGCCATCTCGGATGTCGTGCTCGGAGCCCGACCGGGCGGCGGTGCCATCACCGTCGGTGACGTGTCCAGCATCGAGGACCTCTGGGAGGAGGCCAAGGTTCGGGCCCGCTACGAGAACGACCCCGCGGTCACCCTGACGGTGGCGAAGAAGCCCGAGGGCAACTCCCTGGCGCTGACCGAAGAGATTCGCGCTCTCGCTGATCGCTGGAACGAGCGCCTCGGAGACCAGGGACGCATCGCCATCACCGGCGACTCCAGCAAGCAGATCGCCTCCATGCTCGGGGACCTGCAGACCAACGCGCTCTTCGGGATGGTGCTCGTGGTCGCCGTGCTGTGGTTGGTGTTGGGGCTACGCAACGCGCTCCTGACAGCTCTCGGGATCCCGCTGGCCTTCCTCGCCACCTTCATCTTCATGTGGTGGTCTGGCGCATCACTCGACGGCAACAGCCTCTTCGGCCTCGTGCTCGTGCTCGGC
>JAGSHC010000160.1 GCA_023954745.1 Deltaproteobacteria bacterium | reverse complement strand
GGCGTGTGCAGCGAGAGGCTGCAAGGCCAGGGCGAGCAACAACAGGGGGAGCAGTCCACGCATCGGCCGGATGATAGTGTCCCGGCATGCGATATGCCCTGCTCCTCGGCCTCTCGGTCCTGCTGTTCGGCTGCTCCACGACGGGCGGCGGAGCGCCGGTGGCCGATGTGACCCCCTTGACCCTCGACTTCGGCACCCTCGAAGTAGGCGATTGGCTGATCCTCGAGGTGGAGGTGCGCAACGCCGGCTCAGCCCAGCTGAACGTGACGGCCGCGGAGATCACCGGCGCCGCAGAGGACTCCCCCTTCACGTCCGGGGGCGCGGCCATGGCGCTGCGAGCCAATGAGGCTGGCGCGATCAGCGTCTCCTTTCGACCCCTCGTGCCCGGCGAGTTCGCAGCCACACTGCGGTTCGAGACCAACGGCCCCCGCGAGCCGCTGTTCGAGATCCCTCTCACCGGCATCGCCACCGCCGCCGCCCTGAGCGTCGACCCCGAAGCCGTGGACTTCGGCACCCGGGCCGAGGGCTGCCAGGACACGGAGACCGTCACTCTCACCAACACGGGCGACGCGCCGCTGGTCGGCCTCGAGGTCGACGTGACCGGGGACGACGAGGGCTTCGAGCTCGAGGGCGCGGACGAGCCGTTCGACCTGGAGCCTGCTGCCTCCGTGACCCTCACGGGCACCTGGGACCCCACCGCGGAAGAGGCGCTCAACGCCCTCCTCGTGGTGACCCAGGGGAACGATGAACTCGCCAGCATTCCCCTCGCCGGTCAGTCCACGGAGCTGAAGACCAGCGAGTCGGACCAGTGGGACGTCCCGACGGTGAGCGAGATCGACTTCCTCTGGGTCATCGACACCGGTCTCACGATGGACACCGTGCAGACGCGCCTGGGCAACGGCGTGAGCGAGCTCATGGACGAGCTCGAAGACCAGTTCTACGACTTCCGTTTCGCCGTGGTGAGCGCCGACAAGGACCGAGGCGCCGAGCTGCTCGCCCCCGTCATCACGCCCACCACCACGGACCGGGAGCAGGCCTTCGCCGACGCCGTGACCCAGACCGGAGGTAGCGGGCAGCCGGGCTTCGGAATGGAGATGGGCTGGAACGCGCTGAACCCGCCGCTGACGGATGTCGGTGGCCCCAACGAGGGCATCCTCCGCCCCGGTGCAGGGCTCGCCGTCGTCTTCGTCTCCACCGGCGTGGATGCATCGGACATCCTCGGCGGAAGCGGTGAGGCCTTCCGCGACGCGTTCATCGCTCTGAAGGCCGACCCCGCCATGGTGTCCATCTCCTTGATCACGGGGGCCGAGACCGGCTGCAACACCGCGGGCATCGCCGCGAGCCAGACGCCCGAGTACCTCGCCGCGGCGTGGCGAGGCCAGGTCCAGTCGGTGTGCACCAACCCGATGCCGCTGTGGCCGCACACCTACTCGGGGCCCCATCAGAAGAGCGCGTTCCCTCTGGATCCACCCGCCCTGCCCTCCTCCGTCGAGTTGGCGGTGACCCTGGAGAGCGGCGATCCCGGCTCCGCTGACGGCTGGACCTACGACGCAGACAACGAGTGGATTGTGTTCGCCGACGGCTCCCTCCCCCCCTTCGAGTCATCCGTCGAGGCCAGCTGGGCCCGCGCTGATGTCTGCGAGTAGCCATGAAGTCCGCCGTGGCCGAGGACGTCGAGTTGTCTGGCAACCTCTGCGCCATCGACGATCGCTGAGCGCTCCCTGAGTCAGGCGGAGCCGGCCGGCTCCATCGCCCGCTCCACACGCTCGGCCACCAGATACGCCCGCTGACTCGGGTACTCCACGTCCTCGCCGTAGGGCGGACGCTCCATGGCGTCGATCACGCGCCAGCCCGTCTGCTTGAGGATGGCCGCCACCGCGCGGCGGTCGTGGAAGACGAAGTCGATGTCGACCTCGTGGCCCCACCACTCGTCGAGGTGCTTGCTGTGCGTTCCGATGTGGAAGCTGAGGAGCAGCCGGCCTCCAGGGCGGACGACCCGCGCGAGCTCGAGAAACGGCCCCGCCAGCTGATGGGTGGGGATGTGCACGATGGAGTAGAAGGCGACGATGGCGTCCCAGCTGCCATCGCGCGCGTCCAGCGAACGCATGTCGCCCACGGCAAAGGAGATGTCGGGCTGCTCACGCTGCGCGACCGTCACCATGGCCGGGCTGAGGTCGACTCCACGCACGCCCGCGGCGCCTGCGTCCTTGAGGAACCGCGTGACATGGCCCGGACCGCACCCCAAGTCCACGACCACCCCATCGCCCACGTGCTCAGCGAAGTGCCGCAGGACGAGTCGGTCGAAGGGCTTTCCGGCGAGTTCGTCTCCGAGCTGCGCCAGGTACTGCTCGGCGACGAGGTCGTACACCGGGACCAGCCCCTTGGTGCTCACCGAAGGCTCAAGCCTGGGCGCGCTTGTTCGCTCGCACCTGCTGCTTGCGGCGGGAGGAGTCGAGCTCCTTCTTGCGCACGCGGATGCGGCTGGGGGTGACCTCGACGAGCTCGTCGTCGGAGATCCACTGGAGCGCCTCTTCGAGGGTCATGAGACGCGGCGGCGACAGGATCTGCGCCGCGTCCTTGTTGACCGTGCGGAAGTTGGTGAGCTGCTTCTCGCGCACCGCGTTCACTTCGAGGTCCTGCTGCTTGGCGTGCTCCCCGACGATCATCCCCGAGTACACCTCGTCCTGAGGGCCGAGGAACAGCACGCCGCGCGGCTGCATGTGGAACAGGGCGTACGTGGTGGTCTTGCCCTTGCGGTCGGAGATCAGCGCGCCGTTCTTGCGGTAGCTGATGTCCCCGGCCCAGGGCGACCAGCCCTCGAACAGCGTGTTCATCACGCCCGTGCCGCGGGTGTCGTTCATGAAGTCGCTGCGGTACCCGATGAGGCCGCGGGACGGCACGAGGAACTCGGCGCGCTGGCGGTTGCCGCCGAGCTGCCGCAGGTCGTCGAGGCGACCCTTGCGCAGGGCGAGCTTCTCCGTGACGACGCCCAGGTACTCCTGGGGAATGTCGATGACCACGCGCTCCATGGGCTCGAGAAGCTTGTCCTTGTCGGACCGCTTGGTGACGACCTCGGGCTTGCTGACCATCAGCTCGTAGCCCTCGCGCCGCATGTTCTCGATGAGGACGGAGAGAGCGAGCTCGCCGCGACCCACCACCTTGAACTTGTCGGCGGCGTCGGTCTCCTCGACCCGGATGCTGACGTTGCCCATCAGCTCCTTGTCGAGGCGCTCCTTGATGTTGCGCGAGGTGACGTACTTGCCGTCGAGACCGGAGAAGGGCCCCGTGTTCGCCATGAAGAACATGGCGATGGTGGGCTCGTCCACGTGCACACGAGGCAGGGGCTCGGGCTTGTCGATGTCCGCCAGGGTGTCGCCGATGCCGATCTCGTCGATGCCCGCGACGGCGAAGAGCTCGCCAGCCTTGGCCTCCTTCACCCGGGCGCGCTCGAGGCCTTCGAACACGTAGAGCTGACCGAGGCGCACCTTGCGGGTGCCTTCCTCGCCGAGCACCGCCACGAAGTCGCCTTCCTTGAGGGTCCCGTTGAAGACGCGGCCGGTGCCGAGACGCCCGATGTACTCGTTGTAGTCGAGGTTGGTCACGAGAGCCTGGAGCGGAGCGTCCGCATCGCCCACGGGGGCGGGGATGCGGTCCACGATGCAATCGAGCAGAGGCTCGAGGGACTCACCGGTCTCGTCCGGGGTGTCGCTGGCGAGACCCGCCTTGGCGTTGGTGTAGTAGACGGGGAACTCGATCTGGTCGTCGTCGGCGCCGAGCTCGATGAAGAGGTCGTACACCTCGTCGAGCACCTCGGCGGGGCGGGCGTCGGGGCGGTCGATCTTGTTGAGCACCACGATCGGGGCGAGCCCCGCGTCGAGAGCCTTGCTGAGCACGAAGCGCGTCTGGGGGAGCGGGCCCTCGGATGCGTCCACGAGCAGGCACACGCCGTCCACCACCTTGAGCATGCGCTCCACCTCACCACCGAAGTCGGCGTGACCGGGGGTGTCGGCGATGTTGATCTTCTTGCCCTTCCAGCGGATGGACGTGGCCTTGCCCAGGATGGTGATCCCGCGCTCGCGCTCGATGTCGTCGCTGTCCATGACCCGCTCGGTGACGTTTCCGCGCACGTCGTCGAAGCGACCCGACTGCGCGAGCATGGCGTCGACGAGGGTGGTCTTCCCGTGGTCGACGTGGGCGATGATCGCGACGTTTCGAATGGCGTCGTTGCTGGACATGTCGGCTCCCGGCCTGGGTCGCGCCGCCTCATCGAGAAGCAGGCTCCCTAAAAGCGGCGGGAGGGTAATGGACGATCCCTGCGAATGCGAGGACGCCGCAAGATGAGGCGGATCAAGGCCAAACCACCAGTTCCGCAAATGCGTTCGTCACCCCAAGCCTCCCGACCGGTTCTATGATGTGTAGTTGCCCTTGAAAGCCCTCCTCCCAGCACTGCTGATCGCCCTCGCCCTCACCGGGTGCGGCGAAGCGGTGGACGACGCACCAGTCGACGACGAGGGGCCCACCCCGGTCTACGACGCGCGTATCTGGGTGACCCCGGCGTCGGCGTCGCCGGGCGTGCCCCGCAGCGTGGACATCTGGGGATCGCGCACCGAGTTCGCCACCGGCGAGGTGACGGCGGACTTCGGACCGGGGGTGCAAACGCAGGTCCTGCTCGTCGACAGCAGCTTTCACATGCGGGCGCAGATCCTGGTGGACCAGGGAGCTGAGCTCGGTCTGCGCGATGTCACGGTGACCTGGGGAGGCGGGAGCGAGCAGCGCATCCTGCGCGACGGGTTCGTCGTAGAGACGGGGTCCATCGACCTCTTCCCTCGGGGAGCCGGCCTGGGTGAGACGGTCACCGTCGGGGTGAGCGGCTGGGGGACATCGTTCAGCCAGGGCCTGACGATCGCGACCCTGGGCCCCGGCATCGAGATCCTCCAAGAGCCCGATGTGGAGACCAGCTCGCGGCTCAGCTTCGTCGCCCACGTGCGGCCTCGCGCCGAGGTGGGGGCCCGCGACCTCGTCGTCTACAACGGCCCCGAGGTCTGGACCCTCAAGGATGCGTTCTTCGTGGACCGCGCCGACCGCTCCATGACGATCACCCCCGACGACGCGTTCCAGAGCAGCACCCTGGAGGTCCGCATCGCCGGCGACGCCGCCAACTGGGGAGAGCTGAGCGAAGTCGACATGGGGACCGGCGTCGTGGTGGAGCAGGTGACGGTGATCGACACCGAGCACCTCGCAGCGCGCATTCGCATCGGGAACAACGCCCGCGTGGGCCTGCGTGATGTCGCGGTGACGACGCCCACTCCTGACGGGCCGCTGACTCGCATGCTGCTCGATGGCTTCGAGGTGTTCCCCGTGTCGGCGAACCCCCTTCGCGCACGCGTCTCACTGAGCTTCGGGATCTCGCGAGTCTGGGAGGGCGACCTGTGCGCCTGGAACCCTCGGGTGACGGCATCGGCGCTGTTCTACGAGCCCAACGACTTCCCGTGCCCGTCGTCGGGGGCCAGCTCGACCCTGGCGGCGCCTCCGCACTACGACCTCATCGGAACGGGATTCTCGAGCCCGGCGGGGGGCTCGACGGACTGCCCGTCGGTGAAGACCTTCGACGCCGGCCCCTTCGCCACATTCGCCAGCGAGGCCGGTGACGTCGTGCTCGCCAGGGACTACGACCCCATCACCTCGCGGGTCGTCTACCGCGGCGTGGACCTGACCGTGCCGGACTTCATCGAGGACAACTGGTTCGACCTGGTGACGCCCGGTGGCGACCTCGGCTTCTCCGAGCTGCCGGCCTGGTCCATCGAGGATGCGCTCCTGACGATGCCCCGGGACTACCAACAATTGGGTCCTGACTACTGCGGAGTCCTGCATCCGCTGGATGAGCCCCTTGAAATCCGGTGGACCCCGGCCCAGACCTATGACACGGCCGACATGTACTTGTACTTGGTTGGCCCACCGCAAGATCAAGGCATCCCACTGATGTTCATGTATCCGTGGGATGACGGCGCCTTCGACATCGAGCCCGAGCAGCTCGCCTTCTTCACCTCCGGCCCGGGAGAGCTCTACCAGGTCGCATCGATTCGGAGCCGCTTTGAGGTTCCGGGCAGCGAGTATCCGCTCGCAGGAATCGGTTCATCCACGATTCTCTGGCGGGGAGAGCTGTTTTTCGAGTAAATAGACCGGCCGCACCAGTCCCTTCTCGACCCTTGTGCCGTGATGTGCCTTGTAAATGCGGGAAACCGTTGTTAGGACACCGTCCATGCCTTCCCATGACGAAGAAAACTCAAGTAACGACCCAAATTCCCAAGACGACCCGGGACGGATGGGCGCGATCGTCTCCCTCCTGGTCGACGTAGGCGAGCGGCAGCGCACGCCGAAGCACGAGGATCAGCTCGCGGAGATGCGGCGGCGCCAGTTGGCCGAACGCACCGAGCAGTTCTTTGGTCGTCGCGAGGAGCCGTCCCAGCCGCGCGCCGGTGTGGACCCACTCCGCGTGTACCTCTCGGGAATGGGCCGCTACGAGCTGCTCTCTCGCGATGGCGAAGCTCGGATCGCTCGTCGTATCGAGAAGGCGGAGGTCGCTTCGGCCCGCGCCGTGCTCGGAACCCAGCTTGGGCGCGAAGGCGCGGAGAACATCCTCGGCGAGGCCAACAAGGTCCTCGACACCGAGGCTCTCGGGCAGCTGCTCAGCCTCGTTCCCCAGACTGAGGAAGAGGCCGACGAGATCCACGACCAGGCCTGGGAGGTGCTCGAGAGTCTCGGGATTGCCCGCGGCAAGGTGGTCGACATCGTCGAGAACGTCACCGCGCAGACGATGGCGTTCAAGGAGATCGACTTCGAGGTGGCGGCCATCGCGCGCCGCTGCGAGATGACGCCCGCGGCCCTCGCGGAGCGCCTCTCCAGCCTCGGCAAGAAGAGCAGCGACCTGGTCGATGACCTGACCGAAGAGCTCAACCACTGCCGCACCCGTGCCGATGCCATCGCCGACGCGCTTGGCCTCGAGCCCAACGCCGTGCGCGAGCTGCACCAGCTGCTCCGTGGTCTCGAAGCCGCGAACCGCGCCGCGAAGGAGGAGATGGCCCAGGCCAACCTCCGCCTCGTGGTGGCCATCGCCAAGAAGTACGTCGGGCGCGGTCTTCCGCTCCCCGACCTGATCCAGGAGGGCAACCTCGGCCTCCTGCGCGCCGTCGACAAGTTCGAGTACCGGCGTGGCTACAAGTTCTCCACGTACGCGACCTGGTGGATCCGCCAGGCCGTGTCGCGCGCTCTCGCGGACCAGGGTCGGACCATCCGCATCCCGGTCCACGCGGTCGAGACGCTGCACAAGATCGTGCGTGCCCGCCGTCAGCTGGAGGCCGAGCTCGGTCGCGAGCCGACGGACGAGGAGGTGGGCGAGCACCTGGAGCTCGAGGTCGAGAAGGTGCGGCACCTGCTGCAGGTTCGGCGTTCGCCGGCGTCTCTCGACGCCCCGCTCCAGGACGACAGCGCGAGCACCCTGCGTGACTTCGTCCCCGACGAAGACGGCATCGACCCCGAGGGAGCCTGCGTCGCGGGTGCCCTGAACCGGGAGACCGAGCGTCTGCTGGCGACCCTGACGCCCCGCGAGGAGCGCGTGCTGCGCATGCGCTTCGGCATCGGTGTGGGCGAGACGAGCACGCTGGAGCAGATCGGACGCGAGTTCGGTGTGACCCGCGAGCGTATCCGCCAGGTGGAGGCCAAGGCCCTGCGCAAGCTGCGCCACGTGTCGCGTCGCGGACGCCTCGAGCCGTTCTCCGGCGGCCCGTAACCACCCAGCGGCGGCCCCGTAGGCACCCGCTCTCGGCGTCGGCTTCGGGCGTCAGTCGGTGCGACGTGCTTCAACACGCCTCCCTCCAACTCCTTGACCTCGGGCGCCTACGGGCCACCGGGGTCTTGGTGGTTCTGAGGGGTCGTGTGGTGGGAAGGCTCTCGCCAACGAGAAGCCCTCCCCACAACGGCGCCCTCTCCCCCAGGCGTCCCCTTGCGAACTCCCAAGGAACCCGCAGGGTCCCCGCTACTGAAGGGCAGCGGCGATGGCGGCGCCGAGCTCGTCGCTGTCTGGCGTCACGCTGCTGCTGAACCGTCCGGCGACCGTGCCGTCCTTGGCCACGAGGAACTTCTCGAAGTTCCAGCGCACGTCCTTGTTCCCGCCGGCCTCGCTGCCGACCAGGTACTTGTACAGCGCGCTGCGCTTCTTGCCGTTCACGTCCTGCTTCTCCAGCAGCGGGAAGGTCACCCCGTAGTTCCGCTCACAGAACGTGGCGATCTCCTCCTTCGAGCCCGGCTCCTGCCCTCCGAACTGGTTGCACGGCACGCCGACGATGACGAGTCCCTCGTCCTTCTTCGCCTCGTACAGCGCCTGCAGTCCCTCGTACTGGCCCGTGTAGCCACACTTGCTCGCCACGTTCACGAAGAGCACGGCCTTCCCCTCGAGGGAGGCCTTGTCGACGGACGTGCCATCCAACGCGGTCAGGTCCATCGCCGCGGGCCCCTTCGTGGCATCACCGGCCAGGGCCGGGGTCGCCAGGAGGAGAATAAAGAGGAGGGCGGAAAGAAGGCGGTTTGGTCGGTTCATGTAGGAACAGATAGCCCGAAACGTGCGAGCCGTCGGCTCCGCCCCCCGAGAATCTCGACCTTGGACGGTTTCGGCGCAGGCGGCCGGCCGCCCTCAGCTCGCCCGGCGCAGCAGGTTGGCCTCAGCCTCCACTGCTCGGCCGTCTCGAGACAGAACGGTCAGGCTGCCGACGTTTCAGGGGTGGGCTCCTGCTCAGGAAGCCACGGGCGCGGCGCCGTGGGCGCGATCGGCATGCCTCGAACTTCTTCGGCGAGTTGAGCGAACGTGTCGTTCTTCGGCTTTCCGAACCACTTGAGGTGGTGCAGCCCCTCGCCCATCTTCACGTAGGCGGAGATCCCCAGCAGTCGCACGAAGTGCTTCCAGGTGCGGAAGCGGAAGAGCGACTTCATACCGAACGCGGTGATCTGGAATCGCATCCACCACACGGCGCACATGGCAAAGGACCGGGAGATCGAGCGGAACACGTTGAGACGCTGCGGCTCGGACTCGACGTTCTCGAGCCAGTGGTCGGCGTCGCCCGGGGGCTCGTAGCCGAACGCCAGCTGGTCGGCGCGGTAGGGGTCCATCAGGGGGAGCTTGTTGCCCTTCCCTTCGACGAGCTTGTTCATGTCGTCGTAGATCTCGGCGAAGAAGTGGCGCTGACACAGGTTCAAAGTGTCGTTGACGAACTTCGGGTCGAGGAAGAACTTGCCCAGGTACGTGGGGACCCAGGCGCCGAACCACCACATGTACTCCAGGTACACGCGCCAGCTCATCACCCCGGGGTTGCCCAGGTGCTTGTGGTGGTCGCGGTACAGGTGCACGACGTTGGCGCCCCACCACAGGTTGAAGCGGTCGTACGCATCGCGCTTCGTCTCGATCTCGGCGTCGCTCTGACCCGCGCGCTCCGACTTGATGAGCTCCGTGACGCTCTCGACGGCAAACGCGATGGTGCTGGTGCCCTGCGAGTAGAAGGCATCGCCGAAGTACGCGGCGTCGCCCATGGCGTACCAGCGGTCCGGGCTGAACATCTGCTTGCAGTAGTGCGAGGGGCGCACCCAGTGCACGAAGTCCTCGGTCTCGCGGTCGTTGATGAGGTTGTAGAGCACCTCGTGGTTGGCCTTGAGGAACGCCATGAACTTCGCCTCGGTGTCGAGGTCGCGCCCCTTGATGACCTGGTGGTGGTACATGACGCCCACCGAGAGCTGCATCGTGTCGCCCATCGAGATGGGGATCATCCACAGCCAGTGCCCGGGTCCGAAGAAGTGGTTGGTCGCGTAGTACTGCGACGTGACCGTGCGGTCTGGGTCGATTCCGTCCACGAACTTCTTGCGGTCGACGCCGCGCACACGCACCCACGCGGCCCCGTTCTTGAGGCCGAACAGGTTCTTCGGGCCGAAGAGCATGTTGTCCTTCGCCTTACCCGTGAGGAACGCGCGCCCGGCCGCGTCCACGAGGTGGTCGCACGTATGGGTGACGGTCTCGCCACTGACGAGGTTGACGGTGGCGGAGTTGTTCGCCTTGCCCTCGGGCAGGTCCATGTCCACCACAGTGCCCTGAATCCACTCGACTCCGTCGTCCAGGTTCATCTGCATGAGGTCGGACTCGAGCTTGCCCCGGTGCACCTGCCAGCTGGGCAGGGTGGGGTTCCGGGTGGGCCACAGCGAGGCGTAGTCACCGATGGAGTCGGTCTTCGCGTTGTCCTTGGGCCAGTGGAACGCGAGGCCCACCTTCGGCTGGTGGTTCTCGATGAGGTAGTCGTACAGACCGAGCTCGCGTCCCATGAAGGTGGCGGCGATCTCGACGGTGGACTCACCGATCTTCCGGATCTGCGCAATCTCCTCGACGGTGCGAGGCTCGATGAGCGCAATCTTGAGGCCCGGGACGTTGCGCAGCAGGTGACGCGCCTGGCACTGGCCAGCGAAGCCTCCGCCGACGATGAGGACGTCCCAATGGGTGTTCGCGGTGTCGGTCATCTTGCAGTTCTCCAGGCGCCGGGAATCCAGTCAGGGACTGCTTCGCCTTGCGCGCCGGGGACTCTACAGGCCGATCTCGATCCCCCCAACGATTCTGTTGAGGAAACGAACCGGGGGCTGCCACCCGGGCGCGGTCTCGATTTCCTGGCCGATCTCGGCTGAGCTGATGTCCAACGCTGCGTTCGTAAACGCAGGTACCCAATGGACTTTTATGCCCACGCGGGGGTGCGGGTGGAACGCCACGGAGAGGTCGGCGCCGACCGTTCCGAGCAGCCAGGGCGGGTAGGGCTGGTCCACCACGTCTCGGAGGAGCAACATGCCCGAGAAGCGAGGCATCAATTGCAATGTCACGGGTCCGAGGGGCACCCGGAACGTGGGGCCGACTCCCAAATCGACCAAGTGCGTAGCAGGGGCGAGAAGGAAGCCGTCGTCGTCCGCCGTCTCGAGGAAGACCCCCCAGGTCACATCGACGCCCAGTCCGAGCACGCGAGCCACAGGGTTGCGCCCCGAGAAGCGCAGCGCGTACCCGACCCGAAGACCCGGGCTGTTCGGTGCCGCGTCAGACTTGAACTGCGCGCCCGGGACCCAGCTGTGGGCGTAGCCGAGCGAGAGGAGGTGCCGCCCTCCGTTCAGGGCGCGGCGGATCTTCGCGACGTCGTAGGACTGCCCGTCCTTGAAGTTCATGCGCCCCTTCTCGATGAGCTGACCCTTCGTGTTGCGGAAGGCCACGGAGTGCTTGCCGGGCTCGATGGCCACCGTCCGCGGGAAGGCGCCCTTCTCCTCGCCATCGATGAGCAGGACCATGCCCTCCTGGGGACCGGCGTACGACGTGATGAGGGCGAGGCGAGCGTCCTTGCGCGCGGTGGGGTCGCCCGACAGGAAGAGCTCCTCGTTCCCCACGATCTTGTAGAAGGCCATGGGAATCTGGACGTCCGCCGTCGTGGAGAGCGTGCCGTCCCGGGCGTAGTCGTGAGCCTCGGAGACGGAGATGACTCCGTCCTGATTGATGTCCGCGGCCGACGCCCCCGAACCCAGCGCGTCGATGAAGAAGTGGGTGTAGACGCCGTGCTCGAGCTGATCGAGCTCCAGGGCCGGGCGGCCGTAGGTGGTGGCGAAGAGCTGCGCCTCCTTCTCCGCGACCTTGTCCGCGAAGGGCATCGTCTCGTCCACGAGAGCCTTGCTGACCGCGTCGGCGGTGGCTGCCGCGACCTTTCCCTCCCCCGTGAAACACGCATCGACGACCAGCACGCGGCGGGTCGTGGGGAGGGTCTCCATGAACTCCTGCATGGCAGACAGCGGGATGGCTGTGGACTCGGGGCGGTCCTTCTCGGTGGTCGTGGTCGCTAGATACACGCGTGAGCGACCGCGCTCGTCGAGCTTGCGGGTGCCGTGGCCGGAGAAGTAGACGAGAGCGAGGTCCTGTGGGCCCAGGGTCTCGGCCCAGGCGGTGAGTCGCGCGACGAGGCCGCGGGCCGAGAGGTCTCCGCGGGTCGCCACCTCCACCGCTCCGAACCCACCGCGCATGGGGTCTTGGAGGACCTCGGCGAGCCGCTCGGCGTCACGCTGGGCGTACTTGAGAGGACCGAACCCCCCGTCGTCGTAGGCGTTGATGCCGATGACGAACGCCTTGCGGGAGTCGGGGGGCGGGGCCTCCTTCTCGAGGTCGCCGAACACCCCTTGGGCCTGAGCGGTCGGCACCAGGAGGACGAGCATGAGCGCGGCAGACGCGACACGCACGAGGTAGGTCATGGGCTCCCCGAGGTGGGACGGGTCCAGTCGATGGTGAAGGGCTTCATGGCGCGCACTCCAGGATTGGCGTCCACCAGGTCTTCGAAGCTGATACGCCGCGCCGGGATGGCGAGAGGCTCTTCGCGCGCGAGGAGGATGTATGTGGCGGCCCCAGGACGCGCAGGGCGGTAGTCGGGCGACGAGCCCGGGGGCTGCAGCACGTTGAGGCCCACGACGCCGGACCAGGTAGCACCGGGGAGTGGCCACACCACTGCGCTGACGTCGCCTTGAATCTCGAGGAGGGCGATGGACGCGCGGTTCTCCAGCCGGGCTGTGATGCGGACTGGCTGGTCCGATGGGTGGGCGGGAGGAGCGTCCTCGTCGCGGACGAGAGGAGAGCCGCCCTTCGCCTGGATGATCAGCTGGCCTTCCAGGGTGAAGTCACCGCCCTTGATTCCGCCGTTGTATGGGTCGTTGGCCGGGTCCTGGAGTGTGGTCGCGAAGAGACCCACGGCGACGAGCACGATGGCGGCGATGGCGAGCTGCACTGGACGGCGCCCGAAGAGACTGACGACGTTGTCGGCCTTCGCCTCGAGGGGCGCGGCGGGAGGAGAGCCCCAGGCCTTCGGGGCCTCCGCCGACAGCGCCTTCCTCAGTCGTCGCTCGCCCAGCTCGGACAGTGTCGGGGTGATGTCGGGCACGCCGTCGAGGGCGGCGTCGATGTGCAAGACCTCGTGCATCGCCTCGTCGAGGCGAGGATCGGCCTTCGCCGCATTCCGCAGGGTCTCGAGCTCCGCGTCGGTCAGCTCGTCGGGGTAACGGGCGAGCAGGTCCAGCAAGTCGGGAGAGAGGCTCACGCAGGACCTCCCGTCTCGGATGCACGCTCGAACCCCGCGAGGCGGGACGCGAGGAGGGCGCGAGTGCGGCGCAGAGCGCGACGGGCCGTGCTCTCCGCGAGGCCGAGACGGGCGGCGGCCTTGGCCAGGGAGTCACCGTCCAGGGTGGCGCGAAGCAAGGAGGCCCCGGGGTCTCCGCACTCGTCGATGAGGGCGTGAATCCGCGCGAGGCGCTCGTCGCGAAGGAGGTGAGACTCGGGGGACGTGGAGCCTCCGAGGCGTTCGATGGGCGCGGTGCGGCGTCCCGGCTCCTTGTCGGCGAGGTCGGCGGTTCCTCGCAACGCCAGGCGGGAGTCGCGAAAGGCACGTCGGCGCAGGGTGTCGATGGAGCGACAGCGCGCCACCTGGCGGGCGTAGACGATGACAGCGTTGCCTTCCCGGAGGGTCGGCAGGCGGCGCACGAGCTCGGTCATGGTCTCCACGAAGACATCTTCGGCGGCAGCCTCGTCGCGGAGGATGGAGTGGGCTTGCCGCAACAGGACCGGCCGGAGCACCTCGACGAGGTGGAACAGCGCGCCCGCGTCTCCGTCGAGGTGGGCGCGCACGAGGGTGCCCGCCCTCTCATGAATGCTCGACACCGCGTGCGGCCCCCTCCCCTCGCGTCTGGAGACAACCCGCCGACGGCCTTCTCCTGCGTTGTTCCATCCTACTGGATGCGGCTCGTGGTCGTCCCTCATGCCCCGGGGACGAATTCCCGCTCGCAATCCACCACCTTTTTTCGGGCTCGGGAGAGCATGTACGCTTCGGCGACGCCCGCACGCCGCGGTCGCTGCCGAGAGTCGATGGCCAAGCGCAAGACGAGCACCCCCGGAGATCACCTGACCGACTGCCTGCGGGCGCCGATGAAGGCGCTCCGGCGGGCAGCGAAGCAGCCCATTCCCATGCTGGAGACGCTGGCGATGGGCGCGATCGGTCTGCTCGGGGTGGGATGGGCGATGTCGGGCGTGTTGCTGCCGGAGGCGGGCGCCTTCGAGGCTGCAGTGCTCGGCGGCATGCGCGGGTTTGCCCTGATCGTCCCCCTGCTGGTGTTCGTCGCAGCCACGAACGCGCTGCAAGCACCTGGGTCGTCTGGAGGCAACGCGTCGTTGAAGACGAGCCTGGCCATCACCGCCACGGCGACGGTCTTGCCGGGACTCATCGCGGTGATCCTGGGCGCGATGGCTTTGGCGCTGCCCTTGTTCGTGGATGCGGCGGTGGTGTCCGTCGGGCTGGCGGCGATCGCCGCGGTGGCCTGGCTGATGGGGGTGGTGATGATGACGGGGGTCGGACACGCGATGGCCGGCAACTCGTCGAAGCCAATCGGGGTCGCATCCGCAGTCGGCGCGCTGCTGATCGTGGGCTTCGTGTCAGGGTTGACCTGGTGGATCCTGTCGGACCCGCCCTGGGCGAGGAGCGAGTCGCCCTGGGGCTTCTTGTAGACGGACGACGTGCCAGGCGCTTGACACTCGAAAACCGGGAATCTATACACGTCGCCCGCGCCGCGAAGGGTGTTTCCCAGGCGGGCGGAAGACCTTTGAAAATCCAGAACTCTTGAGGCGTAGTTCAATTGGCAGAACACCTGCCTCTGAAGCAGGGGGTTCCAGGTTCAAGTCCTGGCGCCTCAACCATTCAAGAGAAGAGAGAATGCTCCCATCGTCTAGTGGTTAGGACGCTGGCCTCTCACGCCGGAAACAGGGGTTCAATTCCCCTTGGGAGTACCAATCAGAGAGCCCCGCTTCTTCGGAAGCGGGGCTCTTCTCGTTCCGGACTGCGCATCGGTGCCAGCAGGGCTCTCGACCACACTGGGTGTGTCCCAGAGGCTCGAGGCTCTACGTAGCGGCGGAGTCCGCGAGATGGGAGAGCGCGTGCTCGGGACAGGAGAAACTTGCTCCGGTGAGCCGTAGTATCGGACCCCTCGGAGGTCACTGATGACTCGTCCCCTCTCCACGCTCCTGTTCCTCTTGCTCGCCCTCGGCGTAGCCGGTTGCCCCGACCCTGTCGACGATGACGACACCGTCGCGAACGACGACGACGCCACGGGCGACGACGACGACAGCGGCGGAGACGACGACGACGCCACAGGTGACGACGACGACGCCACGGGCGACGACGACGACAGCGGCGGAGACGACGACG
>JAGSHC010000043.1 GCA_023954745.1 Deltaproteobacteria bacterium | reverse complement strand
TCGCGTGGTGCTCGCCCTTCGCGTGGTGCTCGCCCTTCGCGTGGTGGTCATCGGATCCGCAGCCCGCGCACAGGAGCCCAACGCAGGCGAAGAGGAGGTGGACCGCCCTCACAGCGCCGCCTCCACGGCCTTCACGGCGGCATCGACCGCGTCGTCGCCCACCTGGAGGTGAGTCACGAACCGAACCGTGGTCACGTCCGTCGCGGCAGCAAACACACCCGCCTCCGCCAGGACCCCAACCCACCAGGCGGCGGCCCGGCCGGTGCCCTGGAAGTCGACGTAGGCCATGTTCGTCTGCACCGTCTCGAGATTCACGCGGATGCCCGGAAGCACCGCCATCTCCTCGGCGAGCCGCCGCGCCCGGGTGTGGTCCTCTGCGAGCCGCTCGACGTGGTGGTCCAGGGCGTGCACCCCAGCCGCTGCCAGCACTCCGGCCTGGCGCATCCCACCGCCGAACATCTTGCGGAACCGATGCGCCCGATCGATGAACGTCCGACTGCCGACCAGAAGGGAGCCCACCGGGGCCCCCAGCCCCTTGCTCAGGCAGAGCGAGATGCTGTCGAATGGGGCGCAGAGGGCGTCGACGGACACCCCGAGACCCACGGCCGCGTTCATCAGGCGCGCTCCATCGAGGTGCATGCGCAGGCCTTCGGCGTCTGCCACCGCGCGCAGTGCGTGCAGAGTCGGCGGCGGATAGATGGTTCCACCGGCGCGGTTGGCGGTGTTCTCCACGCAGATCAGCTTGCTCACGGGGTAGTGCGAGAGCCCGCCAGCGGGGCGCACCGCCGCCTGGACGTCCACGGGATCGAGGATTCCTCCCGCACCGGCCACCTGCCGGAGAGAGACCCCGGACAGCGCGGCAAAGCCACCGCCCTCGTAGAGGAAGATGTGGGACGTGGCCTCGGCGATGATCTCGTCGCCGGGCTCGGTGTGAGTTCGAATGGCCACCTGGTTCGCCATCGTCCCCGAGGGCACGAAGAGGGCGGCCTCCTTGCCGAGCAGCGCCGCGCCCCGCTCTTGCAGCTCGTTGACGCTGGGGTCGTCGCCGAAGACGTCGTCGCCCACCGGCGCGCTGGCGATGGCCGCGCGCATGGCCGAGGTGGGTACGGTGACGGTGTCGGAGCGGAAGTCGTGTCGCATGGTCCGATGCTAACGACTTGCGCCCCGGAACGACGTGACCACATTCGCCTTCGCCGGCACCCAGCACCATCCTCGAGGGAGGTCCCATGATTCGCAGCTGCCCCAACTGCTCCGCCAAGAACCGCCTCCCCCTTCCTCGCATGCTTCAGGGCCCCAAGTGCGGCAAGTGCAAGGAGCCCCTGCCGCCGCCCGCGAAGCCCGTGCCGGTAGAGAACGGCCACGACTTCCGCATCATGCTCCGGGACTCCCCCGTGCCCGTCCTCGTGGACTTCTGGGCCGTCTGGTGTGGGCCGTGCAAGGCCATGGCCCCCGAATTCGAGCGGCTGGCGGGGGAGCTGAGCGGGGACGTCCTTCTGGCGAAGGTGGACACGGACAAGAACCCGCACCTCGCCTCGGAGTTCAAGATTCAGTCGATCCCCACGCTCATCCTCTTCAAGGGCGGCGAAGAAGATCAGCGAGTGACCGGCGCAGCGAGCGGCAAGACGCTGCGCTCGAAGTTCGGAATCTGAGCCACGTGGCACACCTGGCGACGACCGGGTCCAGAAGGCCCTTGACCCACGGCACGGAATCCGCAGGATTGCGGCGCGAATACGTCTGACTCGGAGCCACCGTGCGCAAGATTCTGTCTCTCCTCCTCCTCGCCATCATGGCGGGCCTTGTCCTGAACGCCTGCACCCCCCGCGGAGGCCGTGGCGGCGGCGGGTCGGACGACGACGACGACGACGCCACCGGGCCCGACTGTGCAGCCGCCGACGCCGCCATGCAGTCGTGCTTCGAGGACGCGGAGCTGGGATCCGACTTCACGACCCTGTATTGCCCGGCGACGAACCTGGAGCCCGGCTCCCCCGGCTACATGGGCCCCGGCACGGACTGGGAGTGCTTCGTCGACTCGTGGTCGTACGACTGCGGCGGTGACAGCGGCCCGTCTGAGGGCCTGGCGAACTCGTCCGAGTGCTCCGTCGATGACGGGATCACCGGCGACGACGACGACGCCACCGGCGACGACGACGACGACGACGACGATGACGACGACGACGGCGCGGGCACGGGTCCTGGCGAGATGCCCTGCTCGGCGCTGTCCGCGGACATCTTCGAGATCTGGGGCGTGAGCGGGAGCTCGTCCCTGACCGCTCGCGTGGACACCATCTCGTCGTCGACGACCTTCGACCCCTTCGTGCTCATCTACGACAGCGCAGAGCCGAGCACCGCCAACGAGCTCGCCTTCGGCGACGACGACTTCGATTGCGCATTCCCTCCCCCCAACTACTCGTGCCCCGAGGCCACCGCGAAGAGCGCCGAGGGCGGGAGCTACTACGTGGCGGTCGCGGTGAACGCAGCCGACGACTGCGTCAGCGGCACGGCGGAGTACGAGCTGGAGATCTTCGAGAACGGCTCGCCCACCAACGACTTCAGCCTGGTCGCCGACGACATCGTGCTCCCGGCGCAGTAGTGGTCGCGGGCAGGAGCCCTCGCATGACTCACCCGAGTCGATCCCTGGTCGCGTTCGCCGCCGTCCTGCACTAGCCTCCCAGCCCCCGGGAGGCCCCCCGGGTGCCGGAGCGACGACCTTGAACACTCCCTCGTCCCCTCTCGTGACGCGCCGCCGAATCCAGGTGGGCGAGCTCGGTATCCCCTTCATCGAGCTGACTCTCACCAACGGTGAGACCTTCCATCTCTACGACACGGCCGGTCCCCAGGGGCACGACCCTCGTGACGGGCTGCCGAAGCGTCGTCAGGACTGGGTGCAGCCGCGCATCGATCGCGGGGACACCAACTTCTCCCAGATGCACTACGCCCGGAAGGGCCTCATCACCGAGGAGATGCAGTTCGTCGCTGCCCGCGAAGGCATGGAGGCCGAGTTCGTGCGGGCCGAAGTCGCCGCCGGGCGCGCGATCATCCCCGCCAACAAGAACCACCTCGAGCTCGAGCCGACCATCATCGGCAAGGCCTTCAAGGTGAAGGTGAACAGCAACATCGGGAACAGCGCCATCTCCTCGTCCATCGACGACGAGGTGGAGAAGCTGCAGTGGTCGGTGAAGTGGGGCGCGGACACGGTCATGGACCTGTCCACGGGCAAGAACATCCACGAGACCCGCGAGTGGATCCTGCGCAACAGCCCCGTGCCCATCGGCACCGTGCCTCTGTACCAGGCCCTGGAGAAGGTGGGCGGGGTCGTCGAGGACCTCAACATCGACGTGTACCTGCAGACCATCCGCGAGCAGGCGGAGCAGGGCGTCGACTACTTCACGGTGCACGCCGGCGTGCTCCTGCGTGCCATCCCGCTCACCCGGGACCGGGTCTGCGGCATCGTGTCCCGGGGCGGCTCGATCATGGCCAAGTGGTGCATGCACCACCACAAGGAGAACTTCCTCTACGAGCACTTCGACCGCATCCTCGAGGTGATGAAGGAGTACGACGTCTCCTTCTCGCTGGGAGACGGCCTGCGCCCTGGCGCGATCGCCGATGCCAACGACGACGCCCAGTTCTTCGAGCTGCGCATCCTCGGCGAACTCACGACCCGCGCGTGGGAGCACGACGTGCAGGTGATGATCGAGGGCCCGGGCCACGTGCCCATGCACAAGATCAAGGAGAACGTGGACCTCCAGCAGGAGGTCTGCCACGAGGCGCCCTTCTACACGCTGGGGCCTCTGACGACGGACATCGCGCCTGGCTACGACCACATCACCTCGGCCATCGGCGCCGCCATCATCGGGATGTATGGCACTGCGATGCTCTGCTACGTCACGCCGAAGGAGCACCTCGGCCTGCCTGACAAGCACGACGTGAAGGAGGGCATGATCGCCTACCGGATCGCCGCCCACGCCGCCGACCTCGCCAAGGGGCACCCGGGCGCACAGCAGTGGGACGACATGCTGAGCAAGGCGCGCTTCGAGTTCCGCTGGGAAGACCAGTTCGAGCTGGGCCTCGACCCCGAGACGGCGCGGGAGTACCACGACGCCACGCTGCCCCAGGCGGGCGCGAAGGTCGCCCACTTCTGCTCCATGTGCGGGCCGGCGTTCTGCGCCTACAAGCTCAGCCAGGACGTGAACGAGATGGCCGACAAGCTCGGCGACGTGGTCTCCATCGGCGGCGCCGACGGCATGTCCACCGACGAGATCCGCGCGGGCCTCGACGAGATGGCGGAACGGTTCAAGGCGGGTGGCAGTGAGATCTACGTGCCAGTGGACCCATCCTGAGCGAAACCAGTAGGGGGTCTGAGCGACCAGGACCGCTGCGCTAGCCCTCGTTCCTGAGCCAACTCCCCACAACTGCGGCCGAACCCGCCGGGCGGCTCCCCAACGGACAGCAGCTCCACCAACTCGCGTGGATGGGGGAGCGGCTCTGACCTCGACCCTTGACCGGCTCGTTCCCCACGGCTAATCGTCGCCACGATGTCGATGCAAACACGCCGGTTCTCCGCGCCCCCCTTCGCCCTCCTCGTCCTCCTGGCTCTCGGGGTGATCCCACTCGCGAGTTGCGGCGGCGGCGGCTCCTCCTCCGATCCCGGGTCCGCTCTCGGCCAGTCCGGTGGCGATGACGCCATCGAGCAGGCAATGGCCGACAAGGAGGTCTTGCGCGAGGCGTTCGACCTGTCGCGCGCCACGCTCTACGGGACCGCCCCCGGCTCCGAGACCGACCTCAGCGCGCTCCCGGGCCGGCGCGCCTTCGTTTGCGTCTACGGGGTCGAGCGCCCCAACATCTGCGGAACCGGGACTGGAGCCACCCTCGCCGACTCGGTCAGGGCGGCGGCCGAGCAGCTGAAGAGCACCAACGGCAACGCCATCGCGAAGGCGCAGAAGGCCGGCAGCGACGTTCGCATCAAGATCGACATCGTCCGCAAGGTCAAGGACCGCAACTTCAAGCGCGCCATCGAGAAGCCCAAGAAGCGCGAGGTCGGGATCTACGGGTACTGGGTCACCCACGAGGGCGCGTCTACGTACATCCTCCCCAGCGAGGTCCTCGAGCAGTCGATCTTCTCCTCCGCGAAGAAGACCCGCGGCATCCCCCGCAAGAACGTCGTCAAGGCCCTCAAGCGGCGCGAGAGCTCCATGGCTTCCCTTCCCGAGGAGTTCCCCTACACCCGGCTCTACACGAGCTCCTGGGTCGAGGGCGACCCCGCCGGCAAGGAGACCCCCGACATCGTGCGGACGTACCGCATGCATCGCTGGGACTTCGATGATCTGAACGAGGACCTGCTGCTCCAGCGCACCGTCTGGGCCGCCGACTACCTCGTCTCGTCGATCACCGCTGAAGGCAAGATCCGGTACCAGTACTACGTCGCCAAGGACCGGGACTCCAACAGCTACAACCTCCTTCGCCATGGCGGGACGACCTACTCGATCCTGCAGGCCTACGACCGCACCAAGTACGAGCCCTACCGACTCGCGTCGGAGCAGGCCATCAAGTTCCTGTTCTCGAAGTGCCGCGAGGACGAGCGCACGGGCCCCTTCGGTGGCGGCCCCACGAAGTGGATCCTGTCGCCCGGGAACAAGGTCAAGCTCGGCGGTGCCGGCCTGGCGCTCGTGATGCTCGACCAGTACGGCGAGGCCACGGGCGACTACGAGACCTACAAGGACGACGCCATCAAGTTCGGCAACTTCATCGTCGCGTCCCTCAAGGAAGACGGCGAGTTCATCTACTTCCCGGCCATGAAGCCGGGCGGTCCGCCCACCGACACCGACGACAGCGCGTATTACCCGGGCGAGGCCATCCTAGGCCTGCTGCGACTGCACGCCTGGAACCCGGACGAGAAGTGGCTCAACACCGCCCGCGCCGCCAGCGACTGGCTCATCGACGTGCGCGACGCCGGCAAGACCGAGAAGAGCCTCGCCAACGACCACTGGCTGATGATCGCCCTGAGCTACCTCTACCAGGCGACGAAGGACGAGAAGTACCTCGACCACTCGCTCAACCTCGCCCGGGCGGTGCAGTTCCAGTACGAGAAGAACCGCCCCATGTGGAAGGACTACCGCGACTTCCAGGGTGGCTACTACAACCCGCCGCGCAGCACGCCGGCCGCCACGCGGGGCGAAGGCCTCGTGGCCGTCACGGACACCTGCCGCGTTGCGGGCAAGGAGTGCGACTGGGTGTGGGACCTCCTGCTGGAGACCATCCGCCACGAGAACCTGAGTCAGTACGACCCCGACATGATGTGGTGGGTGAAGAACAAGAAGAAGGCGTTCGGCGGCTGGGACGGCGGTCTCATCGACACCTCGATCCGCAACGACTTCGTGCAGCACAACATGAGCGCAGTCATCGGCACCGAGCGCAACATGGCCTTCAAGGCCCGCGGGGACGAGTACCCCGGCGGGCCCATCTGGAGCCGCCTGAACATCGACGAGGGCCGCACCTGGCCTGGCGTCGATCCAGCGAAGATGCAGGAGCTGCGAGAGGCCAGTCAGCGATACCGCGGTGACACCCTCTGGGAGAAGCGCTGGAAGGAAGAGCTCGCGGCCAAGGCGGCGACGCCCGAGACTCCGGACGCCCCGGAGGGTTCGGCGACGCCCTGATGCGAGCGCTCCTGAGCGCTACGCTAGCGCCGTGACCCGTCTCCTCCCCGTCCTGCTCCTCGCCGCCCTCGTGGGTTGCACGCCGTTCGAGGAACCCACCGGCACCCCAGACCTGCCCGCCTCCGTCGTCGGGACCGACCCCGAGGACGACGAGAACAACGTGCCCGGCACGACCGAAGTGATCGTGGAGTTCGATCGGGTCCCCAAGGACGTCGCCATCACCGTGCGCCCGCGGACGGGCACCGACGTCGCCGGCACCGTGCTGGGGAACGAGAACGAGGTCGTGCGGCGCTTCGTGCCGGACGAGCCCTTCAGTCCCGACGTGGACTGGGTGGTGGACGTGACCTGGGCCAGCGGCTCCCTCCGCTTCGAGTTCGAGACGAGCCTTCTCGGCTTCCCGTTGGACGACGGCGATCTCGAGGAGCTGCCCGAGATGGCTTGGGCCGTGATCATCGAGCCCTTCGGCGACCTCAGCAACGTGCCGGGCCTGCCCCAGGGGCAAGACCTGGCTCTGCTCATGGCGGTGCAGGAAGACTCGGCCTTGGACGAGGGGTTCATCGACCTCGTGGTGGCGCCCACGGTGGCGGGGACTCAACTTCAGGACCAATGCCAGGAGACGACGACCATCACGGCCGGCCCGGACGGCGTCCTGGGCACCGAAGACGACCGGCCCGGGATCTGGGACAACCCCCGCATCACCGCATCGGGCGACCGCTTCGGCGCAGGAGATCTGGGCGGCCTCGGAGGCAACCTGCAGCTCAAGGACTGGGTCCTCGACGCCTCCGTGCTGCCTGACCGGCAGGGCTTGTTCGTGCACTCGCTCACCCTGCATTCCTCGACCTGGGCCCTCGATGGCCTCATCCCGTCGGACGGTCCCTTCGGGGGAGACAGCTTCTGTGACGTGTTCCCCGAGTTCGGGGGCAGCGAGTGCGTGCGCTGCCCGACGGGCACGCGTGAGGACAAGTGCCTGCGGATCGAGTTGACCGACTACGAGGGCCAGACCCGCGCCTCGTCGATTCGCGAACGCACATGCGTCGACATCATCGACAGCCACTTCATCGGTGTCATCTGCGACGGGTCCGACGCCCAGTACGACGAGGACGGCGACGGGGTCTACGAGCTGTGCCCCGAGTGGCACGACGAGCAGCAGTGAGGGGCTGGGCCCCGCTACTGGCCCTCGCCCTGGCCGGCTGCCCCCCGGGAGACGACGACCCTGTGGGTCCCGGTGAGCTCGTCCTGGTGATTCCGGCGGATGGAACCTCCGACGTGCCCCCGACGCAGGATGTGACTGCGGAGTGGACGGCTCCGGTCCTCGGGGTGAGCTTCGCGGTCACCGATGCAGACGGACCCACTCCCGGCTCTCGACAGGAGGTGGGGGACGGCAGCGTCTGGGCGTGGCAGCCCGACGGTGACTTCGAGCCGCTCACGGACTACACGGTCGTGCTCACCTGGCTCGGCGGCTCCGATCCCATCACCTTCGCCTTCACGACCGGCGAACTGGCGCCAGCCGGGGACGACGACGACTCGGGCGACGACGATGACTCAGGACAGTAGCGACGCGAGGCTGAGCGCCAGGGGCAGCAGGCCCAACCCCGCCAGCAGCAGCGCCTGACTCGACGGGTAGACGCCCTGCACCGCTGGCCCAGGGCGTCCCGCCTCGGACTTGCTCCACCCCAGGCCCGCCGACGCCGCCACCCCGAGTCCGAGGGCACAGGCGAGCAGCCAGGTCCCCGTCCCCACGAAGCGCAACACCCCCGGCAGCCAGCCCCCCGCGGCGCCCGCGCCCACGAGGGCGCCCACCGCCGCCACCACCAGTTCGAGGCGCAGCCCGCGCTCGCTCCACCCCCGGTACCGCCGCGCCTCCGCTCGTGCCTTCTCCTGGGGAGTCCAGGGGGTGCCCTCGGCCAGGAGACGTCGCTTGCAGCTGACGCACAGCTCTCCCCCCACGAGACAGCTCGCACAGACGAACGAGCCGCATCGCGCGCAAGCGCGGGTTGCGTCCCGGTCGGGATGGCTTGCGCAGCGGGCCCCCGCGGGCAACGCAGGGGCGGTGGGGAGGGACGAGGACATAGACGATGAGGGGCTGGTAGGTTCCCACCATGGACTTCAACCTGTTGCTGCGCAACCGAGGCGTCCGTCGCGTGCTCGTCGGTGTCCCGGAAGGCGAGGAGCGGGTCGCGGCCCGCATCGAGACGGCCTCGGGCGACGTGATCACGCTTCAGGAGCCCACCCTGGCCGCCCTCGCCCGGGCCTACCTCCAGGTGACGACCCACCCCACGCTGCGCGGCGTCGAGCTCGTCGCCACCGCGGTGAGCGAACGCAAGGACGGCTTCGGCGAAGTCCAACTGCTCGACGGGGGGAGCCCCGAGTCCGCAGTGCGGGCAGAGTTGGCCCAGCGCCCTCCCGCCCAGTCGCTCATGGCTGCTGCGTCGGCTCCGGCTTCGCCTTCGCCTTCCGGCGGTGGGATGGTGGGGGGCGCAGGCCCGGTCACGTTCCCCGTGTCGCTGAACAACATCTCCACCTCCCTCGCCGAGATCGCAGCGTCCACGCCCGCCTACGCCGGCGCCAGCGCGAGTCCCCAGGCGATGGCCACCGAGCACGGGCGGCCCCCCGACGACGACGACGACGACGACGACGAGCTCGATCTGGAGCTGGACGAGCCCGAGGAGCCCGAGGAGCGCATCTTCGGTGACGTGCCCACGCACCACAGCAAGCCTCGGAAGAAGCGCTGATTGCGCCGGTCAAGATCGGGCGTCAATCAGGTCTTCGGGCCCGCGCAATGAGCCCGTCCCACGGCGTAGTTCGGCTCGGAGCCCTCAGCCTCGCCGCGCTGCTGTGCGGCTGCGCCACCGTGGGCTGCAAGCCCGACCAACCGGGTCCCGGCGAGCCCAACGCGGAGCTGGTCTGCGACGGTGACTACCTGCCGGCGCTGCTCGATCTCGTAGCCAACGCGGAGAGCCGTGTCCTCGTCACCCAGTTCGAGCTGTTCTCGGGTACCTCCACCAGCCAGGTGGTCACCGCGCTGGGAGACGCCGTGGACCGGGGTGTCACCGTCAAGGTGCTGCTGGACGACGAGATCGAGTCGAACGCCGGGGCCGCCCAGAGCCTGATCAACCGGGGCGTCGATGCAAAGACGGACCTGTTCCCCGACACCACGGTGCACAGCAAGATGCTCATCGCCGACGGAGACGATGCGCTCGTGGGCTCCACCAACTGGAGCACCTCGTCGATCAGCCGAAACCACGAGTGCAACCTCCGCCTGAGCAACGGCGCGCCGGTCGCCTGGCTCGAGGCGTGGTTCGACAACGTCTGGGCCAACGCGAGCGAACGGGTCCTGCCCCCGGCTCAGGACACCGACGGCGCTCGAGTCATCGCCCTTGCCGACGACCTCCTCCTCCCCTCCCTCCTGGAGTCCATCAACGGCGCGCGGCAGCGAGTGGACTTCACCCTCTACGGAACATTCCTCCAGCCGAACAACCTGTCTTCGCCAGCGATGCAGGTGTACGGGGCCCTCGCAGACGCGGCGGACCGCGGCGTCACGGTGCGAGGGGTCGCCGAGTGGTCCGACTGGCAGTTCGACAACAACGAGCGCAACGAGGCAGCCGTGGAGTGGCTCGAGGAGCGGGGAGTCGACATGCGGTGGGAGACCGTCGAGGTGATCACCCACGCCAAGGCCTTCCTCATCGACGACACCGCCCAGATCCAGTCGGCGAACATCTCCACCAGCGGGTTCGAGCGCAACCGCGAGGTAGGAGCCTGGACGGACCTCAGCCTGCCGGTCCAGGCCCTGGAGGAGTGGTTCGACGCGCGCTGGGCCGAGTCCACGGACGAAGCCGTGGCGCGACGGGGTGGAGGTCGACGGTGACGCAGGCCGCCTCCCTGGCGCTGCTCTGCACGGTGGTCCTGTTGCTTCCCACCCCGGCCCGCGCCGAGTCTGACCCGGGGCGGCTGCTCAATCTGGCTCAGCAGCAGTTGGCCACGGGAGAAGTCGACGAAGCCATCGCTTCTCTGCACCAGGCCATCGAGGCACGCCCCGAAGAGAGCTACGCCTGGGGCCTCCTCGCCGAGGCGCTGGCGTGGGGCAAAGCCGAAGGGCCCGAGCTGGTGGCCGCCTGGGAGGCCCTGGCCGAGAAGGCGCCCGAGGACGGGCATCGCGTCGTGCGCGTGGTGCGAGCTCGGATGGCCGTGCACCGGCGCGACAAGTTCACGAACGCGACCACCGAGTGGGTCGCGACCTCCGAAGCGGCCCTCGCCGAGCTGGGGCGGGATGGGAGCGCGGACCTCACCGTGCGCCATGGGGCGCTGATCACCCTGCGGGACCTGCTCTACCGGTCTGAGCGCCCCTCCGAAGCCATCGCGGTGGGCGTCGAAGCCTACGAGCTCGACCCGGTCCCCCTGCAGGGCCGCATCAGCTGGCTTCAATGGAGTCTCCAACAGGGGGACCTCGCCGCGACCACCGATGCCTGCTTGCAGATCCTGAGCACCGACCCCTGGGCAGCCGAGGCCTGCGGGGGGCTCTTCGCCTGGAACGGCTGGACGCAGCCCCCAGAAGACGTCTCTGCGGCGCGCAACCGCGTCCTGGTCGCAGTTGCCTCCTTGGAGCCGAGGGGCCTCGAGGACCTGGTCCTGGGAAACGAGCTGCTCAAGTTCTGGGACCGCAGCAAGAACCTGGACGGCAAGCGGGCCTGGATGCGCAGCCTCGTGGGGGTCTCACCGAGCTATCGCCTCCTGGACAACGCGCGGTGGTGGCGCGGCACGTTCATCGTCCCCACGGACCAACGAACCCTGTTCGCCGGCACCAACCGCGCGCACAACCACGACGATCCTTCCGTGCGACTCGCTCGACTTCTCGCCCTCGCCGGGGACGTCGGGGACGACGACGCGGGGCTGTCAGCGCAGCGGTGGCGCTGGCGGGTCGCCGAGTCGGCCCTCGCCAGCACCCCTCCCGACACCGCAGAGGCAAGACGGCGCCTCGAGCGCATCGTCGCCCTCGACCCAGGCGACGCCCGCGGCTGGATGGAGCTCGCGGATCTTCTGGAGCCGGAGCCAGCGATCGAGGCTCTTCTCGCTGCCGAGTCCGCCGTCTTCAGCGCCGACTGGGACCCCTGGGAGCGATACGGGTCCCTCTCCTTCACCAAGACCCAGGAGCGGCGGGCGCTCTTTGTGGCGGATCTTCGCCTCCGAAGGGCGCGTCGGCTTCGTGAGGCTGGCGAGCCCGACGCGGCCTGGGCCCTGGCCCTCGAGGCAGCCTGGGAAGGACCTCATCTGGCCGATGCCTGGCCGCTGGTGGCAGAGATGGCCGTGGCCAACGAGCGGCCGGACTTCGCCCGCGACGCAGACATCTCCTGGCTGGCGGGCCGACTGGCCGAGGACGACGTGCCCGCAGCGGACACTGAGACCGCCAGGGCAGCCATCGGGCGCTATGGGGCCGTGCACCCCGAGGCCAGGACCGCGGCCGAGGTTTGGTCGGCCCTTCTCGCCGCCGCGTCCCAGCGCGCCGAGCTCAATCAGCCCCAAGACGATGAGGGACCCCGAGAGACCCACCCCCTCGTGGGACAGGCCATGCCGGGGCTCGAGGTGCAGACCCTGTCCGGTGCAGCCCGCGCCCTCGACGACTTGAAGGGGCGGGTGGTCATCGTCGACTTCTGGGCCACCTGGTGCGCGCCCTGCAAGCGCGCTCTCCCCGAGCTTCAGGCTGCTTCGGAGAGGCTCGGGGACGAACCGGTGACGTTCCTTCTCGTCTCAGTGGACGCCACCCGGGACAAACCCGAGCAGTTCATGGAGGACTCGTCCTACTCGATGGACCCGGTGTGGGCTCCCGAGGGGAGAGCGACACAAAAATCCTGGGTGGTGAAAGGAATCCCTTCCACCTTCGTAATCGACCGCGAAGGCGTGGTCCGGTTTCATCATCAGGGCTACGAGCGGGGGTCCGGGGACCGGATCCTGAGCGAGGTACGTACGCTCCTGCGTTGAGCCCGAGCGCACAGGTGTGCTACCACGCTCCGCAATGTGTGATTTGAGACCGCGAGCTGGAGGCCGCCCATGACGGACGAAACGACCCCCGCCCCCCCGAGCCTCGAGACGCTTGTCGTCGCGTTCATGGGCGCAGACGGCGGCAAGGCCCTCCGCGAGGCGTCCAACCACGCCGCCCATCTCAAGGCGATGTGGGAGCGACTGCGCGTCGGAAAAGCCGGTGGAGTCGACTTTGTCGGCATCCCCATCGGGAACAAGGTGAACGACGACAGCATCGAGAACCACTCGCGGCACCTGCACTCGTTGCTTCGCCTGCTGGGTCTTCCCCTGACGAACAGCTACATGGACGTCAAGGTGGTCGAGGTCCCGTCGGACACGATCGGGCCGGTGCCGGAGCCGAGCCCCGATCCTTCCTGAGACGCTGTCCGGCGCTCAGTCCGCCGCGCTCTCGTCTCGAGTCCAACCGACCCCGCGCTCGACGTCTGCCACGATGCTCGCCCCATCGAGGGCGACGCGGACGCGCTTGGCTCCCTTTGCCGAGAAGGCCTCGAACGCTGCCTCCTCGAGGGCGCGCGTCAGAGCCGACGCGAGCCCGCGCGCGCCGGTCTCCCTCTTCAGCGCGAGCCTCACGAGGTGGTCGACGACCTCATCGGTGACATCGAGGGCGATGCCGGCCAGCTCCAGCTCCAGGCGGCGCGCCGGTAGCACCTGCCGCTCGAGGATCTCCCGCATCGCCGCTGCATCCAGCGGCTCGAACGGCACGATCCGCGCGAAGCGACCCACCAACTCCGGCAGAAAGCCGTAGTTCTGGAAGACGGCCGCGCTCTCAAGCTCCTCGGGCTCGTAGCGCACCGCGATGGACTCCTTCTCGATCCGGTCCTGACCGAAGCCCATCCCTCCCCCTGCGGCGCGGCGCCGAGTCAGAGTCTTGAGCCCGCTGAACGCCCCCGCCGCCACGAAGGAGATGTCATCGGTCCGCATCAGCACGGACTGGTGGTAGCTCGAGTGGTCCATGCCAGTCGAGACGGGCACCTCGGTGGCCTCCAGGAGCTTGAGCAGCTCTCGCTGCACCCCGAGACCGGTGACATCCTTGGTCGTGCCCGCACCGGCGAACACCGCGTTGTTGGAGCCCCCAGCGATCTTGTCCAGCTCGTCCAGACAGACGACACCGACTCGGGCGCGGGCGGGATCCATCTCGGCCGCATAGAGCAGCCGGGTCAGCACCGAGGAGACGTCCCCACCGACGTAGCCGGTCTCCGACAGGGTGGTCACGTCGATGATCGCCGTGGGCAACCCCAACATCTCGCGGAACATCAGTTCCACCGCAAACGTCTTGCCTGACCCGGTGGGGCCCACGAGGAGCAGGTTCTCCTTGCGGGGCAGTCGATCGCGGGCCACCCCGTCGACGAAGATCGACCGGAGGCGACGCACGTGGCGATGGGCCATCAGCGCCAGCGCCCTCCGCCCCTCCCTCTGGCCGACGTAGCCGCGTTCGGAGAGCGCGTCGAAGAGCTCGCGGGGGGTGGGCATGTCGAGGCGGGCCACAAAGGGGCGAACTGCGTCGTCGGGAACGTGGGTCGTGACTGGAGACATGGACCTGCTCAGGGTCGCCCGCCCTCAGCTCTGGCGCAAGACCTCGAGGAGCGTCTGACCCACCTCGGCGATGGGCTCCGGGGCGCACGCGGCCGGCAGGTCGCGCTGGGTGTGCCACTGCGGATAGTCGATGTCGATGAGACACAGCGCGGGCATCCCCGCGTCGAGGAAGGGCCCGTGATCGCTGTAGATCCAGCGCTCCTTGCCCCCGAAGAACGCGGCGCGGCCGGCCTCGCGCCCTGTGCGAAACAGCCGCTGGAACAGCGCGCGGGCTTCTTCGCTGTGCACCAGTGAGTTCCCCTCGATGTTCAGCTTCGCGCCTCGTCCACCGATCATGTCGAGCGCGATGACCCGATCGACGGCGAGGCGATCCGCGATCCCATCGCCCCAATCGAGCCCATGCTCCACAAACCAACGGGAGCCCACCGCGTAGGGCAGATCATCGATCCCGCCGAGGTCCTCCCCGTCGAAGAAGGCGAGCACGACATCCCCATCGGGCGGCTCCTCGCCAAACGCGCGGGCCAGCTCCAACAGGCAAGCAGTTCCGCTGCCGCCGTCGTTGGCCGCGGGGATTGGCGCGGCGACGAGTCGGGGATCATCCTCGTTGTCCGCCTGCCAGCGCGCGTCGTAGTGACTGCCTAGCAGCGTCGTGGGAGCCGGCCCCCCCGAGCTCGCCCCCCGACGCCCTTCGATGGTCACGAGCACGTTGGTCAGCGTGATCTGCTCCCCGCGAAACTCCTGCTGCCAGGACTGCCGCCAGGGCTCTCCCACCGCCCCCGATCGCGCCGCGATCTCCGCGAGTCGGTCCTCGAAGAGTCGCGCACAGGCCGCGTGGCCCTCGGTGCCGGGCGCGCGCACGCCCAAGGACACCTGGTCGAGCAAGTGCTGCCAAGCGGCGTCCCGGACGAACCGAGGGCCCCCGGGAGCCGCGATGGACACCGGCTACTGCTTGTCCTGGAGCGCATCGAGCCTCTCACCGAGCGCGTCGAGTTGCTCCTGGAGCTTCTTGACCTGGGCTGTCAGCTGGCCATCGTCTTCCTTCGGCTCGGGATCCTCTTCCTTCCGGGTCCGGATCGACTCGATGGCGCCCGTCATCGCATCCCGGACGACGCCGACGGTGCACGCGCTTCGCGCGGCTTGAAGCTTCTTGACCGAGTCCAGGTCTCCCACGCTGCCGAGGATGCCGACGGCCCCCTGCACCCCTCGTAGATTCAGGTCGGCGAGGGTGGCCTCCGCGTCCTTCGCGACGTGCCGGCGCGCGGCGTCGCGCGCGTCGCCCAGCGGCTGACGATTGGCGATCTTTGCCGAGGCCCGCAGGGCAGAGGAGCGGGACCAGTGGAAGACGTTGGGACTGCGAAAGCGGTCGAGGCGGTCGAGGTCCTTGCGGTCGCCGTGGGCGCCGAGCACGTCGAAGGCGTAGCGCCAGCGCTGGTTGTTGTGCCCACCATCCCGGGCGAGGTCCGCCCGCGCGAGGGGCAAGGCCTCGTCGCCATCCACCTTGGACAGCGCCTGCAGGGCGCGACTCGTGACGTACTCGTTCCCACCCCGCGCGTGCAGCGCCTTCAAGGCGGCGATCACCCCCGGAGAGGCCGGCGCCTTGCCGAGCACCCTGCCCAGGGTTGCCTGAAGTCGGGTCTGGGCCGCGAGGCCGGGGGCCCCTGTGCCGCTCGTTCCCCCGAACCGTCCCAGGGCACGAATCAGGGTCTGCACCGAGGACTCGTCCTTCCACTCGCCCAAGGCTTCGGCGGCGAGCCCGCGCCACACGTGATGCGCGTCGCCACTCATCAGCGTCCCGACCACCGCGGCGCGCAGAGTCTCGTCCGGCGGCTGCTCGCGGTTCACGACGGCGTGCCATGCCAGCCGCTTGCTGTAGGCGCTGGCGTCGCTCCCGAGAATCGCCGACCACTCCGCGTCCGTCTGCGTCTGCTGCACATCCGCGAGCAAGCCGCCCTCGGGGTCCACGCCAACCCAGGAGACGCCGCCAGCCAACGGGAGGACGAGAGAGGCCTCAGCGCCTTCGAGCCACACGCGATGCCGCTGAATTCCGCTCGGGGTTCCAATCTCCAGGTCCACCGGGAGCACGAACAGCGGCGTGTTGCCCGTGACCTCCTGGGTCTGCGCCAGGTCGACGCGCAGGGTGCCCTGCTCGGCGTCCCACGCGTGCTTCACCTCCAGGACGGGGTGACCCGCGAGGTAGGCCCACTGCTGGAAGTACCAGTCGAGATCCAGACCGCTGGCCTCTTCGAAGGCGCGCTGGAGATCGTCCGTGGTGACCATCCCGTGCTGATTCCTCGAGACGTACGCGCGGAACGCCTCCCCGAAGTCCGCCTCGCCCAGCAGCGCGCGCAGGCCCCACATGAGTGCGCTCCCCTTGCGATAGACGTTGTGACTCTGGCGCGTCCCTTCGCGGGTGAAGAAGTCCACGACCAGGGGGCGAGCGTTCTTCTTCTCGCCCTGCACGGTGCCGTTGACCCGACCGAACTTCTTGTCGGCTCCCTCCTCGGGCCCGTGCGCGTGGTCCCACCACCAACCCTCGAGGAAGGTGGTGATGCCCTCGTTGAGCCACATGTGGCTCCAGTCGCGGCACGTGAGCTGGTCGCCGAACCACTGGTGCGCAAGCTCGTGGGCGACCACCGACTCAGTCCCACTCTTGTGGGCAGCGAGCTCTTCTGGGAAGAGCAGGTTGCGCTCGAGCACCGTGGCGGTCGTGTTCTCCATCCCCGTGTAGATGAAGCGCTGGACGAACACCTGGCTGTAGCCGGGGTATGGGTACTCGGTGCCGGTGACGGAGCTCATGAAGTCGAGCATGTCGGCGGTCCGCGCCAGCGCACGCTGCCCCGTGGCGTCATCGACGTCCGGCGGCAGGTAGCCAATGAGCGGCCGCTCCCGCCAGCGCTCGCTCACGAGGCGGTACTCGGCCGCGGCGAACATCACGAGATACGAGACGAGGTCCTGCTCCTGAAGCGTGTAGGTCCAGGTCGTCCACCCGGGTCGCGCTGGCTGCTTGTTCACCATGCGCCCGTTGCTCACGGCCGTGAACCGATCGGCGACCGTGAAGGCTCCTCGGTAGGTGAATCGGTCGTTGGGCTCGTCCCAGGTGGGGAACCAGTGGCGGTTGTCCGTGTTCTCCCCCTGCGACCACGCCTCGGCGTAGGTGTCGGGGGAGGTGGGGCCCGGGCGACGGAAGTGCAGACCCAACTGGGGCGACGCGGAATAGGTGACGGCCACGGTGTGCGTCGCGCCCCTGACGCTCGGAGCGGGGAGGGTGATGGCCAGCTGCTCGGGCAAGACGCGAAAGGGAGCCGCCGCCCCGTCGATGGTGACGACCGACACGTCGAGAGCGACGGCGTGCAGCCGAATCTCGAGGAGTCCAGTGCGCAGCGGCGTCAGAGTGTGGGTCGCGGTGCCCTTCACCGTGCCGCCCACGACGTCGACCTCGAGGTCCAGGTCCAGGTCAGAGATGTCGACGGTGCGCGCCGAAGACTTCACCCCACGCCCGTCGGACTGGAGCCCGGGGACCGCTTCCTCGGCCTCGACCGAGCCTGGCGCGAAGGTGCAGAGGAGGAAGGCAGCGACGAGCAGGGACGCCGCAACGAGAGACGGAAGAGGCGTGCGGGGCATGGACCGCGGAGCCTATCATCGGGACATGCCGTTCCTTGCTTCCCGCTCCCTGCGAGCGATCCTAACCGTCCTCGTCCTGGCTGGCTGCGGCTGCGGGCCCGCTGCCTCCGTGGAGCCAAACCCCGATCCCGACGGGGACGGGACCGCCCCCACGGTGACCATCGTCACGCCGACCGAAGGAGCGGTGGTCGCCACGGCCCCCGATGCGGAGCGGTCACTGATGGTCGACTTCACGACCACAAACCTGATCCTCAAGGCCCCGGGGACCTGCCTCGCGAGCGACGGCCCGTGCGGTCACGTCGTGGTGCAGGTGGACGGAGAGACCTGCAATGCCGACGGCACCGCCTTCAACTCCATCGCGACCACGTCACCGGCGCGGGCAAACCTCGCCCGCTGCTCCGAGGCAGCCGGCTCCCACACCGTGACGCTGTCGGTCGCTCGGGACGACCGCACGGCGTGGACCGCGGACGACGTGGCCATCTCGGCGTCCGTCACCGTCACCGCTGCACTGCCCCCCTTGCTCGAGCGCCTTGGCGGACCCGAGGGGTTGCGCTCCCTCGCTGGACGCATCATCGAAGGCCAGATCGCCACGTCATCGGTCAGCGGGTACTTCCGCAACGACTCCGTCGATCACGAGCAGATGGAGATCTGCCTCGGCGAGATGCTCGTCTCCATGGTGGATCAAGGGTCTCCGGTCCCGTCGGAGTGCGACACGGACATGGGCGCGGTCCACGCAGGGCTCGGGATCAGCGGGGCGGACTTCGATGACTGGCTCGCGATCTTCGACGCCGCGGGCTCGGCCGAGGGGGTTCCCCCCGAAGACCTTGACGTGCTGCGCGCCAGCCTCAATGCCCTCGGCGACCAGATCGTCGAGGACCCCGACAGCGACGCGTCGCTCTACCAACGACTCGGGCGGCGCCCGGGGATCGGGACCGTCGCACAGACCTTCGCCACCAAGCTCTCGATGCACGCCGAGGTGTCTCGCTACTTCCTCAACGACGACGGGCTTCCCGAGTACTCCCCGGTCTTGGCCGTCTGCCTCACCCGCTTGCTCGGTGGCCTCGATGGTCCCTTCGACTACGGCGGGGAGGCCTTCGAGCCGGCCCTGGACGCCGAGGGACGGCAGTGTCGCGGGATGGTGGAGTCCCACGACGGAGTCACCTCCGCCGCTCCCCAGAGTGCGCCCATCGGTCCTGCCGAATTCTTGGAGGTCGCCTTCATCCTCGTAGATGCGCTGCTCTACCACGAGGTTCCGCAAGAGGACGTGGACATCATCGTCCAGGCGATGAACCTCCCGGCGCTCTGCACGCAGATCATCGCGGACCCCACCGAGTGCGACGGACTCTTCTGACGGTGGCTGGCGGCCAAACCCCGCTCTACAATGCCGGCCGGCTGCAAGAGGAGCGTCCGTGAAGGTCTCAATCGTCGTCCCGCCGTTCGACTACGGGCGCATGCTGTACGGCATGATGCGGCGCCGAGCGTTTCACAACGCCGTGCCCCTGGGGGCCATCTGTGTGGCCGCGTGCCTCCGAGAAGCCGGACACGAGGTGCAGGTCGTCGACGCGCCCGCGCTGGACATCGACGCCTCCGGGATCGTCGAGTACCTGCGCCGCTTTGGCCCCGAGGCCATCGGCATCTCGAGCACGACGATCCTCTGGCCCGCGGCGTCCGAGATCGCCACCCGCCTCAAGCAGACCTTTGACGTGCCCATCTTCGTCGGAGGACCTCACCCGAGCCTCTTCCCCGAGCACGTGATGGAGAACCCTCACGTGGACATCGCCTGCATGGGCGAGGGTGAGGAGACTGCAGTCGAGCTCATCGGGCGACTGGCGGCCGGACAGGGGGTGGACGGCGTCGCGGGGACGATGTGGCGGGACGGCGACACCCTGCGCCGCAACACCGACCGCATCCCCCAGCGCGAACTGGACGACATGCCGCTGCCGGCCTACGACCTGCTCGAGGTCCAGCGCTACTCGGCACCGCCCATGCGCGTCGTGCAGACGCCGGCCGTCTACATGGAGATGTTCCGCGGCTGCGCCTACGCGAAGTGCACCTACTGCACGTCGGCGCTCGGGCTGAAGAACCGCTACCGCCGCCACTCCCCCGCGGTCGCCGCCGAGAAGGTCGCCGCAGTGAACCAGCGCTTTGGAGCCAAGGAGGTCGCCTTCGTCGACGACGACTTCGTGGTGGGCAAGGACTGGATCTACGACTTCTGCTCCGAGCTCCGCAAGCGCGGCAACCCCATCACGTGGTCCTGTTACGTGCGGGCGTCACAGGTTGACGAGGGAATCTTCAACGCCATGGCCGCCGCCGGGTGCCACCAGGTGCTCTGTGGGATGGAGGTCCTGGACAACGACATGCTCAGGGACCTGAACAAGGACCTGACCGTGGCCTCGGCCGGGGCGGCGGTGCGCGCGGCCCACAAGGCGGGGATCGACGTCATCGGCCTCTTCATGGTCGGCGTGCCTGGCACGACCCCCCAGAGCGTGAAGACCACGGTCAAGAACGCGCTGGCCCAGGAGCTCGACGTCGCGGTGTTCTCGCTCTACCGGCCCCCTCCCGGCTCGCCCGCCTGGGAAGAGCTGGGCTGGACGCCGGACGACTACATCGACTGCTTCAAGCTCCAGAAGCAAGCGGTGTTCGTGCCGCCGGGCTGGCAGGACAAGGAGTTCGTCGAGGCTGCGTTCTCGGACGCCTACCGAAGCTTCTACCTGAACCCGGGATTCATCCTGCACACAGCGAAGCGCATGGCGGCCGACCCGGTGAAGGCGAAGAACGTCATCAAGGCTGCCCTGACCCTGGCCGACCAGTTCCGGCCCGAGTTCTTCAACCCCGCCGCCCGCATCCTGGCGCGCCGCGTCGCGCCGGGCCGCATGCACCCCGCCGGCGACTGACCCCACCCAGTTCATGCGTGTCGCCTTCCTCCAGAAGGATCCTCTGCCGGATCCCTACGTCGCCGTCGTCGCCGCCCAGGCCGTGTTCCGGGGGCACTCGGCCCGCGTCTTCCTCCCCGGGGCGGAGCGCGATGTGGTGGGGGCTGTCCGCCGCTTCGCTCCCGGACTGTTGGTGGTCCATGTCGCCGGGGGGTTCGTCGACTGGGCCCGAGCCACGGGAGCGGCCCTGAGCCGAGCCCTGGGAGGACCACCGGTGTGCTTCATCGGAGAGTTCCCCAGCAGTCATCCGGAGTTGGCGTTGCTGGACGGCGTGGACTTCGTCTTGCCGGGCGACCCGGACGAGACGGTCTCGGAGCTTCTGTGGCGTATCAGCCTGGAGAAGACCCTGCGCGGCTGCATGGGCACGGTGGGTGTCCACGAGGGTGCCCTCGACGCCGGCCCCCCGAGGGAGCCGGTGGGCGACCTCGATGAGACGCCGGCGGCCGACTTCGAGATCTACCGCCGCTACCGCTTCGTACAGGACCAGAAGACCGCGCCGATCCTCCTGGGCCGCGGCACCGTAGAGAACCTGCACGCCGGCTTCCGCATCGGCGCGGCGGAGCTTCGGCGCAGGTTCGCCCCCGCCCGGAAGCACAGCGTGCAGGGGGCGATCTCCCGCGTGCAGATGATGAAGCAGCGGCGGCCCTTCTACACGCGCTTCGGGTTTCGCGACGACTCGGTGTGTGGCGACCACGCCTGGCTCGCTGCCTTCCTCGAGCGCTACACGGTCGAGGTGGAGCTGCCCTTTGGCTGCATGGCGCGGCCCGACCAGCTGCCCCCCCGGGTGATCGACCAGCTCGCAGACGCTGGCTGCGACACCGTCCGGCTCGGGATCGAGTCTGGCGACCCGGAGCTCCGACAACAGGTCGCGGGCACCGCCATCCCTGACGAGCAAGTCGAGGCCGTGGTGGCGCGTCTGCGGGAGCGGGGCATCCGTGTCCAGACGGTGAGCTTCCTGGGCGTGCCGGGCGAGACGCCCGACAGCGCCGTGCGCACCGTCGAGCTGGTGGCTCGACTCCGCCCGGACCACGCGTTCTGCTTCACCCTCTGGGACGATCCGGATGCGGTCACCAGCCCCGAGCTGCAGCGACTGGCCTGGCTCGTGCCCTACGCCGCGCAGATGCCCTGGCTCGAGAAGGCGGTGGTGTCGGCCATGAGTCAAACCGCCGATGGGCTGTTCGAACGGCTCTTCCGGCTTCAACATGACGTCGGGTTCGTGCGGAGCGGCGAGCTGCCCCTGGGGGACATGACGCGCATGGCTCTGCGCATGAGTCGCACCCGCCAGTGGATCTGACATCAATCAGGATTTGAAAAGGCGTGGCGAATCCTTGACTTGCCACGCGCCCTCCAACGCTTACAGTCACGCAGCACTTCTTTGGGAGAATCGATGCTCGACCTTCAGTTTCTCGGCCGCACCTCGCTCCTCTGCGCCCTCGGCCTGTCCACGTTCATCGCCACGGGCTGTGACCCCAGCGGCAACGGCGGCGGCGGCGGCGACGACGACGACAGCGTCGCCATCCTGGGCGGCGGCTCCCACGACATCTCCGAGCTCACGGTCGACGTGATGGCTGACGACTCCGACGGTCTGTTCATCCCCCGTGACCTCGAGTTCCACCCGCAGCGCGACGACGAGCTGTGGATCGTGAACCGGGGCGACGACAGCTCCGTCATCCTCCTGGACGCCGGCACGGACGACCAGGAGTCGGTCTACCGCGGCAACACCGGCGGCTCGGCGCACTTCCTGGCGCAGCCATCGGCCCTCGCCTTCGCGGACGACGGCACCTGGGCCTCCATCCACGAGACCGACGACCTGACCCAGGGCCCGAACGGCACGCCCGAGGACTTCATGGGGCCCACCCTGTGGACGGACGACCTGGACATCTACGACGGTGGCCACGGCGGTCACCTCGACATGCTGCACAACAGCCCCAATGGGATGGGCATCGCCTGGGAAGAGGACCGGACCTTCTGGATCTTCGACGGCTACAACGACAGCCTCACCCGCTACTTCTTCAACGACGACCACGGCCCCGGCGGGGCGGATCACAGCGACGGCGAGATCGAGCGGCACGTCGAGGGTGAGGTGCGCTGGCGCGAGGACATCCCCTCGCACATGGAGTACGACCACGACAACGACTATGTCGTCTTCGCGGACACCGGCAACAACCGCATCGCGGTGCACGACGCGCGCAGCGGCGAGCAGGGCGGCAACATCAGCCCCAACTACGACGGCATCCAGCGCCAGGTGGCGTACGAGGGCGGCGACTGCTGGACGCTGGTGGACGGCGAGAGCATCGACGAGATGGGTCGGCCCTCGGGCCTCGCCATTCACGACGACATGATCTTCACCAACGACAACCGCAGCGGGCGGATCTGGGCCTTCGACATGGACGGCAACCTCATCGACTACCTCGACACCGGCATGGAAGACGGCGCCCTCATGGGCATGGAGTTCGACGGTGACGGCAACCTCTGGGTCGTCGACGCCGAGAACGACGAGGTCCTCCGGATCAGCGTGCCCTCGGGCGAGTAGTCCCCGACGGCCGCCCTCCGCGGCCCGACGCAGAAGGCCCCGGCGAGAGTCACTCTCGCCGGGGCCTTCTGCTTGGGGGTTGCGCCGCCATCGGCGCCCCCGCTGGCCTAGAAGCCGTTGCCGTCGAAGTCGCGCCAGGCGTACCCCTCGCCGGTCACTTGGAAGCCGCCGCCACCTCCACCGAAGGTCATCCCCCAGGTGACGTAGAGGACCTCGTCGCCTTGCTCCTCGAAGACGCCGCCGCCGAGCTCGTACTCCTGAACCGAGTCTCCACGGTTGAAGAGGACGACGCCGGAGGAGAGCTGCCCCTCGTCATCGAGCGAGCCTCCAAACTCGAACTCGGCGTCTCCGCCCCCCCCGGGTCCTCCGGGCAGATCGCAGGAGCCGTTGCCGACCATGTCGCCGGCGGAGTCCACCTCGAACACGGACTTGCCCTCGCAGATCTCGAAGCCCTGCTCGTCGCTGAAGATCCCCATCCCGCCGAACCAGGTCCCCTCAAAGGGATTCCCTGCCGCGTCGTCGTCGTCCCCCACGGAGTCGTCGTCATCCCCCACGGAGTCGTCGTCGTCTCCCACCGCGTCGTCATCGTCCCCGACCGCGTCGTCATCGTCCCCGATGATCAGATTCCCGCTGGGGGGAGAACTACACCCGGCGAGACCGAGAAGGAGAGCGAGAAGGATCGAGGTGTTCATGTTGTTCATTGGGTCTCCTGGCCGATCTGTCCGGCAGCTTGCCCGGTCGCTTTTGAGCCGTGTGGGTAGGATCGCCCCCACATGACCACGAGTTTTGCTGGAAACAAGGCCCTTCTGTACCCGATTGCGGCCCTTGCCCTCCTCGCGGTCTGGTCCGCGACGCCCCAGGCGACCGCCAATGCGGGCATGCGGGTGGCCGTCCTCGACTTCACGAGCGCATCCACGGATCCGGCGCTGGCGCCCCTGGGCAAGGGACTCCAGTCCATGCTCATCACCGACCTCTCCTTCGTCAGCGGCCTCACCCTCGTCGAGCGGGAGCGACTCGCCGAAGTCGTGAGCGAGCTGGACCTCCAGCAGTCCGAGTACGTGGACCCCACCACCGCCGTGGAGCTGGGCAAGGTGCTCGGCGTCACCCACATGCTCACCGGCACCTTCGTGGTGGACGGCGGCCGGATGCAGATCGACGCCCGCCTCGTCGATCTCCGAGGGGAGGTCCTGCTCGCCACGGCCGTGGACGGGGAGCGCGACGCCTTCTTCGAGCTCGAGAAGGACCTCGCAAAGCAGCTCGCCAGCTCCCTCGCCACGGCTGGAGGCGGCACCCTGGAGCCGAAGGTCCGGGCGAAGCTGGCCCGCATTCACACCGCCGACTTCGGAGCCTTTCGCGCGTTCTCCGAGGGCCTGTCCGCCTTTGACTCCAGAGACTACGACGAGGCACTCGCCAAGCTCCGGACGGCCGCGACCACCGACACGGACTTCCAGCTCGCCGCCTACACCCTTGGCGACTACGAGCGCATCGTCTCGGAGCTGCGGGCGCGCTCCGTCCAGCTCGAGGCCGGTCGGCGCGAACGCGAGCGGCTTCTGGAAGACAAGGAGCGCCAGGACCTCAGCGGCGTACTCGCCAGGCTCTGGGGGCAGGCCGAGAAGCAAGAGGCCGACGCCCGGGAGGAGCGCCTCACCGCCCTCTACCTGCTCGCGGTGGCCTACGGAAACGTCGGCCGGAATGCGGGCAAGCTGCACGAGCTGCGGGCGGTGGAAGACCGCTTCGCCATGCAGCGCACGGCCGACGCGCTGACCCAGGCCTGGTTCGCCGAGGCGAGCAACGAGTGGCCTGCCCTGCCCCGGATGGTGTCGGACCGATTCTGGCGCGGACTGCCGGAGCCCGGGGAGTTCGACGAGGACTTCTCCGGAGCGCGGGAGCACCTGTGGCGCTACGGGGCCGACTACCCGGAGAACCGGGTGAACGCCTTGCTCTCCGACATGCGCTACCCGAGTTGGACCGCGCGACGCCTGCACCTCGATCGTGCCGAAGAGGTCGCGCTCCTCGAGGAGCTGGCCCGTCAAGGGGCCGAGATCGGGGCGAAAGACTATTGGCGCGAGGAGATGGAGGAGAAGCTCATCGAGGCGTACCGCGCTGTGCTGCGCCTCGACGACAGCACCCGGCTCCTGGCCGCCCGCAGCAAGCGGCAGACGCACGCGGGCGCCGTGCGTGGCATCGCCGAGGACATCGAGGACAACAAGGAGCTCGCTGAGCTGTTGGCCGCGGCAAAGGACGAGGCGCTGATGCGCGAGTGGCTGCTGCTCGCCCCCGAGATGTCGTGGTCCCACGGACCCACCGTGAAGTACGGCGCCGAGCACTTCAGAGGCGCTCGGCCCACACCCGAGGGCCTCGAAAAGCTGAACAGGGCCCGCGAGGTGGACATGGACGACTACGTGCTCCTCGGCGACGAGCCCCTCTGGGCCCACCAGGCGGCCTGGGCCTTTCGAACCGGCGCGCGAACCGACCCGCTCCGCGCCGACGACCTGCGGTACTTCGAGCCGAAGGAGGACGCAGAGACGGCGGCCCTGGCCCTCTTTGGAGCGCGGCCGCTGTCCTCGGGCAGCATCAGCACCCACCTCGACTTCTCCCCAGCGGCCGACTTCTGGCCCAAGGGCGTGCGGGGGGAGACGCGCCCCGATGGGCTGCAGCCCGGAGACATTCCCTCCAAGCAGCCCGAGGTGGGAATCCTCCTCGGGCTCGTCGATGTGAACTGCAAGAAGCAGAAGGACCCACGCACCGAGGAGTACGTGCTCTCTCGTCCCATGAGCGGCTGGATGGTGCGGCTGCGCGGACACACGCTGCAGTGGGTGTCACTCACCGAGTCCGACCGGGGGAGCTACGACCGGAAGAACGCCTTTGAAGAGACCGTCGTCGCGGAGAAGGATCTGGGCAAGGCAAAGGGCCCGATCAAGCTCGCCATTCGTGTCGACGGCAAGACCGTGACCGTCAACGCGGGCTCTACGAGGACGCGCTTCAGCGCGCCCGCTCCCATCGACGGATTCGCGGGGCTCCTGATCCGTGGGCAGGGGTACGTGGGCCTTGATTCACTCCAGTTGAAACCCGCGGCCCCGACCGACCGATAGGATCTCCACATGGATGGTGGTCCCTTCAGTCGTTGGCGTCGCGCACGCCGGCGCCAGCTCCACGCCTTCCCCATCGGCCCCGAGGGGGAGCTGCCCTGGCACAGCACGCCTGGGCAGGTGCGCAGCATCCTCACGACCCACAAGGCCGCATCGTCCAACATCGGAGGGATGCCCAGCGCGCGCATGCGCTGGCCCGATCGAACCCTGCGCGCCACACTGGAGTTCGCCGACGGGATCTGTCTGGGGCCCCGGACCTTCCTCTCCTCCGTCCCCGGGTGTGACTACGCCCGCCGGGATGGGACACGGGTGGGGCTCGGCCCGCAGCTCCGGGCAGCCAACGTGTACTTCGAACGCTCGAACCCGCGAGGAAACTGGAAGTGGGTCGTGGGCTGGCTCGGCAAGCCCACCGAGCGCCTCCCCGACGGCTCCTGGTCCTGGACCTGGGACGACATGACCGCGCGCTACTACGAAGCGAATCCGACCGAGGACGAGCCCGAGTGGATGCGCTTCGCAGCAACCGCCCAGTCGCGCGCCCTGGAGATCGTCAACCAGAGCTCACTGGAGCTGTACAGCAAGGTCAGTCTGCGCCTCGACTTCAGGGCCGGCACCTGGCTGATGGGGACGCCGCCGCAGATGGTCGGTATTCCGACGCGCCTCCACTGGGACACTCCCCAGAACGAGGTGCTCCTGTTGACTGCGGTGGCCGAAGGCATCGAGCGCAGCGCGCAGATCTCTCGCCGCGCGCACCGCGTGGTGCTCACCAACTCCGCCGAGGGCGGCGTCAGGATCGTGGTCTGACGGGTCCCATCGAATGGGGCCGTCTACGTCCCCGAAGGGCGACAGCTACTTGAGCGGGGCGAACGTCACCGTGACCTTCAGCGAGAGGCTGTAGTCCTTGGTGTCCCGCCGGCTCTTCTTGATCTTCCGCTCTTCGGGCTCGTACTCAGCGAGCATCTCGCCGACCAACTCCTTCAGGTCGTCGTCCTGCAAGGTCACATCGACGAGCTCGGTGGTGAAGACCCCCTCCTCGTCGATGGTGATCGAGAGCGTCATCGCCCCGGTGGCGGTGGGATTGCCAGCCAGCTCCCGCCCGTAGAAGTAGCGCAGGCGGTCGATGCGCTCTCGGAGCATGCGGCGCAGCCACACCGTCGCGTAGTCCGGCTCCTCGATGTGTGTCTCGTTGGGGTCGACGACGGGCTCGCCTTCTTTGTCGACCTTCGGCTCACCGTCCTTGTCGGTGGCCTGCTCGGGGCCCTTGTTCACCCAGGCGAGCACTGGCTCTCCCACCGTCACGACGGTGGCCTTCGGCAGCGCCACCTGGGGCGTCGTCTGCTCCTTGCCCTCCTTGATGAGGCGCTTCTTGTCGAGCCAGCCGGTGACGGTGCCTCCAGCCCACACATGCTCGACCTGAAGCCAGGGGCCATCGGTCTGCACCACCCGCACCCGAGCACCGGGGATGAGCACGGCGAAGCGGTCTCCCTTTGCTTCGAAGGCAAGGGGCGCCTCCTTGCTCGCAACCTCACGGGGATGTGGGGCCACGGGCGCGCTCACCGCGTAGCCCTTGTGCTCGTCCCAGCCGTCCCAGCCATCACGCAGACCGTCGCCGTCCTCGTCAGGGGCGTTCTCGTCGTCCTTGGATCCCTTGATGGACAGACGGCGCCAGTCGATGTCTTCGACCGTGCCCATCACCCAGAAGGTGGGACCGACGATGCGGACTGTCTCGGCGTCCTCCTGGTCGGCGTCCGTCACCGTGTAGCGGAGCGCACCAATGGCGGGATCGATGAGCACCTCCGACAGCGCGAAGAGCGGCGGACCCACGATCGCTCGAGCCCCAGACTTGCCCGTGAGCGTCACCGACGACGGCGGGAGTGCGTGCTCGGCCTCCGGCCACTTGCCCCCCGGGTGCACCTCGTCCGGCTCCATGGTCGGCCAGCTCTCCGCGGGCAGCATCACGCCGTCCTCCACGAGAAAGCGCGCCTGAACCCGACCATCCACGGTCCGCACCACAACACCATCGGCGGAGCTCTTCTCGATCATCACTCCGGTCCCGGCGAGGGCCAGCCCGAAGGGCTCGTCCTTCGCGCGCAGCCGCATGGGCACGTCTTCAGCGAGCTCGTAGAGCAGGTGGTCGTCGGCGATCTCGACCTCGCCCCGGAAGCCGCCGCCCTTGAGCAGGACCCGAGTACGACCCTCGAGCCGCTCGAGGACACCGAAGCACTGCCTTGGGCCCACGAAGCCGATGGGGGTTCCCTCCCCGACCACCGCAGCGGAGACGACCGGGGTGTCGGCCTTGGCCACGCAGACGGAGCCCGCGGACGCCAAGGCGGGCATGCCGACGACGCCGGAGAGGAGGGACACAAGGACGGGGAAGTGCAGTCGGGACATGGCGGGCAGTCTACGAAGTTTGACCGCGCAGCGCGCCCACCGGGGTCAGGGGAACTTCATCCCGAGGCGCAGCTCGACGTCGATCGCCGAGGCCGTGAGGTTCACGGGGACGATGCGAGGTCCAGCGGCGATCCCGATCTGGAAGGCCGCCTTCGTCCCCGGCAGTCGGAACCGAAGGCCGAGGTCCGGGGCGACGATGACGCTCGTCGTTGCCTTGGCGCCCTTCGTGAAACGCAGCCCGAGGCCACCACGCAGGCGCACGTACAGCCGCACGAGAGGCGTCGGCGTCAGCAGACCCACCCCCCCGACGATGTCGAGGTCGAAGGGATTCGAGACGAAGGTGCCCACGGGCACCCGCAGGTCGACGCCCACGGCAGTCGTCAGGGGTCCGAGGTCGCCTCCGAGCTCCAGGGACGGACCCCAGCGAAAGGTCGCCGTGGGAGCGGCCCGCAGGTCGGCGCCGAACTGGGCACCAGCGCCGCCCCCGACGAACACGTAGGCACCCCCCAGGGGATTGGGGGCCTTCGCCGAAGAGGTCGACGGAGCGAGGAACGAGGCGAGGAAGAGAACAACAGCGACAGCAGATACAGCAGGAACGAACTGGGACCTCACTCAGACTCCCTTGAAGGGCCTTGCGGCCGGTTCCGTACGACGTCGTGGTCGAGCCGCACCGGCGGTACCTCGACGCGATCCGCGAGCAGATACCGCGCGGGGCGCACACCGAGCCGGCGAGCGTCACGCGTTCTCGCGATCGTACGCAACCATGCGCGTCGGCGGGGATATCTCTCACCCAGGTCTACCGCGATGGGCTTTGGATGCTCGAATCCGTCCTGGTCCGCGATGAGCAGAACGCGCGGGCGCAGCATGGGCGACGCTCCGGCCCCGGGGCCCAGCACGATCGCCCACTCGCCAGAGTCGAGCTCCACCAGGGAGCCGGGTGGGTAGCGACCCACGAGCCTCACCAGCGCTCGACAGAAGACGGGGTCCAGCTCGCGCCCGGCCTGACGCATCATCAACTTGACGGCCTGGTCCGGCGGATAGCCGACCCGGTGCGGCCGATCGCAGCACAGAGCGTCGAACACGTCGCAGACCGCCACCACACGGGAGAAGGCGTGCCGCGCCTCGCCGCTCGTAAAGGGGTAGCCGCCCGAGCCGTCCCAGTGCACGTGGTGCTCCGCCGCCACGATGGCCCGCTCCACCGACGGAGCGCCGTAGCCGTAGTGCACCAGCAGATGTTTCATTCCCAGCAACGGGTGCTTCTCGATGGTCTCCCGCTCATGCCGCATCAGCTTGCGCTTCTGGCGGAACACATCCACCGGCACCTGGGCTTCACCCAGGTTGTGATTCAGCGCCGCCACCCCGAGCCGCATCATGTCCTTGCGGCTGAGGTCCATCTCCCGCCCGATGGCGACCGCATAGATGGTCACCATCAGGGTGTGAGCGGCCTGAGGCATGGTGGGGTCACGGATGGCCGTGATGCTCAGCAGCTGCTCGGGGTCGTCCTCCGCCAGCTGCACCAGCGTACGCACCAGGGCGCGCTGCCTCCGCCGCAGGAACAGGTCCAGGTTGGCCAGCTCCATCCGCGAGAGAGTCTCGAGCCCGTCGTACAGAAGCTTGATGGTCGACTCATGGGAGCTGAAGCGGGCCTCGTCGGCCTGCGTGATCGGGATCAGGCGAATGCCGGAGAGGTCCCGTGCAGCGTTCCGGCGGTCCTCGTCCGAGTCCGTCCGCTTGCTGGCCCGCAGCAGTCGAGCGAGCTCGACGACCCCCCGGAGCCCCGCCTGTTCCTCGAGCACGATGCCGCGCCCCTCGAGGTCGTCGAGCCCCTCACTGAGCAGCTTCACCGCCTCGTAGGCCCGACGCGACGACCGCACCCACACCCCGTTGACGAAGGCGTGGCCTTCGGCCATCACGATGGCGACGTCGCCCTCTTGGTCGTGCAGTTGGTCGAGGTCTTGGGCGATGCCGGCGAGCACCTTGCGCACGGCATCGTTGCCCGCGTGGTGCACGATCAGGAGCCGCGCCAGCGAGTCGAGCTTGATCAGGAAGCTGCGCGCCAGATGCGCCACCTCCCGGCGCCGACGACGGTCCTCAGCCCAGCGCTCGCCACGGGCCACCACGTTGTCTGGCTCGATGCGCTCCCGCGGTACGCGGGCCCCTGGACGGGTCCCCCCCGCCGAGGTGAGCCCGGAGTGGGTCCGCTTCGGCCGCTCGACGCCCGGAACGGTCACTCCGGGGCGCGTGCGCGTGCGGCGGTAGCGGTCGTCGCTCACTTCCACCTCCCGAAACGCTGGAGGGCTTCCTGGCACGCAGCCCGGCGGGTGCGGTTGAGCGAGGAGGCACCCTTCTCCAGAGCGACCCTCGCTTGCACCGAGCCACTCGCCGCCAACCCCATGGACGAGGCCACGAGATCGACGGAGGCGTCCTTGCCACCAAACACGGGCACCTTGCGTTCGAAGATCTGCTTGAGGGGCTCGATGCCCATGTCGCCGCCGACGCGACCCAACGCAATGCACAGGTCACGCTTGAGCTCGGGGTCCAGGGAGTCGTACCCCCGCTCCACCCGACCGCGCAGCCAGGTGTACGCCTTGGGGTGCCGATGTCGGGCGAACACCTCCAGGGCTGCCTTCCGGACCCCCGGGTGTCGGTCGAGCAAGCTGGGGAGCAGCAAGGCAGCGTCTGCGTCGGGGAGGTCTTCGGTGTACCACTCCAGGGTCGCCATGCGGACCTCCCGAGAAGGGTGCTCCATGAGCTCCCGGCGACTCACCCTGCCCGCGTCGCTCTTGAGGTTTCGCAGGAGCTGGATGATGGCCACGATCCGCGCCTGGGGCTGACGCCCGAGGTCGTCCAGCCAGCCCTCGAATCGCTCCTGAGCTGCTTCCCCCAGAATCTGGAGCAGCCACGAGCGCTGATCGGCAGTGAGTTGACGGCCAGCCGACTCCAGCACCTGCTCCAGCGTCGAGTCCGGCAGCCAGTTGACCAGCCGTGCGAGGCCTTGGTCGTCCGTGTGAGTCGCGGGGTCGAGCTTCACGAGCATGCCGGCGACCCGGGCGGGCTGGGTGACCGACTCCGTGAACCGCAGGACATCCCCCAGTCGGTGCATGGCCTCGGGGGGAGCGCTGCGCAGCACCTCGGGGGCGCCTTCCACCAGCGCGAGCACTCCTCCGGGCAGACCTCGCCGAAACAGCTCGTCCGTCGCTGTGCGCGCGAGCCCCAGCGCTTCGTCTCCCCCCAGCTCGTCGCGATCGGCCAGGGCCACCTTGAGGAGCAGCATCACGAGCCGGGAAAGCAGCCGCCCCGGATCATCCGAGGCGATGGCCTCCTTGGTCGCCGACAGCTCCGCGTGGTCCTGACTGCCCTCGGTGTTGAGGGTGCGCAGCCAACGTCCGTGGTCCGCCAGGGAATGCGACCCATCACCCCCACCCAACCCGGAGAGGTCGGACTCGGCCACCGCGCGATGCAGCGCTGCCTCGGAGACCTTTGCGCCCAGCCGGCTTCCGCCCGAGGGGCCGTCCACCCGCAAGGACAGCAGCTGTCTGATTACCTGCCCCGCAGCGTCGGCATCTCCTCGGCGCCACAGCTCGCCCGACAGCACCTCCGCCTCGCGAAGCTCCAGCAGAGCCTCCACCTCCACGAACTGGAAGCCGACCTGCCAGAGCAGGGACTCGAGGGTCTCTTCCTCGTTCTCCGGCAGCGAGAGGTTCACCCGCAGGGTCTGGAGGAGCGCGCTGAGCTCGCCCTGGTCGATGCCCTGGTTCAGGGTCAGCGCCCGAATCCCCTCCCGATGGAGCAGCCTGCCGAGCCCTTCCTTGTCGTCGGTCTCCCCGCGCACGACGATGCCCTCCCAGGAGAGGCCGTCATGGCCAGAGAGCAAGCGGAGGGAACCGAAGGTCTGCAGGGACTCGTCGAGGCGAACCCACGCCTCATGCAGGCGCTGGATCGTCATCGGATGCCGCGCGCCATAGAGCCGCATGTCGCCCAGGGCCACGTGCAACAGATCGAGCAGATCTTCCAGCTGCCGGCTGGCCGATCCCATCTCATCGGTGTCCCCGTTCGGATTCACCTGGGCTGGCCGCCCTTCGTCATCTCCTCCTGCAGCTTCACCCCCAGCGACTCCGCCGTCGAACCCTGGCGCAGCGCGAGGACCCGCTCCACATATCCCGCGAAGTGCGCGTCCAGCAGGCGAAGCCCCGACTCGTAGGCGAAGTCGTTCACCTCCTCGAGAAACTCGAGGGCGGTGGCATAGCGCGACTCGGGACGGGGAGCCAGACAACGGAGCACGATCTCCTCGACCCCGTCCGGCAGCGTGAGCTCCTTCTCGAGCAGGGCGCGGGGGTCGAAGCTCGCGATCTCCTGCCGGAGCTCCGGCCACCGCGCCCGCCGGCTGAACAGCGGCGCGCACGTCAGCATCTCCCAAAAGGTGACGCCCATCGCAAAGACGTCGCTCCGGGTCGACGCGCCGGCGCTGCCGGTCACGAGCTCGGGGGCGAAGTAGTGCAGCTTCCCAGCGAGGGTGCGACGCGAGTCCGCGGCCAGAGCTTCCGCCGACCGGGCGACCCCAAAGTCCGCCAACTTCACCGCGCCCTGACGAGAGACCAATACGTTCCCCGGCGAGATGTCGCGGTGGACGAACCCCTGCCCGCCGTGGGTGTGTGCATGGTGCAGGCCCTGCAGAGTCTGCTTGAGTACGAACAGCACGTGGCGGAGCGGAATGCCCACCCGGCGCTTGCGCGCGGAGCGCACGAGATCCGCCGCATCGAGGCCGTCGATCCACTCCATCACGATGAACAAGCGGTCATCGACCCGCCCCACATCCAGCACCTGCACGAGGTTCGGGTGGCTCATCTGCGCATGGATGCGCGCCTCGGCCAGGAACTTCTGCTGAAAGCGGGCATCGTGGACCTTGCCCGAGAGAATGGTCTTGATCACACAAGGGACGGGAACTCCGGCTGTACCGAGGCGCTGCGCCTTGTAGACCTCGGCCATGCCGCCGTGTCCGAGGGGGCCCTCCACCAGATATCCCGCGATGGTGGGGGCGTCGGAGAAGGGCGCCTGCCCCTTGTCACCGCCGGACGCCGCGGACAACTCACCAGGATCTTCCCTGGTAAGGGTCTCGGTCATGGGGGTGGAAGTCCCTTCGTATTTCGCCCCGGCCATGGCACTCCAGGTCCCGCAGCCCCCCCGCGTCCTGCACCGCAGATCGAAATGGTAGACGATCACGGCGTGACCAATCCTGAGCGTGGGCCGGGTCCTT
>JAGSHC010000156.1 GCA_023954745.1 Deltaproteobacteria bacterium | reverse complement strand
GGTGGAGCGTGCCTTCGACCGCCTGGCGGAGACCCGCTTCGGCTATCCGTGGGGTGGTCCGCGGATCCTGCCGCTCCAGGCGGTGCTCCGGCGTAATCTGCGCGAGGACGGCGAGGCCGTGCACATCGAGCTGCTCGCCCTGGCGGTGCATTCGGGCATCCCCACGGTGGAGATCGAGCTCCCGGAGTCTCCCGACCGGCCCGTGATCACCTGCCGAAAGGCCGCCGCCCGTCTTCTTGCTCGATTCTGGGTCTTGAGCACCCAGCGCGACCTCAAGGAGCGATTCGGCATGGGGGGTGGATACGCTCCGCCCACGACCTCACCCCTGACCTTGGCCCTGGCCGCTGGCGCCGCCGCGATGCTCCTGGCGGGCTGCCCGAAGACCCCGAGCAACACCAGCCTCACCAGCGCCTGCGGAGACGACGTGACCCTCGCCCAGTGGCCCGGCGCGGGGGATGCGGGTGCTGCCCGGGACGAATTGTTGGTTCAGAGGGAAGCCGTCGCCACGGTGTGGGTTCAACAGGACGTGCGCATCAACGATCCCCAGCTCGGAACCCGCCGCCTCAAGGGGGTGATGGTCATCGATGGAGACGACCGCGTGCGCGTGCGGCTCTTGGCACCGATGGGGCTGACGGTCGTCGACTACGTCCAGGCAGATGGACGCTGGCAGCTCTCGGTTCCCCCCGCCGGAATCCAGCGCAGCGGCGCCGAGGGTGAGTCCCCCCTGGAGGGCGCGGAGCAAGGACAACTGGGAATGAGCCCCGACCAGATCGTGGCGCTCCTCAAGTCCATCGAGCCCGACGCCGTGGTGCAGTGGAAGGCCGGCGCGTGCGCAGTGCTCGAAGAGCTCGATGAGGGCGCCGTCGTGCGACGTCTCGGCTTCGGCCGCAGCGACGCCGACTCGTCGCAGTGGCTGGTCGCCCACGAGGAGATCGTCGAGGCCGGTCAGGTCGTGGCGACCTCGACCTACGGTGACTACCGTTCTGTTGGGAACGGAGTCTGGCCGTTCCTGTCAGAAGTCATCGACCCCCTGCGTGGTTCGACGGTGGTGCTGGAAGCGAAGGCCGTGCGAACCGATGGTGTGACCGACGCGTTTTTTGTGATGGCGGACCCGTGAGTGGCCGCCCCTTGCCCGGAGACTTGTCTATGAAGTTGCGTGTAGCTGCCCTCCTTGGAGTCCTCGCCGTCGGCGGAACCATGGCCTACCAGCAGGCCACCGCCGAGCCGTCCGCCCTCCAGTGCCGGGTGATGCCCGTGCTCCTGGACCAGATGCACGACAGCCACATTGAGTACCGCAAGGCCACCAAGCTCGTGGATGAGCGCACGGTGGAGCTGTACCTCGAGTACCTCGACCCGGGCCGCTCCCTCTTGACCATCGACGAGGCCGAGGCGGTCGAGGACCGTCTCCGTTCAGCCGTGCGGATGGTGCGCAAGGGGCAGTGCGAGACTCTCGATGCGCTGCAGCAGGACCAGATCCAGTGGACCCACTCCATCGAGGACTACGTCGAGAAGCTGGTCAGCAAGAAGAAGTTCGACGTCGACAAGACCGTCGAGCTGGTCCTCGACCCCGACGACCGCAAGCGCCCGACCACGCCGGCGGAGCGCGAGGAGCTCTGGCGCAAGCTGGTCCACATCCAGCTCGCGGGCTACCTGTCCCGGGGTATGGAGCTCGACGAGGCCAAGAACCGAGTCGCCCGTCGCTATCAGCTCCAGAGCAAGCGGGTGGAGGACCGTGAGACCCACGAGGTCTACAGCACCTACCTGGACAGCGTCGCCCGGGCTCTCGACCCCCACAGCACCTACTTTTCCCCGGACCAGCTCGCCGACTTCCGCATCGCCATGGAGCTCAAGCTCGAGGGCATCGGCGCGGTGCTGACCACCGACGACGGCTACACCGTGGTGCGCGAGATCGTGAAGGGCGGCGCCGCCGACCGGAACGGGCAGCTCAAGGCCGACGACAAGATCGTCGCCGTCTCCCAGGCGGGCCCCGAAGAATCAGAGGACGTCATCGACATGGAGCTGCGCAAGGTCGTCAAGCGCATCCGCGGCAACAAGGGCACCCCCGTGACGCTGTCCGTGCTCCGCGACGACGACGACGGCGTGAAGTCCATGGACATCACCATCGTGCGCGACTCCATCGACCTCGAGGACAAGGCCGCATCGCTCAAGGTGGAGACCCGTGAGGTGGGTGGCCGCACCATGAAGCTCGGCGTGCTCGACCTCCCTGGGTTCTACGGCGCCTCGGGCAAGGACGCGCGCAACTCCGACGAGGACGTACGTCGGTTGCTCGATGAGGCCCACACCCAGGAGGTGGATGGTCTGGTGCTCGACCTCTCCGAGAACGGTGGAGGGCTGCTCGACCACGCCATCACCATCTCGGGGTACTTCATCGGCACGGGCCCCGTGGTCGGCGTCGCGGGCGGGAAGGACAAGACCACCCACAGCGACAAGGACCCCTCGGTGCAGTGGGACAAGCCGCTGGTGGTGCTGACGAGCCGTCTTTCGGCGTCGGCGAGCGAGATCGTGGCCGCAGCGGTCAAGGACCATGGCCGCGGAGTGCTCGTGGGTGACCCCACCACCTTCGGCAAGGGCAGTGTGCAGCAGATGCAGGGCCTGCCCATGGGCCTCGGCGCCCTGAAGATCACCACGGACCTCTTCTTCAGCCCCGGCGGGAGGAGCAACCAGAACACGGGCGTGGCCGTGGACGTGGTCGTGCAGTCCCCCTTCGACCTGCCCTTCGTGGGGGAGGCGGCGCTGAAGTACCCCCTCGAGCCGAAGACCATCGACCCCATGAACGGCGGCGTGCCCAACCCCGAGGGAGACGGCCACTGGGACCCCATCACGGGCACGATGATCGAGACCCTGGCGCAGAGCAGCGCCAGCCGCGTCAAGGACAACGAAGACCTCCAGGAGATCGCCGAGAGCCTCGCCGAGGCGAAGGCTCGCACCCCGGTGGTGAAGGTGGCCGAGCTGCTCGAGGACGACGAGGACGACACCGCCGACGAGCCTGTCACGGGCGAGGACTCCGCCAAGGGCAAGACTCCCGAGGAGCTGGCCGCGGACCTGGACGACGAAACGCTGACCCCCCAGATGGAAGAGGCGCTCAACGTGCTCGCCGACCTGGTGGACCTCCAGGGCGGCAACGGCTGAGCCAACGAGGGAGGCCCTCGCTGCTCTACACTTCGGCCCGTGCAGCTCGTCGTCTCCTTTTCCTGGTCCGCCGCCCACCGCCTGCCCCGCTACATGGGGCGTTGCTATCGCATGCATGGCCACGACTACCGCCTCGAGGTGGTGGTCGAGGGCACGCCTGACGGACGCACGGGCATGGTCGTGGACTTCCACGAGGTCCAGGACGCCATCGGTCCCCTGGTGAAGGCCATGGACCACGCCAGCTACAACGACGTGCTCGAGAACCCGACGGCCGAGGCCATCGTCGTGTGGATCTGGCAACGGGTAGCCCCTCAGCTGGCCTCCCTCACCGAGCTGCGCCTGTGGGAGACCGCGGACTGCCACGTGGTCTACCGCGGCGAGCCCATGCCCGAGGAGCTGACGGCTCCCGGCACAGGGGACGCGCACCCGGACACCGCGGATCCAGCGGGGTGAGCGAGTCCTTCGAGTGGGGCGTGCACGTCCTGCGCCCGGTGGGACCTCAGGAGTTGGCGCTGATCCGGCGCGCTGGCATCAGCCGCGTGAGCGTGCCCCTGCCCTGGCGGTGGACGGAACCCCAGCGAGGCAATTGGCAGCTCGCTGCTCTGGACCACTTCCTCTCCCCGCTGCGGGAGGCGGGGTTGCCGCTGCAGGGGCTGCTCGGCCCCGCCATGGCGCATGCTCTCCCGGACCATGCCCTGGACGTGGACGCGCCGGACTTTGCGGCGCGGTTCGCGACCGCCTGTGGCGCCATCGCCGAGCGCGTCCCCGACATCACCGTGTTCCGGGTGGAGTCCGAGCTCAACGCCGCCGCCTGGTGGGAACGAGTGGGCACCCGACGCCGGCGAGGGAACGCCTGGCGAGACGCCAGCTTCCGCTGCGAGCTCCTCCGAGGCGCGGTGGGCGCCGTGCGCGGGGCGCGCCCCGATGCCGAGATCCGAGTGACCCTGCACGCCGGGGTGCCCGGATGGCGCTCCGAGCTCCAGCGTTGGCTCCGCGAGGGTGTGGAGTTCGACCGGCTCGGGCTGACCCTCCAACCGTGCTTCTTGCTGCCGGACCCCGCCCTGGCCACCCGCTGTGGGGACGCGGTGCTGGAGGCCAAGGAGGTGCTGGCCACTGGCTCGTCCAAGGCGACGGTCGAGGTGTCTCGCGTCGCCTATCCGACGCGGGGGTCCCGGTTCACGCCGCGGCGGCAGCGGAACTTCCTGGAGGAAGCAGCCCGATCCGCACAGCAGGCAGGTGCGGTGGGTCTGCACTGGTGGGCCCTGCGCGATCAGGCCCACGACGACCCGATCCTCCGTTACTGGACCCCCGCGCAGGAGCGGCACTACGGCATGCTGTACTACGACGGAGTCGAGAAGCCCGTGGCCGATGCCCTCCGGGTCTTGGCGACGGGCGACCGCTTCGGAGAAGGGACACGGGCCGGATGAGACCACTCGCTCTGCTCGTTCTCGCCGGCGCCATGCTGTTGCCCTCGCTGGCCGAGGCGGGCCCGTGGACTCCAGACCCGGGCGCTGGATACGCCAAGGTGCAGGCTCGCTGGCTGCCGGGAATCGGGTTCTTTGCCGAACCGGGCGCCGAGCCGCAGGTGTACGGCATCTACAACGAGGTCTTCCTCGGAGGGTTCTACGCGGAGGTGGGTCTGGCTCCCCGCACCTCGGTGTCCATCGCCAGCGATGGCGTGCGCCTGTTCTTCCTCCAGGACCCCCGCGACAAGAGCGTGTCCTCCCACGCGAGCTTCGGCGAGCCCACCCTCACCGTGACCCTTCAGCCAGTCCAGGCGGGGCGCTTCGCCCTGTCCGTGGCGGGCTTCATTCGAGTCCCCGGCGCTCCGAACACCCCCGTGGCGGACGTCGTGGGCATCGCGGACGGACACCCCGTCATCGGTGAGCTCCGGGTCGGCACCGGGATCCTCGAAGGGGGCGGGACCCTCAGCATGGGGGCGGGGCTCGGTCGGCTCTATCTCGCCGGTTCCGTCGGTGCCCTGGCCCGCGGTGGCGGCTGGGACTCGGTCCTCCAGTGGTCGGCCGAAGCCGGCCTCGCGGTGGGCATGCTCCGCAGGACGCAGCTTCGGCTCCGCATCGCCGGGTTCCATCCGCTGAAGAACGGAACTGCCCCCTACCACGCGAGCCCGAGCGGCATCGGGAACGGAACGGCATACACCGGCTTCACCTTGGAAGTGGAGCGCTGGCTCACGGAGCGGCTCGCGGCCGGATTCAGCATCGCAGGAGCGTTCGCGCCGGTGGTGCGACAGACCGGCGGGCCCGTGATCACCGGGTATCTGGCGGTGAAGTGGCCCTAGCACCGCACCCCGTGCCCCCCTCGCTGGGCGCGGGGCGCAGTCTCGACCGGAGGCTCCCAGCTCACCGCGTCGTGCGACGCATTGCGCGGGGCGAGCAGACCGAGGTGCTGCTGGCGGAGCCCATCGAGGCGCCGGCTCCGGGGGAGGCGCGATGGTTTGCCCTGAAGCGGCTGCGGCCGGAGCTCATTGGAGACGACGAGGCCACCGCCGCGCTCCGCCGCGAGATCGAGATGGCCGGTCGGCTGCGGCATCCCCGACTGCCCCGCCCGCTGGAGCGCCGCATCGAAGGACGGTCGCCCTGGATGACCATGGAGTACGTGGACGGACCCGATCTGGGACGACTGCTGCTCGAGCTGGGACGACGGGGGCGACTCCTCGAGCTGCCCGCAGCCCTCGTGGTGGTGACGGGCTTGATCGACGCCCTGCGGTATCTCCACCGCGACGCTGGAGCCCAGCTCGGGGGCCCGGCCCAGGGCCTCCCGGTGCTGCACGGCGCCCTGACCCCACAGAACGTGCTCATCGGAACCAACGGTGATGTGCGGCTCACCGACCTCGGCCGCGCGTGGTTCGCGGGACGCCAGCCTCCCAAGGTTCCCACCACCCGGATCCGCATGGACTCGCTCTCCCCCGAGGCGTTGCGGGATCAGCCACTGACGGAGCGCACCGACGTGTTCCACCTGGGCACGCTGCTCTACGAGGTCCTCTCGGGGCGACATCCCTTCCTGATGGACAGCGTGCAGGCAACGGCGCGGGAAGTGGGTCTGACCCAGCCTCTTCCGGTGGCGAAGCTGAGGCCTGAGCTGCCGGGCGAGCTCTCCGACCTCGTCTCTCGCTGCATCCACCTCGACCCCGAGGCCCGCCCACGGACTGTCGGGGAGGTGGGGCGCGCCCTGTCTGCGATGCCGATCCCTGGCGCAGGCGAGGGCCCGCGAGCCCTGGTCCGCGAGCTCGTGTCGGTGTTCCCCGAGCACAACGATGCATCGCGCCCGTGGGTCTTGCGAGGAGGGAGCTACCACCCGCCGTTCCTGCCGATGGTCTTGTCGTGGCTTCCGCCGCCTCCGGTGATCTACGAGAGCCCCACGGGGACCGGCCCCCTCCCGGTGGTGGAGCCACCGTGGGAGCCGGACGCGCAGCTCGAAGCGATCCCCCCGGATCTCGTGACGGACCGGACGCCGGCTTTGGACCTGCGTCCCCTCGCACCGCCGCCCACCTCAGCCCCCGCGACGCCGGCGCCGGCTGGCCCCGAGGCGACCGAAGCGGAACCACCCGCGGTGCCCGACCCTCCTCGACCACGCTGGTCCAGCGGCGCCGTGGGCGCGGGCTTGGGAGCGCTCGGCACCGCCCTCCTCTTCGCGCTGTTCGTCCCTCGCACGCCCACCATCTCGGAGCCCCCGCCCCCGCTCCCGTCCACGGGACTCAGCGGCGAGCCCCAGGTGGTGCGTGGCGACGCGGCGTCTCGAGACGAGACCCTTCCGACCCTCGAGGGCGCCGGCGGTGAGGAGGCGGAACTCTTCGTGCCCCTCATCGTCATCACTGAGCCCCAGGGTGCCGAGGTGTTCATCGATGGAGTGTCGGCCGGGGCGAGCCCCGTGACCGTGCGGAGACAGCCGGGAGCGTTGCTTCAAGTCCAAGCCCACACGCCGGGCCTGGCCCCGGTCGCGCGGCTCTACGCGGTGCCGGCGGGCGGTGGCTCGTTGACTCTCACTCTCGACCCTGCTCCCTGAGCCGGGAGCCCACACTCAGCGCATCGCCTCGTTGAGCATCCCGTGCAGGGACGCCCGCGTCACGGCGACCTGCCGCAGCTCCCCCATGGCGTACCACTGAGAGAGCGCCAGGTGGTAGGCGCGGGCCGCTCGGTCCGTCTCTCCCGCCCGCCGGGCGATGTCGCCGGCGCGGCGCGCCATCAGCGGCACGTCGTCGTGCACGAGACCCGAGTTGGTGATGAGCAGGTCGGCCTCGTTCACGAGGCGGTCGAACTCCTCCCAGTCCCCGTCTACGGCGAGGGTCGGCAGCGCCAGGATGTGGAGCGCCCCGAGCGAAGCCCAGCCCCCCACACGCTCGAGCCCCTCGAGCGCTGAGTTCAGCAGCTCCCGGGCTTCGGCGTAGTTCTCCAACTCCAGCAGAACCACCGCCAGCTGAATGAGGGGCACCAGGAAGCCATCGGTCCCCAGGCGGTCGTAGATGCTGTAGGCCTCCCGCAGGGACATCTCCGCCGCCCCCAGGTCGGCGCCTGCCCGCTCGATGGCGGCCCTCTGCGTAATGCACAGGGCGATGGAGTTCAGCGCCCCCACGGACTCGAAGCCCGAGAGCGCATCCGCCACATGCCGCCCGGACTCGGAGATGCGCCCGGCCCGGAGGGTGATGGTCGAGAGCTGGAGCGACATGGAGGCCGCTCCGAGCCACTGGCCGGTCTCGGCGTACACCCGACGGGCGTCGCGGCAGCAACGAGCCGCCTCGTCGAGCTTGTCCTGCATCAAGGAGGTCATGCCCCGCCCGGCGAGACACGCCGCGACGAGCTCCTCGTCCTCCACAGCGTGGGCTCGCTCCGCGGCGACCGCGATCTGAGCAACCGCCACATCCAACTGGCCGCGCAGGCAGGAGACCCGTCCCAGGACCTGGTTGGCCCAGCCCTCCAAGCGGAGGTGCCCCTCGGTTCCGGCAACCCGGCACGCACGCTCCGCCAGGGCTCCGGCGCGGTCCAAGCGGTGCCGCTCCACCTCCAGGCTCGCCAGGAGGACCCAGCCCTCGACCCAGCGAGGGTCTCCATCGGGGACGTCGAGCTCGCGGAGCGCCTCTTCCCGCTCCGTGAGGAGCAACTCTGCGTTGCGAAACTCGCCGTTCTCCCGGCGCAAGGTGGCTCCATCGAGCAGGGGCTCGAGCGCGGCCCCGTACTCCTCGGCTGCGAGGAGGTGCCGTCCGATGCGCTCGGCCGAGACCGCATCGCCTCGCTCAGCGAGCATGTGCGCGCACAGGAGGTGGAGGTGCTTCAGCCCACCGCTCTCTTCGGCGGTGAGCTCAACCGTCTCTCGAAGCATTCCGTGGGCGAAGCGCCAGGCGACGACGCCGCCATGCTCGTCGGGCGTGAGCAGACGCTCTCCCTGAAGGCGCTCCAGCAACGCGGCTGAAGGCGCGACCCCCGCGCGGGTACAGACGTCGGCCCACTCGTGGCCATCGAACTCCTGGCCGAGCACCGCCGCCATCTGCACCGCCAGCCGGTCCGAGGCCGGGAGGCCCGCGAAGATGCGCGCCATGCGCTCCTGCCACACCTGATGCAGGTTGTCTGGGAGGGCAGCGCCGAGCCCCCCCACGAGCCGAAAGCCCGACGGACCCGGCTCCAACGCCCCGCGCTGCACCCAGTCAGCGACGAGCTGGACGGCAAAGAGTGGATTGCCCGCGGTGCGTTCCTCCACCTGGGCGGCGAGGTCCTCTTCGAGTTGAATGATCTGCTGGACCAGGCGCCGCCAGTCTGCACGGGGCAGCGGGCCGAGTTGCAGTGTCCGAGCCGAGAGACGGGTCGTCACCCCGCGCAAGAGCTCATTCTCGAAGGGTCGGGACGCAAGCACGTCGTCTCGCACCGTGGCGACCACCATCACGGGCAGGTCTTCGGCCACGGTGAGGAGGTGCTCGATGAACCGCAGCCCCTCGGCACCCCAGTGCACGTCGTCGAACCAGATGACCACGGGACGCTCTCGCGAGATCCGCGCGAGGAACCGCGTCACCACCGCGAACCTCTCTCCCGGGTCTCCGAAGTACACCGCCAGGGCCTGGGTGGTCCGCTCCGCCTGACGCGGCTTCACGAACTCCGTGAGGGCTGACCACTCGTAGGGGTCGTTGACGCCCTCTCGGCGGAGGACCTCCCGAATCCGCGAGAATGCAGCGTCCCGATCGAGCCCGTCGAGATCGAGGAAACGCCGGACCGCCGGGCTGAGGCCGTGGTTTGGCCCCTCGATGGCCGCATGGGTCACCTTGAGCACCGTCGCCGCGCCGACCTCGTGAGCGCGTTCACACAACCAACGGGCCAGTCGACTCTTGCCACAGCCTGCCGAGCCGCTGAGGAGCACCGCGCGCGGCTCCCGCTTGCTCCGCACCAACCGCAAGGCGTCCCACAGAGCAGTGCGCTCCCCGTCCCGACCGACCACCGGAATGCTCCGGAATCCATAGAGTCGAAGACCAGCCCCGGGGAGGAAACGCACCGGGAGGTCGTCGGCAGCGCTACGCCAAGACGACGGCATGGGAGCAGGGCGCGCGCCCTGCCAGGCGGGCTCCAGCGAGTCCACCCGCGGCATGGGGAACGCCTCGGGCTCGGGCAACACGACGGCCCACCGGGTGTCGTCGGGGCTCGCCTCTGCGTCCAAGTCCGTGTGAGTGACCGACGCGCTCTCCGCAGACAAGTCTCCCGACGCACCGACCTCGGGGTAGATGGGGGCGATCTTGAGGGTGGTCTCTGCCCAGACGTCTTCGTCGAGCAGCTCCGGCAACGCCAGAAGACCCGACGCAGCGTCGGCCGCGCGGCGGAACCGCTGAGCGGGGTCCTTGCTCAGCAAGATGCCCAGCCAGTCCTCGAAGCCTGCTGGCAGAGGGGTGCGGGAGCGCAGCGGGGGCAGCTTCTCCCACAGGTGCAGGTCCCTCAAGCCCGCCAGATCACCCGGAGCTCGAAAGGGCGGCCGGCCCGCGACCATCGCCCAGGTGAGGCACCCGAGCCCGTACAAGTCGGTCCAGGGACCGTAGTCACGCCAGCGCCCCTCCCATTGCTCGGGCGCCATGAACGCCGGCGTCCCGGAGACCCCCATCTCCGCCTTGTGCCGGACGCTCGCCTCCACCTGGTGGGAGAGGCCGAAGTCCGCGAGCTTGATGGAGCCTCCATCACCGAGCACGTTCCCGGGCGTGATGTCGCGATGGATGAGGCCGTGGGCATGAGCGTGGGCGAGGGCGTCGAGCAGGCGCAACAATGTGGAGCGCAGCATCGGCCAGTCCATCTGACCCAGCTGGCGCTTGAGTGATCCGCCCTCCACCAACTCCATGACCAGATAGGGGCTGCCCGCGCGGAGAAGCCCCAGCGAGGCACCCTCCCCTTCTCGGGAGATCTCACCGAAGTCGTGCACGTGCACGATGCCCGGGTGACGCAGCCCCGCCACGGCGCGGATCTCGTTGCGGAACCGGGCCAACCAACGGTGTTGCCGGGTGGCCTCCCCGCCGACCACCTTGATGGCCACTGGGGTCCCCGTGGCGTCGTGAGTGGCCCTCCACACCTGCGCCATCCCCCCGCGACCGATGGGCCGGTCGAGCTGGAAGGGGCCGAGGTTGACGATGGCCCCCGGGGGCAGCGAGTCCACTAGACCACCGGCATCGCGTTGGGGCGGAGGGCGGTCCGAAGGAGCTGGGTCGCGACCCGCAGGTCGATGCTGCCGGTGGCCGCCGCGACCGACGCCAGCACCGTGCGGGCCTGGGTCGCCGCGAGGAGGTCGGCCTCTTCGCTGCCTTGGGCGCGCCCCTCAGAGAGCTTCAAGTGTGCAGCTGCGACCTCGATGAGTCGGTCCGCGAGGGGGTCGCCGACCCGGGTGGCCAGCTGACGAGCACGGGCGAGGGTGCGAATCGACTGAGCAATGTGTCCCGCATCCGCCTGGGAGGCGGCGAGGTGAGCGAGGACATAGGCGCGCGCTCGCCGCTCGCCCGACCGACGCAGCACCGCGTCGGAGCGCTCGAAGTGGTCCACGGCGTCGTCGAGCCGGCCCTGCAGGAAGTGCACACGCCCGAGTTGGCCCAGCACCGCGCCTTCAGCGGGCGCGTGACCAATCCGTCGGAGCACATCCACCGCCGATGTGAAGTGAGCCCCTGCGGCCGTCCACTCCTGGGAGTCCAACCGCGCGACTCCCTGCGATGCGAGCAGCATCGCCTCGGCGAGCAAGTCTCCGGCGGCGCGCGCCTCGGCGAGGGCGAGTTCGAGGGCGCGCTGCACTTCGGGAGCAGACCCCTCCGGCATCGCGGCGCCCCAGAGGTGGCTCAACGACGCGAAACCGCCCAGCGCTTCCCCCTCCTCGAGGGGACCGAGCAGACTGACCTGACTGATGCCGGACAGCATGGAGCCACTGAGAGAGCCCGCCCCGAGGTCGAGAAGAATGAGAGAGCCATCGGCGAAGGCGGTGCCCTCTCCGGCGAGCTGAGCGCGCAGCCGCATGGCCTCCCGATAGCGAGCCGCCGCCTGCCGCACCCGCCCGCTCTGTTGCAACGCGGTGCCGAGGCGGGCAAGGACCCTGGACTCCTCGAAGCGGTCCGCCAACGCGCGCGCCCCGACGAGAGCTTCGCGATAGCAGTCGACGGCCTCACGCCAACGGCCTTGCCGGCACCGCAACGTCCCCAGCGAGCAGGCCACGTCGGCGAGCAGCGCGTCGTCGTTGGTGGTGCGAGCGAGAGCGAGCGAAGCCACCAGGTCGACTTCGGCGGAGGAGTACGGCTCGACGGCCTGGCGCGCGCGGCCCCGGGCCTGGAGCACGCGGGCTTCGTCGTCAGGCCCAATGGCGCGGGCGGACTCCAGCGCGCGATCGAGGACCTGGCGATGGGCCGACGCCGGGCCCCGTGCTGCGTACAGCGGGTCGAGGGAGAGGGCCGCCGCCACCACCGAGCGCGCGTCGTCGTCTTCGGCGCGGCGCAGCACCTCGAGCAGATTGTCCTTCTCGAGCAGGAGTCGCTGGAGCGCTTCTCCCGGGTCGCCTCGGCGGAGCCTGGCGCGCAAGTTCGCACCCACTGCGAGGGTGCACGCGCGGTGGCGGGCGCGGACTCGGGACGCGATCTCGGGACGCTCATCGAGACGCTGCTCGGCGTAGTCCCGAATCGGCGCGTACAGGGCGAAGCGCTCCTCCGGCACCGCCTCCGTGGCGCGCGTCCGACGCAGCAACGACTTCCGCACGAGCTCCTCGACGGCGTCGAGCACCGGTGGCGCGTCGGGGTAGAGCGACAGGTCGACCACGGACTCCGCGGCGTGCAGGAAGAAGCCCCCCCGGAAGACCGCGCACTGACACAGGGCCTCCTGCTCCCAGCGATTCAGTAGCTCCCAGGACCAGTCGACGGCATTCCAGAGGGTCGCCTGGCGGGGACTGACGTCCCGGCGCGAGGAGCGGAGGACGTCGGTCATCCGCCCTTGGAGCCGCTCAGCGATCTGGGCCAGCGACAGGGACGTCACCCGGGCCGCGGCGAGCTCGATGGCGAGCGGAAGCCGGTCGACGGCGTTCACGATGGCCTCGACCAGGGGCTGGTCTTGCTCGCGGAGGGCGAACCCCCGGCGCGAAGCCTTCGCGCGCCCCTCGAACAACTCCACGGCGTCCCGGAGCGCCAGAGGCTCAATCTCGAAGCTGCGCTCCCAGCCGAGCCTCAAGGGCTCGCGAGTGGTGACGAGGAACGACAGCAGCGGCGCCATGTGAAGCCAGCGGTCGATCACTTCGCCGGCGACCTCCACGAGCTGCTCGAGGTTGTCGAGGATGATGAGGGTCTCCCCCATCTCCTCCAGGGCGACGCCCAGGGAATCGATGGCTGCGGTGGGCTCAGCCTCCGGCTCCGGCGCCAGGTCCAGCGCGGAGCACACACAGCTGAGGAGATCCGGCAGTTGGCGGGCCTCGGTGAGGTCGACGAACCAGACACCACCATCCGGGGCGCGCTCGTTGCGATGCAGCTCGCCGAACCGCAGGGCCAGACGGGTCTTCCCCGCGCCCCCGGGTCCGAGGATGGAGACCAGGCGCGCCCCGCCGACGATGTCGTCGGTGAGGTCCAGGAGGTCGTCGGCGCGACCCACGAACGACGTGGACTCCTCAGCGAGGTTGGTCGTGGGACGCCGCGGGCGTGGCGGCACACCCACGGCGGGGTGGGCTGGCTGAGTGGTCCCTCGGGCGAGGCGAGCGAGAGTCGAGTCGTCCACCGTCACCGCCGGAGCATCCGGACGGACTCGGGCGAGCTCCTCGAAGCGATAGCCCCCTCCGTAGACCGTGAAGATGTGCTTGGGGCTCGATGCGTCGTCGCCAATCTTGGACCGCAGACGCGTGAGCATCTTGTCCACGACGCGGCTGCTCCCCCCGCTCCGGTAGCCCCACACCTCGAGGAGCAGCTCATCCCGGCTCACCGTGCGTCCGGGATTCCCCGCGAGGTAGGCGAGGAAGTCCGCCTCCTTGGTCGTGAGTCGCTTGACGCCCTCCGCCGAGGTCACCGTCTGGTGGCCGAGGTCGACGACACACCCCTCCAGTTGGAGGACCCGAGGTGGTGGCGCCCCGCCCCGACCGCGTCCACTGCGCAGTTCGAGCCAATGCAGAAGGTCCTGCATGACGAGGGGGCGAGAGAGGCTGTGGGCGGGGCAAAGCTGCTCCCGGGTCGCGTGTCGGGGGCGCCCCACGAGCACGAGGGCGCCGCGCCAACCTTGATCCCGGAACTGGTCGAGTTGGACCCGGGCTCGGTTCTCAGCCATCTCCCCGGCCAGGAGAAGGACGTCGGGGCCTTCGGGGCCCCAGGCCCTCGGCAGCTCCAACAAGGAGCCCACAGAGAGCACGTCGAGGCCCTCCGCCTGAAGCGAAGCGCAGATGGAGAGGCGGAGCTGAGGGTTCGGCTCAGCGACGAGGACGGTTCCGGGCATTTCTGCGTCCGGGATCCTAACAGCCGCCGCTCAGGGTGCCGCCAAGCCGGACTCGGGGGGGCACACACTGCACGCCTCGATCTCCCAGCTTCGCCCCCCAGAGCCCAACTCGATCTCCATGCCGAGCAGTCCCCACTCCGGCTTGAAGTACTGGAGTCCCACGGGCGCGCCTCCGCGCTCCAGCTGGGTCTCGAGGCAGTCGATGCCTTCCGCGGGACCGGCGGCGTAGAGGAAGGGAGCCTCGCCGGTGGCGACCGAGTCCACGCTGGTGGGGCCGTCATCGGCAAGCAGCCAGGCAGCGTCGAACTCCTCGTCCGTGAGGTCATCCAATGAGAGACTTCGGCGCAGAATCACGCCGCCGTCTCCCTCGATGAGCTCGGTCTCGAAACCAGAGATCACCTCGGTGCCCAGCCAGACCACCGTGCCCGTGCCCGAGAGTCCGAGCCAGTGGGTCTCGTCGTCACCGAACACCCTGTCGATGCTGACCTCGAGGGCGGCAAGCTCGGGGGAGAAGTCCCCGGCCAGCTCCGTGGCCGGAAGCCGTCGGACCACCGTCACGAGCAGGTCATCCTGGATGGGGTCCGGCACGGCTGCGGTGACCTCGCTGTAGCGCCAGGTGTTGCCGGGAGCGAGGGCGAACCAGGCTTCTTCGTCGGCGTAGATGGGCGCCGCGGGGTCCGAGGTCGCGTCGTCGTCGTCATCATCGGCGGCCGTGCTGTCGTCGTCATCGGACGTGGCGTCGTCGTCGTCATCGCCACCCCATGTGGGACAGCCCGTGAACAAGAGGAGAGCCAGAGGGACGCAGATGACACGGTGCATGGACGCATCGTACCGGGTGTCCGGACCGTGTCTGCGGACAGCGGCCGGACAGCGGCCGGACACCTGGCGGAGCGCCGGGATCGGCCGAAGAGGGCCTGCCAGCTCGGTTCTCGATCTTGGCACGCGGTCTGCAAACTCTCTGGGCACGGAGGAGCACACCATGGGTCACATTCGCACCGTCATTCTCGCCATCGTTCTCAGCATCACCGGACTGCTCGGAACCGCGCCCACCGCAGAGGCCAGCCCGGCCTGCAGCATCAGCGCCTGCGCCCGCACCCGCGCGATTCCCACTCCGCAGAGCTACTTCGAGACGTTGAGCCAGCGCTTTGACCGCGACGCCTCCTCCAGCACCGACGCGGTGGTGCAGTGGACCCTGACCGGCGCCGAGGGCGGCAGCTGGTACGCGGTCATCGCCGGCGAGCAACTGACGGTGCGCGCCGGCGAGGCGAGCAACGCGGACCTGACCATCACGATGGATGCCACTGACTACGTCGCGATGGTGAACCAGGAGGTGAACGGCAAGCTGATGTTCATGACGGGGCGCGGCAAGGCCGAAGGCTCAATCCCCCTCGCCATGAAGCTGAACCGCATCTTCCCCCTCGACTGAGCGCCAGCGCGCCGCGCTCTCTCCCCGAACCTCCCAGCGCGTCATTACCCATTGTCCTGGCACGCAGTTCGCTTGATGCTGGGCCCATGAGCCACCCCGTCATCGTCTCCCGCCTCGCCCTCCTCCTCGCCGCTGGTGCTCTCCTCCCGGCCTGCCCGCGGGAGGCGTTCGTACCGAGCTGCAGCGAGCTCACGTCGTCGCCGGACCCAG
>JAGSHC010000293.1 GCA_023954745.1 Deltaproteobacteria bacterium | reverse complement strand
GGCGCAGGGCGCCTTCACGGGCACGCCCGCGTCCATCATCGCCAGGGAGGCACCGCAGACCGAAGCCATGGACGACGAGCCGTTCGACTCGGTGATGTCCGACACGACGCGAATCGTGTAGCTGAAGTCCTCGTGGTCGGGCACGACCGGGGTCACGGCGCGCTGCGCGAGCATGCCGTGGCCGATCTCGCGACGACCGGGTCCCATGATGCGGCGGCACTCACCGACCGAGTAGGACGGGAAGTTGTAGTGCAAGAAGAACTTGCTCCACCCCTGCTCGTCGATCTCGTCCACGCGCTTCTCGTCGAGACGAGTACCGAGCGTGGTGGTCACGAGGGCCTGCGTCTCACCGCGGGTGAACAGCGCGGAGCCGTGCACGCGGGGGAGGACACCCACCTCGACCGTGATCTCGCGGATGTCCGCGGGGCCACGACCGTCCATGCGGACGTTGGTGTCGATGAGGCGGTTGCGCATCGTCGTCTTGACGAGCTTGCCGTAGGCCTCCTTGACCGCCTTGACCTCAGCCTCGGTGCCATCGGCAGCGAACTTGGCCACGGCGGCCTTCTTGACCGTCGAGATGGCAGCGGAGCGCTCGTGCTTGCCGCTGATGCCGAAGGTGCCCAGGACGTCGTCCTTGAAGGCAGCCTCGACCTCACCGAAGAGGGCCGAGGTGTCCTCGACCTCGGGCACGGGCATCTTCTCCTTGGCGCACTCCGCAGCCAGGTCCTTCTGGAGCTGGATGAGGGGCTGGCAGGAATCGAAGCCGAACGCGAGGGCCGCGACGACCTCCTCTTCGCTCGCCTGCTCCATGCCACCCTCGACCATCGTGATGGCCTCGGACGTCGCCGCCACGATCATGTTGAAGTCCGAGCTTGCGAGCTGGGTCTTCGTCGGGTTGGCGATGAACTCACCGTCGACCCGGCCGACACGCACGGCGGCGATGGGGCCGTCGAACGGGATGTCGGAGATGTGGGCCGCGCAGCTGGCGCCGGTCACGGCGAGCACGTCGGTGTTGTTCTCGATGTCGTGGGAGACGGGCTGCGCGAACAGCTGGATCTCGGCACGCCAGCTCTTGGGGAAGAGCGGCCGCATCGGGCGGTCCATGAGACGCGCGACGAGGATGCTCTTCGGTCCGGGGCGGCCTTCACGCTTGAAGTAGCCACCGGGGATGCGTCCCGCGGCGAAGGAGTTGGGGCGGTACTCGCAGGTCAGGGGCAGGAAGTCCATGCCCGGGCGGGCCTTCTTCGCACCCGTGGCCGCGACGAGCACGACCGACTCACCCATCGAGATGAGCACAGCGCCGCCCGCCTGCTTGGCGACGCGACCAGTTTCGACGCTCAGCGTCTGTCCATTGAACTCAATGGACTTCTTAATCATTGCCATGGTTGGCAGTCCTTTTTGTTGCGGTTCTCAGCAGTCCGGTCCGAGCACTCAGCTCGGGGTATCCGTGGACCGCCATGCGTTTGTGCATCCCTCGAGCGCCGACACAGGACCGCTCCGTGTCGGGTGGTTTCCCCTCGAGGGTTGGCGCGCCTCACTCTTGCGAAGAGCGCCGCCAGTCGGGAGCGAAACCGCGCTCCCGGGGCCCCGAACGTCGGGGCCGAACACACGAAAGCCCGCCGGGAGGCGGGCTTTCGCACAGGGCTCGTTACTTACGAATGCCCAGTTCCTTGATGATGGTGGTGTAGCGGGGGTACTCGACCTTCTTGAGGTAGTCGAGCAGGCCGCGGCGACGGGCCACGAGCTTGAGCAGACCGCGCCGGCTGGCGTGGTCCTTGTGGTGGGTGCGGAAGTGCTCGGTCAGATGCACGATGCGCTCCGTGAGGAGGGCGATCTGGATCTCAGGAGAACCGGTGTCTCCTTCACTCTGGGCAAACTTCGCGACCAGTTCGTTCTTGCGCTCGGGGGTCATGTCTCTCTCCGTCGTGTGCCGGCCGGCCCTGAAAAGGCTCGGGTATCGAACACTGCAGATGGTGGGTTGTCCTGATCGGGCAGAAGTGCCGACCAGATCGCGCGGGAAGGTAGAGACCGTCCCCGCCTTTGTCAAGCACATCGCAGGGCGCCTCAGCGGAGTACGCGCTCCACTTGCAGCACGATGGCGTCGGCCGGCAGACGTCCGAAGGCGTCCCGGGCCACAGTGGCCCGAACCAGCGCAACACTGCGCATCCCGTCGGGGTGGCGCAAGACCAGACGGTCTCCCGGTACGAAGCGCACCTCGTCAGACCCGGGCAGCGACTCCACATCCCGCTTACGCAAGGGGCTGCCGCCCTGGACCGCGGTCACCATGGGCTCGGTGACGGGGAGGACAGGCACGCCGCCCAACAGCTCCTCCACCGGCCGGAGCGCGTCGCCCAGGAACGGTCGCCAGGTGTTCGCGTTGCGTTCCGCTTCGAAGCGAACCGGCTCCCCTGCCTCGGCCTGAGCCGTGCGCGCGTCGCGCCACTCCTTCCCCTGGTCGAGGATGGCGTCCAGCGTAATGGCGCCCTGCATGCTGAGGTTCCCAGCAGCCGTGCGGCGCAGCGAGTGCAGGTGGCCTCCGACCTCGAGCTTGTCCCCGATGTCCTGGGCCAGGGCGCGCACGTAGGTGCCGACGCTGCAGTGCACAGTCATCGTGACGTCGATGGTGGTCTCGCCCCGCTCGATCCCAGAGATGTCCACCGCGAAGAACTCGACCTCCTTCGTGGGCAGCTCGACCTCCTCGCCCGCACGGGCGTACTCGTAGAGGTGCTTTCCATCGACGCGGGCGGCGGAGTACTTCGGGATCGTCTGGGTCTGCTTGCCGAGGAAGCTGGCCACGACGTCGCGAATGCGAGCTTCTTCGAGGTGCGACGCATCGACGGTCGCCAGGACCTCGCCCTCCACATCCAGAGTGTCGGTGCTGACCCCCAGCCGGACGACGGCCTCGTAGATCTTGTCCTGCGTCTGCATGTACGGCATCAGCCGGGTGGCGCCGTTGATCATGAGGGGCAGCAGCCCGGTGGCGAAGGGGTCCAGGGTGCCGCCGTGGCCGACCTTGCCCACGCGCAGCGTGTAGCGAACCTTCTGGCACACGTCGTGGGACGTCATCCCGCTCGGCTTGTCGACCAGGAGCACCCCCTGAAGGATGTCATCGGAGCGAAAGCCTCGGCGGCGCCTACCCATCTGCGTCCCCGTCCTCGGTTGCCTCGTCGGCGGGAGCCGCATCCTTGGGCATCTCGTGCAGCAGCTCGTGGATGTGCACCAGGTTCTCCACCCCGGTGTCGTACCGGAAGGTGAGCCGCGGGGTGTTTCGAAGCCGCAGCGCACGACCCGCGCGCCCCTGAAGGAAGGAGGCCGCCTTGCGGAGCCCAGCTTGAAGTTCTTTGACGCGCGCGTCGTCTCCGATGCCGCCCAGGGGGGTGAACCACACCGTGGCCTCCCGCAGGTCGCTCGTCAGGTCCACGCGGGTGATCGTCACGTCGTGCACGCGCGGATCGCGCACCTCACGGCGGATCAGTCCACTCAGCTCGTCCTGAAGGGACCGGGCGACCCGGTCTGCTCGTCGATACTCGGTCAAGGCGCGGATGGATAGACGATGGAAGCCCGCGACGCCAGCGGAGCCGGACTGTCACGCCACGATCCCTGACCCACCCAGGTCACCAGATCCCCCAGGAGCCGGTCGAAGGAGGGGGCCACGAAGAGATGCGGCTGCATGCGTGTGGGGTCGTAGGGGGTCTGGGCGATGACATCGAGATCCCATCCGCGCAGCTCGGGACCATCCTCGATGGCTGCGAGCTCCCCTGACGAGCTCAGCAGGCCAGCACCGACTGCCTTGAGCTTGCCGTTCTGCTCGCACAGACCGAACTCGAGCACGTACCAATAGACGTGCTCGAGGCGAGCGAGCTCGGTCTCGGACGCAGCCAGCGCCGCGCGGCCCATGCACTTGTTGGCCTCAGCGATCCCCCGGTGCGCCAACGACGCCATGTGCCCGATCAACTCGTGGACGACATCGGGCTCGGGGGTGTAGTGCGGGCGGCTGTGGTGCCGGATGTACTGGGTGCTCGGAAAGATCCCCTGGGCCAGCAGCGTCAGGAAGGTGCGCACCTTGACCAGACCCATCACCGGCTCCATCCGCATGCCACTGCGGGGGCTCAAGCGCTCGTTCACGAAGGCGAGCTGAGGGATCTGGTAGCGCGGCAGCGGCAGCTTGCGCTGCATCACGAGGATGGGCTCGCAGACGTGTTCCTCGTGCTGAGGCCGAAGCAGCGCCAGGATCTGCCGCCACACGTCGTGCTCCTCAGCGGAGTACGGCGCCACGGGCACGTCCTCGCCTGCGGTGTAGTCCAGGGCGATACGCGCGATGAGATCGCGTCGCGCCCGATACTCCGGGTCCTTGAACCCGGGGTGATCGGGATCGAGTTCGACGAGGTCGCGGACGTCCGATGCGTCGGTCAACGTCGCTCCCTCGGGAGGAAGTCCCAGACGTCGATGTGCGAGTAGAGCCGCCGATCCTCTTCGCTGCGAGTCAGCTCGATGCGGCGGGTGCCCCAGGCGCGGTTCCACCGCAGCACGCGCGCACCATCGATGGGCGTCCCCAGGGACAGCGGAAACCCCGAGACCCCGAGGGCGGTGGGGATGTCCATGAGGTGAGCCAGCTGCGAGCGCACCCGGTAGATCGTGCCGTCCTGCACCCAGATCTCAGCCTTGTCGAACACGATGTGGACCTCGGTGTCGCGGAGCTCCTCGCGGGAAATCTCGACCCCGAGCTGGTCGGCCACATCTTCGGGCTCCACCTCGTCCAACGCGCGGCCGGCGAGGTAGACCATGTCGATGTGCAGCCCTTCCCGCTTCACGTATCGGTTGGCCTTGCCGGCGACCGGCGCGGCGAGGTCCCGGGAGCCAGGCCCCACCACCGCGCGGGCGTCTGCGTCCTCGATGAGCGAGCCCAACTCTCCCTTGTCTCGTGGGCAACCCACGAGCGAGGACGTCGCCACGGAGGCGATGCAGAGCGCCACCAGGGCGTGCAGGATGGGGCGGAGCTCGCCGCGGTCGACGTTCATGGCGCGGCATTGTACCTTCCCGCGCCCCGTGGCCGCCCTCCCTGGAGACTCCGATGTCCGTCGTCGTCCGCTTCTTCGCCGTCCTTCGCGAGCGCTCGGGCGCCGACGAGGCCACGGTCGAGCTTCAGCCGAACGAGACCGTCTCCCAGCTCTATGCCCGCCTCTTCCCTGACCTGGTCGACCACGCCGGGGTCCGCCTCCCCGTGATGTACGCGGTCAATCAGGCGTACGTCGAAGCAGACGAAGCGCTCGTGGACGGAGACGAGGTGGCCTTCATCCCGCCCCTCGGAGGCGGAAGTGGGGATGCGCCCGAACAGGGTGATGCGCCCGAGCCAGACCCCCGCGTGCGCCTGACTCACGCTCCCCTGGTCCCGGCGGACCTCGAGGCCGTGGTGTCCGGCCCCGGCCGCGGCGGTGTCTGCACCTTCGTGGGCACCGTGCGGAACCACTTTGATGGCCGCGCCGTGCAGCGGTTGGAGTACGAAGCCTACGAAGAGATGGCGCGGGCCCAGATGAGCGCGCTGTGCGACGAGGCGGAAGCGCGCTGGCCCGGCCTGGGCATCGCGATGCACCACCGCCTCGGCACCCTCGAGATCGGCGAAGCGGCGGTGATCATCACAGCTGCGTCAGCCCACCGCGACGCCGCGTTCACCGCGTGCCGGTGGGGGATCGACACCCTCAAGGACCGAGTACCCATCTGGAAGAAAGAGGTCTACGACGACGGATCGACGTGGAAGGCCAATGCCGGCTCCGCCCCCGATGCGCGCCCGACCGACGAAGGACAGCCACCGATGCCCGATGCCCAGCCCAAGATCATCGAAGACTCCGAGTTCGGCCGCATCCCGGGTCGCCTGCGCGAAGAGTTCAGCTCCGACCGGGGCCGAGCCGAGGTCAACCCCTACGTGAACCGCATTCACGAGCTGGAGCCGTGGGTCGTCCCAGGACAGAAGGCATCGGACTTTCGAGGAGCGTGGCGCACCGAGATCGGCGTGAGCGAGGACGCCCCGCTGGTCTTGGAGATCGGGCCCGGAAACGGGTTCTTCTTCCGCGACCTCACCGGGCTTCGCCCCGACGCGGGCTTCATCGGAATCGAGATTCGCTACAAGCGCGTCTGGATGACGGGCAAGAAGGCGCTGGACGCCGGGCGCCGCAACTTCCGGGTCATCCACCAGAGCTTCGGCTACCTCGACACCTACTTCGCCGAGGCGGAGCTGAGCGAGGTCTTCATCAATCACCCCGACCCCTGGCCCAAGGACCGGCACCACAAGCACCGGCTGCTTCAGCCCACCTTCGGGGCCTTGCTCGCCTCGCGGGTGGCCGCCGGCGGTGAAGTGCAGGTGCAGAGCGACTTCGCGCCCTACGGCCCTCTCGCACTGTCGGTCTTCGGCAGCGAGATGTGGGAGCGCGTGGCGTTCACCGCGGACTTGCACGGCGGGGAGGACACAGACAGCGCCTTGCTCCGCGAGGGCCACGTGCCGACGAACTACGAGCACAAGAAGGTGGGACTCGGAGTCCCGATCATGGTCGCCCGCTTCCGTCGCACCGCGGAGCCCGCCCGACCTCCGACGCCCGAGGAAGAAGAGGCGGCCCGCCAGGCGGCCCTCCCGGACGAGGCCGACACGACGCCCTGAGTTGGCTCCCGAGGCGCCACGACCGCGAGGAAGTGGAGCGCTGGCGCGGGACAACGGCCCCCCGCGCGTCTACTGCACGGTGAATCCGGTGGTCGGGTCGGGCAGCCCGGGCACGTCGATGTCCGCCGTGCCGACGTAGGTCTCCGCCGTGAACGTGCCCATGGAGGTGGTCTCCTCGATGGAGTCGAAGCTGGGGACAGTGAAGTCGGTGAACGCGTCACCGCAGGCCACCCCAGCGCCGGTGGCGAGACCGTTGCTGTCCGTGGCCGTCCAGCTCGAGACGAGGCAGGTGCTGATCGACGTGATGGTCACCTCGAACGGGCACGGGTTGTGGACGATGGCCGCGAAGGTGAGGTTGTCGGTGGGGGAGAAGCTGGCGCCGGGGCTGCCGCCGACCCGCACCTCGAGGGCGGTCGTCATGTCGCCCATGCCGCAGGGCCCCGAGGAGTCGTCGTCGTCGCCCGAGCTGTCGTCGTCATCACCGGTGGCGTCGTCGTCGTCGCCCGTGGCGTCGTCGTCATCACCACCGGCGCTGTCGTCGTCGTCACCGCCGCCGCTGTCGTCGTCATCGCCCGTGGCGTCGTCGTCGTCTCCCGTGGCGTCGTCGTCGTCGCCCGTGGCGTCG
>JAGSHC010000187.1 GCA_023954745.1 Deltaproteobacteria bacterium | reverse complement strand
GTGGCCCTCGGCGGAGTGGTGCTGGCCACCGGCGTCCTGGCGCTGCGGGAGTGGGAGCGGGCCTGGCGTTGGCTCGGGGCCGGTCTCGTCCTCGCCCTGGCGTTGGTCGCCGCTCAGGACTTCCTTCGTCCCGGCATCACCTACGGCCACGACATCCCTCATCACTCCTGGGCGATCTGGTCCCTGTGGCGCTGCGTCCTCGACGGCGACTGGTTTCCCCGCTGGAACCCGTATCTCTCGCTGGGGATCCCGCTGCTCCCGTTCTACGCGCCTCTCCCCTACATGGCCGCCTGGCCCGCCCAGGCCCTCGGTGCCTCGCCCACGCAGGCGCTGGCCTGGTTGATGGTGCTCGGTCAGTGGGCCACTGGCATGTCCCTGCTCTTGACGGTGCGCTGGCTGGGCGGGAGCTGGTTGGCGGGGCTCCTGGCGGCCGGCGCCGCGATGCTCGCGCCCTACCACTTGATGGACCAGACCTTCCGTCTCGCCCTCGGCGAGACCATGGCCTTCCCCTTCGTGGCGCCGATGGTGGTTGCTTCGTGGCGGGTCGCGCGGGGGGACCGGGGCGCCGCCCAGTGGGTGCTCGGCCTCTGCGCGGCGGGCCTCCTGCTGACCCATCTCCTCACCCTCATCATGGCCAGCGTGCTCAGCGGCGTGGTGGTGGGGCTGGCGTTGTCGCTGCGACGAGGGGGGACGGTGTCACGTCGTCGCGGACTCGCGATGCTCGCCCTCACCGCAGCCCTCACGGCGTCGGCGTCGGCGTCGTGGCTGCTCCCGGTCGTCACGGAGATGCAGCACACCGCGGTGAGCTCGGTCAGCCGCCCCGGGCGGGCCATCTCCCCCTACGCGGCGCTCCTGGATGAGCCCGTGACCCGCCGGCTGTGGCCGCGCTACGACATTCGGCGCAAGATCGGCGACGTCGATCATCCAGGTCTGGGCATGCCCATGTACTTCGGGTGGGGGCTGCTCGCGCTGCTGGGGCTGGCCCTGGCGCGCCCCCGGAGGGAAGAGGGGGATCTGGCGGCGGACCCGCGTCTCTGGGGGGCCCTCGGCCTGGGGGCCCTGCTCCTGGCGCTCCATCCGTTTGCCATGGCCCTCGATGGTGTGCCGCTCATCGGCCGGATCATGTTCCCCTGGCGGCTCTACGCACCCGCGACGGTGTTGGCGGCGCTGGCGGGGGGACTCGCGCTCGATCACTGGGCGCCTCCGGGTCGGGCGCGCGCGCTCCTGCTGACGGTGGGGCTCGGGGCGCTGGCGATGGACGTGGCTCCCTACTTGGGGGCGGCCCAGCGCTTCGACGACCACGAGGGCATGGGGTTGGTGGAGTTCCGCCGGAGCGCCCCGGTGACGGTGGAGGGCATTCCTCGGGATCGGTGGGTGCGGGTGGAGGGCGCGCGGCTGCCCCCGAGCGACTACGACTGGCAGCTGGCCCTTGGCCGGCGGGCGTTCCCCGAGTACATGGCTCCGAAGCTGCGGCGACGCTACGGCCGGAGCAGCAAGCCGCCGACGAAAGAGGAGAGCGAGTTCTACGGGGCGTCGTTTCGGATCCGGCGCGGGCAGAGCGAGCCGCTGGTGCTGAACCCGGACCCCATGGTGTCGCTGAGGCCCACGGGCGCCGAGTGGATGGGGGCAAACGAAGCGGGGCTCACCGTGAAGCCCGAACACCTCACGATCGCGCTCCCGGACGGCGTGCAGGCGGGCGAGCTCCGGGTGAGCTTCGGCTACTTCCCGGGCTGGGAGGCGCGGGTCGACGGGGGAGCGTGGAGACCGGCGGGGCGGCGCAGTTGGCTGTTGGCCACCGACATCCCGAGCGGAGCCCGACGGGTCGAGATGCGGTTCTCAGCCACTGCCCCGTGGGGACGATCCGTGGGGATCCTGCTGAGCCTGACGACGCTGCTGGGCCTCGGGGGAACAACGATCCGCCGCCGGACCATGAGGGCCGTGCCCTGACGGACGGGGGCACGACTCGCAGCCCAGAGGCGAGAAGACCCCGGAGCGACCACCGCCCCGGGGCCGGACTCGCGGCAAGGAGACCGCAGAGGCGCAAAAGCCAGTGGGTCCTCATCGTCGATTCAACGCTAGGTCTGAATTCGAGGGTCCCCAAGGGCACTGGAGATCCCCATCCGGGTCGGCACGCGCGCGGATCGCGCTACGAACTGTAGGATCGCACCATGCCGAAGCCTGCTGTTCGTACCGGTCTCGACCGCCTGCTCGCTGAAGAGATCCATCTTCTTCAGGGCAAGCGCGTCGGGCTCATCTGCAATGCCTCCTCCATCACCTCCGACTTCGTGCACGCCGCCGACGCTCTGGCGGAGCGTGACGACGTGAACCTCGTGCAGTTGTTCGGCCCCGAACACGGCATTCGAGGAGACGCTCAGGACATGGCCATCGTCACCGGAGTGACCACCGACTCCATCACCGGCCTGCCCCTGCACAGCCTCTACGGTCGAAACGAGGCGAGCCTCTGGCCGCCGGACGAGCTGGTCAGCAACCTCGACGTGCTGGTGTTCGACATTCAGGACGTCGGCGCGCGCTACTACACCTACGTCTACACGATGGCCCACGCCATGGAGGTCGCTGGCCGCGTGGGCGTGCCGGTGGTCGTGTGTGACCGCCCCAATCCCATCGGGGGCCTCCAGGTGGAGGGGAACGTCGTGCAGGACGGCTTCCGCTCCTTCGTGGGGCGCTACCGGCTCCCCAACCGCCATGGGATGACCGCGGGCGAACTGAGCGCGTTCTTCGGCGCCGAAGAGGGCATCGAGTGCGACGTCACCGTGGTGCCCATGACCGGGTGGAAGCGCTCCATGTACTTCGAGGACACCGGACTCCCGTGGGTCCTGCCCTCCCCGAACATGCCCACGGTGGATACGGCGGTCGTCTACCCCGGCGGCTGCCTCTTCGAGGGCACGTTGCTCAGCGAGGGGCGCGGTCAGACGCGGCCCTTCGAGTTCTGTGGCGCACCGTACATCCATCCCCAGCGCTGGGCCGACGCGACCACCGAGGAGCTGCACGACGCCGGCTACGGCGGCTTCCACCTGCGGCCGCTCGTCTTCCTGCCGACGTTCCAGAAGCACCACGGACAGGCCTGCGGCGGGGTTCAGATCCACGTGACGGATCGGGTGGCGTTCCACTCCTTGATGGTGTCGACGGCCCTGCTCAAGTCGGCCTGGAGGCTCTGGCCGCAGCACGCCCGTTGGCGCACCCACACCTACGAGTTCGTCAGCAACCCCATCGCCATCGACCTTCTCGGTGGGTCCGAGGACTTGCGGCACGAGATCGAGAACGACGTGCCTCTGAAGACCATCGCTGAGCGGTGGACCGACGAGCGGGCGGAGTTCGATCGCCTGCGCACCCGCTACCTCGACTACTCCGACGACCGCCGCAAGGGGGGCAAGCGCGCCGCGGCGAAGTCACCGAAGGCAAAGACGACTCCGGCGCAGAAGCCGCCCGCAGCAAAGAAGGCGCCGGTCTCCCCCGAGCCCATCGAGGAGCCGCCCAGCGCGGAGGAGACTCTGTCTCCCTGAGGGTTGGAGAAGGGACGCCGCCGTCCCTTCGCGCGCTCGTCAGTCGATGGACCCGTCGCAGTCGTCGTCCACCCCGTTGGCCGGGACCTCGAGCTGCGCCGGGCTGACGGAGCTGTCGCCGTCGTCGCAGTCGCCGCCTTGCTCGCTGTAGCCATCGTTGTCGTCGTCAGCGTTGACGGTCCCCTCATCGACGTCGCCGTCGCAGTCGTTGTCCAGCCAGTCCGGGAGCTCGACAGCGCCGGGTTCCACAGTCGGGTCCGCGTCGTTGCAGTCTCCGCCGGCCTCGGTGACCCCGTCGCCATCATCGTCTGTTGCCGTGGTGCCCTCGTCCACTTGCCCGTCGCAGTCGTTGTCCACGCCGTCCACGAGCTCGGGGGCCCCGGGGAAGACCGTGGGGTTGCCGTCATCGCAGTCGCCTCCGAGCATCGCGTACCCGTCGAAGTCGAGGTCGGTGGTCCCCTGGTCCACGGTGCCGTCGCAGTCGTCGTCGATGCCGTTGCCCAGAGTCTCTGACGCATCCGGGCTCACGGAGTCGTCGGCGTCATTGCAGTCGCCGTCGTCTTCGCTGATGCCATCACCGTCGTCGTCGTAGGCGGTCGTGCCCTCATCGACGGTGCCGTCGCAGTCCTGATCGACCCCATCGACGAGCTCCGAGGCCCCGGGGTAGACGGTGGCGTCGCCGTCATCGCAGTCTCCTGCGCACGTGGTGACGCCGTCGCCGTCCTGGTCGTAGGCGCTCGGCAAGCCCGTGTCGCAGTCGTTGCCACGGACGGCCACGGGATCCAGGGTGAGCACGTCCCCGAACCGAAGGGTGATCTCACCAAACTCGGCGTCCGTGGACGTCGGCGTGAAGGCGAGGGGGAGCTGAGCTTCCACCGCCGGCTGCACCACGAAGGGCTGGTCGCCGTCGCGCTCGAAGACCGTGTTGGATGACATGACCTCGGTCAGGGTGATCTCGACGACGCCGGAGTTGAACACCCGCACCGGCACGACGACGGACTCGTCGATGTCGGCCGGACCGAAGTCGAGGGCGGGCGGAAGCACCGTGGCCGTCGCGCGCAGTCCGCGGCCCCGGACCTCCACCTCGAGCTGAGGCGTCTGGGCGTCGGAGGTCACGGTGATGACGGCGCGGTGATAGCCCTGCTCGGGGGGCGTGTAGGTGAGCTGGAGCTCCACACCCTCGCCCCGGGGGACGGTGATGTCGTCCGGCCCCACGTACGCGAACGCATCTCCGGCGAAGTTCAGGACATCCACCTGGCGAATGGACGTCTCGCCTCCGTCAATGTTGTCTGCGCTGATCGTGAAGGGGAGGCTGGTCCCGACGGGCACGTCGCCCACATCCGTCAGGGGAGGAGCGACGACGAGCTCGTTCTCCACCGCGACGACGTAGGAGTCGGCCTCACAGGAGGGGAGGACGCTCAGGGCAAGGCAGAAGAGGAGGAGACGGTTCATCGCTGCACCCCCTCGCGTCGGCGGCGCGCGCCGCCGAGCAACAACAGAAGCAACCAGGCCCCTGCCCCCGCTGGCCCCGTCCCGTCCGCATCGCACTGGCAACCCGCCGGCGGCGCGGGGACGCGGAACACATCGCCGTCGCAGCCTTCGTCGATGGCTCCGTCGCAGTCGTTGTCGATCTGGTCGCACATCTCCGACATGCCGGGGTTCACCCATCCGTTTGTGTCGTCGCAGTCGCCCTCGATGACCGTGTATCCGTCGAAGTCGACGTCGGCGAAGTCCTCGTCCACGTCTCCGTCGCAGTCGTCGTCGACGCCGTTGTCCGCCTCGGGGGCTCCGGGGAACACGTCGGGATCGGCGTCGTCGCAGTCGCCCATGTCTTCGGAGAGCCCGTCACCATCGTCGTCGCTGAAGTCGGTGTCCTCGTCGACGTCTCCGTCGCAGTCCTCGTCGGTGCCGTCCGGGGTCTCGATGGCGTCGGGGTAGATCCCGTCGTCCTCGTCGTTGCAGTCCCCATCCTCTTCGGTGAACCCGTCGCCGTCATCGTCGAAGCACTCTGTGCCCTCGTCGACCTCGCCGTCACAGTCGTTGTCTACGCCATCGCACACCTCGGGCGCGCCCGGGTAGGTCGCCGGATCCTCGGGGCCGCAGTCCCCCCCGGTCTCGGTGTAGCCATCCTGGTCTGGGTCGTAGACGCCGGTGTCGGTGCTGCCGTCGCAGTCGTCGTCGACGCCGTTCCCCGGGATCTCCACCTGACCGGGGTTCGCGCCGGGGTCTCCATCGTTGCAGTCGCCCGCGAGCTCGGTGTAGCCGTCTCCGTCGTCGTCGTAGCAGTCGGTGCCCTCGTCGATGACGCCGTCGCAGTCCTGGTCCACTCCGTCGCAGACCTCGGTGGCGGACGGGTAGACGCCTGCGTCCAAGTCGTTGCAGTCCCCACCCAGCTCGGTGTAGCCGTCTCCGTCATCGTCGTACTGGACCGTGCCCTCATCGACCGTTCCGTCGCAGTCCTGGTCGATCCCGTCCGGGAGCTCCGTGGCGCCGGGGAAGATGCTGGCGTCCGTGTCGTCGCAGTCCGCTCCGCCGGGCCCTCCTCCGAACCCGTCGCCGTCCAGGTCGGTGTCGTCGAGGCCGTCGCAGTCCTGGTCGATCCCGTCGTAGGGCACCTCGGGGGCGCCGGGGTAGATGGTGGCGTCGGTGTCGTCGCAGTCGTTGGTGCAGGCCGAGAACCCGTCTCCGTCCGCGTCGAACCCTTCGTCGATCAGGGTGTCGCAGTCGTCGTCGACTCCGTTGCAGGTCTCCGGCGCTCCGGGGTAGATGGCCGCGTTCCCGTCATCGCAGTCGCCGGAGCAGTTGGTGAACCCATCCCCATCCACATCCGCGTTCTCGTCGATCTGCCCGTCGCAGTTGTCGTCGATGCCGTTGCACAGCTCGGTCGCTCCGGGGAACACCGCCGCGTTGGTGTCGTCGCAGTCGCCGTTGCAGGTCGTGACCCCATCGCCGTCCCCGTCGAAGCCCTCGTCCACCGCCGCGTCGCAGTCGTCGTCCACTCCGTTGCAGATCTCGGTGGCGCCGGGGTAGATGGCCGCGTTCCCGTCGTCGCAGTCTCCGGCACAGGTGGCCACCCCGTCCCCATCGGCGTCGAAGCCGTCGTCCACCACGCCGTCGCAGTCGTCGTCGACGCCGTTGCAGACCTCGATCGCGCCCGGGCTGACGGCGCCGTTGGCGTCGTTGCAGTCTCCGGCGCAGGTGGTCCAACCGTCTCCGTCCACGTCGAAGCCTTCGTCCGCGAGCCCGTTGCAGTCGTCATCGACGCCGTTGCAGACCTCGGTCGCGCCCGGGTTCACCGCCGCGTTGGTGTCGTCACAGTCCCCAGCGCACGTGGAGAACCCGTCACCGTCCGTGTCGAAGGAGTTGTCCACGGTGCCGTCGCAGTCGTCGTCAATGCCGTTGCAGACCTCCGTCGCGGCCGGGTTGACGTTGATGTTGCCGTCGTCGCAGTCGCCACCGCAGGTGGTCCACCCATCCCCGTCGAGGTCGAACCCGAGGTCGACGTGGCCGTCGCAGTTGTTGTCGATGCCGTCGCAGATCTCGATGGCGCTGGGGTTGATCGCCGCGTCGGTGTCGTCACAGTCGCCGGTGCAGGTGGAGAATCCGTCACCGTCGGCGTCGAAGCCTTCGTCGACGATTCCGTCGCAGTCGTTGTCGTCGCCGTCGCAGACCTCGGTGGCACCCGGAAAGATCAAGGCGTTGCTGTCGTCGCAGTCGCCGGCACAGTTGGTGAAGCCGTCGCCGTCGGCGTCCGCGTTCTCGTCGATGAGCCCGTTGCAGTTGTCATCCACGCCGTTGCAGAGCTCCACAGCCCCCGTGTAGATGGTCGCGTTGGTGTCGTCGCAGTCCCCCGCGCAGGTGGTGACTCCGTCTCCGTCGACGTCGAAGCCCTCGTCGACGAGGAGGTCACAGTCCTCGTCATCGCCGTCACACACCTCGATGGCGCCGGGAAACACCGAGGCGTCTGCGTCGTCGCAGTCACCGTTGCAGGTGGAGACGCCATCACCGTCGGAGTCGAAGCTCTCATCGATGAGGGTGTCGCAGTCGTCGTCGACTCCGTTGCACAGCTCCGTCGCGCCGGGGTTGATTGCGGCGTTGCCGTCGTCGCAGTCGCCCTGACAGACCGAGAAGCCGTCTCCGTCCACGTTGAAGCCTTCGTCGGCCGTGCCGTCGCAGTCGTCGTCGACGCCGTTGCAGAGCTCCGGTTGCCCCGGGTTCACGTTGGGGTTTCCGTCGTTGCAGTCGCCGGCGCAGGTCGTCCAGCCATCGCCGTCGGCGTCGAAGCCTTCGTCGGTCGTCCCGTCGCAGTCGTTGTCGGCTCCGTCGCACAGCTCGGTCGCCCCGGGGTTCACGGTGGCGTTGGCGTCGTTGCAGTCGCCGGCACAGGACGTGAAGCCGTCCCCGTCGATGTCGAAGCCTTCGTCGATGGCCCCGTCGCAGTCCTCGTCGTCGCCGTCGCAGATCTCGGTTGCGCCGGGGTAGGCCGTCGCGTCGCTGTCGTCGCAGTCACCATCGCAGGTGCGTACCCCGTCTCCGTCGAGGTCGAAGCCTTCGTCGATGAGGGTGTCGCAGTCGTCGTCGATCCCGTTGCACAGCTCCGGGGCACCGGGAGACACGGCGGCGTCGGTGTCGTCGCAGTCGGTGCCGCCGCAGCTCCCGCCCATCTCGTCGTAGCCGTCCCCGTCGTCGTCGCAGCCGCAGAGAGGATCGCCGGCGCAGTCGGTGTCGGCGCAGTCGATGTCGCCGTCGAGGTCGTTGTCGAGGCCGTCGCCGCAGTCCTCAGCGCAACCGGTCGATTGGGACACATCGAACGACAGGTCGTAGTTTCCCTTGTTGTTCCCGCTGCACGCGCTCGGGCCGTTGACCGTGTAGCCGTAGCCCTCGACGACGATGTAGTAGGTCTGGCCGGCCGTGCAGGTGAACGTGACGGAGTCGTTGGCCGAGAAGGCGACGGTGCTCCCCTCGACGCACCCGGAGTACGGGTCGCAGCTGTTGTCCAGCACGTAGATGTCGAGGTCGCAGTTCATCCCCGAGATCTCCATCTGCACGGAGCCGGACTGCTGGCAGTTGAAGCTGTAGACGTGCTCGGGCCCGGTCTGGGAGAGCGGGTTGTTCGGGGTACCGCACTGGTAGCAGTCCGTGGCGTTCGGGGGGCAGAGGCCCCCGAGATAGCCGACACCGCTGGTGACCTGGCCGCTGATGACCGAGCTGCACGTCAGGTCGGCGATGGGAGTCACCGAACCCGGGCACTGGGCCGCCGCGAAGCGAGGGAGGAGCAGGACGAGGAGGCAGAGAACTGCCGCGGGCACGAGCGAACGGATCAAGAGCACTCCGATGCGATGCATTCCAGGCATCGCTCTGATCGGCCGCCACCGCCCCTCCCGGGCAACCGTCCCCTCCATCTTACCGCGGGGGGCGTCGGGGGAGGGAGGACGTCCTCAGTCGCCCTTCAGGACCTTCTAGAGACCGCGGGGGACGTAGTTCCGGGTGCATCGGTTGTCGATGCAGGCGACCCATCAGCGGAACAGAACCCCCATCGCCTCCTCGATGGTGCGGGCTTCGCAGAGTTCGATGCCCTTGGGGGCCTCGAACTGGCGGGGGGCGGGGGGCACGAGCGCTCGCTTGAAGCCGTGGCGGGCCGCTTCGGCGAGGCGGTGCTCGAGGCGCGGCACGGAGCGAAGCTCTCCGGTGAGGCCGATCTCGCCCAGCACCACCCAGTCAGGAGCAGGGGCGCGTCCCAGGAGGGAGCTGAGGATGGCGGCGGCCACGGCGAGGTCTGCGGCGGTCTCGCTGATGCGCACCCCGCCCACGACGTTCACGTAGACCTCTTTGTCGTGCAGGGCCCAGTCGGCCTTGCCCAGCACCGCCACGAGCATGGCCAGGCGGCCCTGGTCGACCCCCAGAGCCGTGCGACGGACCGAGCCTGGGAAGCCAGGCGCCACCAGGGCCTGCACCTCGAGGAGCAGGCAGCGGCTTCCTTCCATCGCGGCAGCCACGACTGTGCCGGGCCGCCCGGTGGGGCGGTCCTGAAGCAATGCCGCCGAGGGCTCGAGGACCTCGCGCAGTCCATCGGCCGCCATCTCGAAGAGGCCGAGCTCTCCGGTGCTCCCGAACCGGTTCTTCTGCCCTCGCAGCACCCGGAACGGAGGGTTGGCGCTGCCCTCGAAGTAGATGACCGCATCCACGATGTGCTCGAGAGTGCGCGGCCCGGCGATCTCACCGGACTTCGTGACGTGGCCCACCAGGAGCACGGCGCGGTTCGTGGCCTTGGCGTGCAGGACGAGCCGCGAAGCCACCTCGCGCACCTGGCTGATGGAGCCCGGCGTGCTGCCGACGTCGGAGACGAACGCGGTCTGCACCGAATCGAGGACGAGCACGCCGGGCTTGATGGTCTCGGCCCCGTCCAGGACACGGTCGAGCTGGGTCTCGCTCTGGAGATACAAGAAGTCGTGCAGGCCACCGAGGCGCTCGGCCCGGTCCCGTACCTGGGCCACGGACTCCTCTCCGGACGCGTAGAGAACGCGCTGCCCGGCCCGGGCGAGCCCCGCCGCCACCTGGAGCAGGAGGGTGGACTTGCCGACCCCTGGCTCCCCACCGATGAGGGTGACGCTCCCCGGTACGAGGCCGCCGCCGAGGATCCGGTCGAACTCGGTGATGCCGGAGTGCAAGCGAGGGAGGTCGGCCTCGCTGCCCAGCTGGGTGACGGGCTTGGGGCCCTTCGCTCCCTGCGCGCCCACCCGAGCACCGCTCGCTCGCGCGCCGGCCTTGCCCGACGTCTCCGCGACCGGGGTCTTCTCCACGAAGGTGTTCCACTGCGAGCAGTCGGGGCAGCGCCCAAGCCACTTCGCGGTGCGGTGACCGCAGTTGCTGCACTCGTATTGGGTGCGCTTGCGCGCCATGAGAGCTCCTGGGAGTCGAGGGAGGTGCCCCAGCCGCGACCGGGGAGGCGCCCGTGGCAGACCGGCGCGCGCCCAGAGCGTGCCAGCTTCTGCACGGGGCGTACACGACACTGCGATCCGGGTCACCGCGTCCCGATGGTCGCGTCCAAGGGGTCGGTTTCTTCCATGGGGAGTGATCGATCGAACCGTTTGGGGGCACCGCGCGTTTGTGGGGTCACTCAGTGACGACAGGAAGCGAGACCTTGATGAACCGGCGTTACATCCCTCAAGTCGACGTGCCAGAGGAGCGGAGCCCCGCCACGGCGCTCGTGATCTCCAGCTACAGCGATCTCGCCCGTGAGTTCGGTCGCCGGCTCATGGAGGAGGGCTATGGCGTGCGTCTCGCCACCGATCCGATGCAGGCGCTGATCCTCATCGAGAAGGATCCGCCCTCGGTCGTGTTGCTTGCCCGCCAGCTGCTCGCCACGGGGGGGCTCATGTTCCTCCGGGTACTGCGGGCCCACACGGACGTGAAGACCGTCCCGGCGGTCGGCTTTGGGAGCCAGGAGGGTGTTCCTCACGCCGTCCTCGCTGAGGCCGTCGAGCTCGGTCTGCTGGATCAGCTCCCCGCGGTCGGACAGACCTGGAGCGTGGACCGGCGCGGCCGTGCCCGCACGAACGCCCCCACCGACACCCTTGGGGAGTCGGGGCACCTCCCTCACATTGGCCCCATCGCCATCGTGCAGACGAAGGAGGGCTCAGTCCCGCTGTCCATCGAGAGCGCGACCAGTCACAGCATCGAGGTCGTCTGCGGGCCCGAGCGGCTCTCCACGGGAGACACTCTGCGGCTGGTCGTGCGAGAGCAGATCAGCAACGGCGACGACACGCAGGAGGTGAACCTCCGCATCCTGGCCGAGGTCGCTGGTGTCCGGCGGGATCGCCACGGCGAGCGCCTGCGCCTGGACGTGGCTGCCGCTGCGCCGCCGGAGGAGTACGACGCCTTCGTTCGCTGGATGTCCAGGCAGGGCGCCTCAGGCGCCTGAATTGGCACCCCGAGGGGCTCGCTACCGGCTGACGTCGGCGTCGCAGATGATCGGCACGCGGGCGGGGTAGGCCATCGCGAAGGTCACGCACATCTCGGCCGGGAACTCGAGCGCTTCGTCCTCGTTGTTGGTCCAGGTGCACTCGGTCGTGAGGGTGTCCTCGGGAGCCAGCACGAACTCGCCGCGCTCGTAGTTGTTGTAGAGCGGCGCGTCCCGCATCACGGGCTCCCACTCCTCCACCTCGTACACCGTCTCGGTCACGCCGTTGCGCGTCACCGACGTCCTGAACGACTTGCCCCACTCGTGCAGGTGCCCGCCGATGAAGAGCAGCTCGTACTCGTCGTCGTAGTTGCAGTCGAACTCCAGCGTGTAGCTCTCGGTGTTCGCCGGGATGCTGAAGTCGGTCACCGTAGCGATGAGCGGCGCGCTCCAGGTCGTCACCTCGGCCTCGGGCACCACCTCGAACTGGTTCTGGTCCTTCACGAGCACCGGCTCGGGCCGCGTGTTCACGTAGTGGGACTGCAGGATGATGCGCTGGCCGTCCTTGAGAGGCGCAGCCATGCCGTCGGGGAGGCTGAAGGACCCCGCGATGCCGTCGGTGTCGTCGGTGATGACCCCACCGATGATGATCGGGTCCAGCGAGGTCATGTCCAGGGACTCGAGCGTGGTGCAGTCCCACGACGTGCCGTCGGGGAAGTCCCGCTCCGTCGCGTTGGTTCCGAAGATGGTGGCGTGGTGGCCCATCTGGGACTGGAAGCTGTACGAGGTCACGATGCCCACGTCGGGGCCGGTGTACGTCGTGATGACGCAGAACTGCTTCTCGGTGCCGCCGGGAATCACGTAGTCGGGGCTCGTGATCACGTAGGCGCCATCGGGCGACGCCGGGAAGTCGCGCCGCAGGTCCATGGGCTCGTCCTCGCCACCCTCGGCGGGGCAACCAGCGAGGGGCAGGGCGAACAGAGCGGAGAGCGACAGGGCGAGTACGCGCATGGAGACCTCAGGGATTGAGGAAGTCGAAGAGCACCTCGGCGGGCGTCTCAGCGCCGGTGACCACGAGGAACTCGTTCTGGTTGGGCAGGGTCACGGGGTCGCCGTCGTCGGGGCCGTGGGGCTCGCTGGAGTTGGCGTCGCTGTCCACGAATCCCAGGATGGTGACCCAGGTGGCAGGGAGCTCTTCGGTGGTGTGCAGCACCCCGGTGGTGCGGTCCGCCCCCGTCATGTCGACGACGTCCACGAAGATGTCGGCGAGCTCGGTGGCGCCGTCGTCGGGGCCAAGGCCCGTGACCTCGTCGGAGTAGTAGATGGTCGCCCGGAAGGAGCCGATGGCGGGCTCGTCCATGGCGTCGGCCCAGTCCTCGTCGATGCGGAAGGACACCGCCAGGGTTCCGGTGCCGGCGTCCGCCGAGTCGTCGTCATCACCCAG
>JAGSHC010000252.1 GCA_023954745.1 Deltaproteobacteria bacterium | reverse complement strand
CTGCAGGGACTCCACCTCTGCGCGGGCTGCGTCGACCCGACCTTCGCCGTCGCGCTTGGCGGCGTCGAGTCGGGTCTGCAGCGCGGCACGCTCGCTGAGGAGGAACGCGACCTCCTTCTGGTAGGCGCGCTCGAGGGCGGAAGGGCCTGCCGGCGGCTGCGACGGCGCAGGCGCTGGCTCGGCGGCCTCGGACAGAGGCGACTCCTGGGCCACGGCCGGGACCGCGAGGAGGGAGAGACCGAGGGTGAGGCTGAGCAGAAGACGAGGCATCAGGAGTCCTCCGGGAACGGCTGGGCCAGCTCGAACCAGCCGGTGCGGATCTGCTTGCGCAGGGAGACGAAGAGGTCGGTGGTGACTTGCTGCTGCACGGGGTCCGTCAGCTCAGCGAAGCGCCATCCAGCGCGGGTTCGGGTCGCCTGCCCCACCTCGCCGGTGTCCGTCCGGTAGTAGAGGGAGACCATGCCGACGCGAGCCACCTCGGCCAGGACCTCGGTGTCGCCGAGAGGCACGATCTGCTGATAGAGGCCGTTCTCGCGGGTCAGCTGGAGCTCGTCCTCGAGCAGCTGCCAGAGGCGAGACGCGACAGTGGAGGGGGGCAGGAGCGCGTCATCGAGCTGCTGCTCGAGGGTCTTGACCTCTTCGCGTCGCTCCTCGACCCGGAAGGGAAGCCCCGCCGCGATGCGCGCGTCGAGCTCGGCCATGGCGGTGTGCAGGACCGGCACCAGCACCGAGCTGGCGTCCTCGGCGGCGCGGGTCTCGGACTGGAGACGCTCGGTCTCGAGCTTGAGGCCTTCGAGGCGCTGCTCCTCCCGACGAATCCGCGCCTCGAGGTCGGTGGACTCCGACTGCATCGCCCGCAGGTCCGAGCGCAGGGTGTCCTTGGTCAGAGCCAGCTCATCGGCGAGGGCTTCCACCTCACCGCGCAGGGTGGCGAGCTGCTCGGCCTGCGCACGCAGGTCGCCCTCCCCAGCGACCGAGGCTGCGGGGAGGGCGAGCAGCACGAGGCCGAGAAGCAGAGCGCTAGTTGGTCGCATCGGTCGTCCAGTCGGCGGTCCAGTCCACGGAGCCGATGGCTCCCTGGTAGGTGGCCGCGTCGAACCAGGAGTCCCAGGCCGAGGGGTCGCCGCCGGCGATCTCGGTGGTCGGGACCCAGTCGGTCAGGTCGATGGCGGCCTCGACGTTGCCGGTCCCCGCGTCGAAGAAGCTCTGCTGGGCAGCCTCCTCATCGTCCGGGGAGATGTTCGTGCTGCAGTCGAGGGTGGCGTACTCGAGGGTGAGGTCCCCGCTGTCGACGTTGGCGAAGGTCTCGTCGTGGTCGATGTCGAGGCAGGCGTCGTTGAAGTCCGTGACCAGCACGTTCATCAGGTTCGCCGCGGTGCCTTCGCGGAGGAGCATGCCGACATCCGACGCGTCGCTGCTCGGCGCGCCGATGAGGGTCACGTTGGCGAGGCGCGGGGCGCTCAGGGGGGCCGCGAGGCGGTCGTCCCCGTTGTTGTCGGCCTCGATGCCGTTGTCGCTGGCGTCGTCGTACTGCTGGGCGAGCACGAACTGGGCGTTGCCCTGCCAGCCATCGGTCCAGTCGAGGGAGTCGTCGCCGATGCCCGTCAGGACCAGGTGCTTCGCAGAGACGGTGCCGCCGAAGAACTCGACGCCATCGTCGGCGTTCATGTGCACCTGAAGGTAGTCGACCGTCGTGCCCGCGCCGACGCCCTGGAAGGCGACGCCGTTGAGCTCGTTGTCGGGGCTCACCAGCGTGCCGGCGAACTCGACGCGCACGTAGTTGAGGGTGCCGGAGTTGTCGTCGACGTCGCAGCCGCCGTACCAGCCGGTGCCGCCCTCACCGAACGCCCAGCCGTCCTCGTTGTCGCACTCGGCGGGGTCGGCGGAGTTGATGGGGGCGTTGCCGTTGATGATGAGGCCGCCCCAGTCGCCGCGGGCGCGGGAGCCGGCCTCCTTGTCGGAGGAGAAGACGATGGGCGCGGCGGCGGTGCCGTTGGCCTCGATGCGGCTGTTGCGGGCGATGACGAGCAGGCCGTCGGTGGCGGACTCGCCGAAGATGGTGGCCCCTGCCTCGATGGTCAGGACCGTCTCGGACGTATCGTCACCAATGGTGACGCCCGCGCGAAGCAGGTAGGGCACGCCGGCGGGGATGGTCCAGTTCTCGACGATGGTGCCGCTCAGGATGCAGAAGGCGTCTTCGCCGCCCACCTGGCCGGGGCCGCAGTCGAGACCCGCGGCGTCGTCGTCGTCACCGACGGCGTCGTCGTCGTCGCCCTCCACGGGACATCCGGTGAGCGGAACCGCCATGCCGAGCAGGGCGAGGAGCAAGAAGGAGCGAGTGTCGCGGAGCATGGATGAAGTCCTCGTTGTCCGGACGCGGTGTTGCATCCGGTGAACGGGGAGAGACTCGCGACCGGGCGTGACGGAGCGGTGTCACATTCGTGAAGCGTGTTGTCAGCTGTGTGTCCGGAGGCGTACTCCCTTCTCCCAAAGGCATCTCCAGGCACCGCCGCAGCAGGTGTCGCCCACGTGTCACACTCCCGTCACATACGAGGAAGACCGTGCGGCCGAAACCGCTCCAAACACGTCACGCTCCCGCCTCTGGAGTGCCACTGATGTCCCGTATGGCCCTGCTCCTCGCCCTGCTTCTGCTTCCCGGGATCGCGCTCTCCGCCGAGCCGACTCCTGCGGCGGAGGGTCCCGCGTCGACGGAGGCGCCCGCCGACGCCCCGAAGCCCCTCCCCCCGCCGAAGCTCTACTACAAGGGTGGGTTCTTCCTGGAGAGTCCCGATGGGGCCTTCAAGCTGAAGATCAATGGTCGGATGCAGGCGCGGCTGGTCTGGGAGAACGAGCCCGGGACCGACGGACGCCGGGAGAACAGCGGTCAGTTCTCCGTCGTGCGTGCACGCATCAAGATGAAGGGCAGCCTCTGGTCAGGCCTGGCCGAGCTCGTCCTGCACATCGACTTCGCGAAGGGCACGTTCGAACCGAAGGACGTCACCGCCGACTTCCGTCTCGTCAAGGACCACCTGTACCTGCACGTGGGGCAGTTCAAGAAGCCGTTCGACCGCCAGTTCATCCTGTCGAGCAGCAAGATGCAGTTCGTCGAGCGCGGAATCACCGAGGAGTACTTCCGGGCCGGCCGCGACCTCGGAGTCATGCTCCACAACAACTACGAGAAGGCAAAGCCGGTGGCCTGGGCCATCGCCCTCGTCAACGGCAGCTCCGAGAAGGACCAGCTCTCGGGCGGAGTCGCCGTGGACCTCGCCACCGGCGAGGGCAGCATCACCGGCGGGAAGTTCACCAACGTCCCCGGAAAGCCGAAGCCGATGGTGGTGTCCCGGGTGGACTTCATCTTCGGTGACCTGAACGCCTACGCCCAGTCCGAGCCCGGCAAGACCAAGAAGGGCTTCGCTGTAGGGGCCTCGGCCCAGTGGACCGGGAACGTGGACCGCGAAGGAGACGGCGCGGTGCGGGGAGTCGTCGACTGGATGGGGCGGGTGAACTGGTTCTCTGCGTCCGGGGGCTTCTGGCTGGCCAGCAAGCAGGACGGCGACCTGTGGCGTGACCAGGTGTTCGACGCCTGGGCCGCCCAGGCTCAGGTGGGAGCAATCCTCGGCGGCGTCGTCGAGCCCGCCGCTCGCTACGCGTACATCGGTCGCGCCGGGAGCGGCAACGACCTCCAGGAGATCCTCGGCTCGGTCGGAGTCTTCATCAAGGGCCACAAGCTCAAGGTCGTGACGGACGCCGGCGCGATTCTCGAGGAGACCGCGACGGGCATGGACGTCAGCTACCGCGTCCGCAGCAATCTGGAGATCGGCTTCTAGATCTCAGAGGGTTTCAGCGAGGTGGACCGGCCACGATTCCGCGACGCCCTTTCCAGCGCTCGCGCGGCCCGCCATGCTGTGCCGTCCCTCCCGGAGGCCCCATGCGCCGCATCGTCTGTTCCCTCGCCGCCCTGCTCCTCACCGCCTGCCCCACGGTGGAAGAGGAGGAACCTCCCACGCCCGTCCCCAGCGTCGAGGACCCGTCCTGCTCGGACGAGATCCTCAGCCCCAGCGGACCGGGCGGTGGTCTCGCCGCCGAGCCCGTCGAGGCTCACGCCGAGACCTACGGCGCCGACCCCGACCCCTTCCAGGTGCGACTCCAGTGGCCCACGAGCCAGCCGCACATCAGCGGCGGATTCCTGTGGCGCACGGACGCCGAGACCCTGGCAAGCACCGTGGAGTGGGGCGTGGGCGACGACCTCGGGAACGTGACCGAAGGCTCCAGCTTCGTCTACGGCAAGACCGACGCCTTCGCGGGCTACCGCGTGCACGAGGTCAGGTTGTGCGGAGACCTGACCCCGGGGACGACCTACAGCTACCGGGTAGGTGGCGCCGGCGGCTGGTCCAGCGTGGCGCAGTTCACCACGCCCGCCGAGCCCGGCAGCTTCGACAGCGTGACCATCGGGATCGCCGGAGACAGCCGCGGCGCGTACACGACCTGGGCATCCGTCGTGGCCCTGATGGAAGCCCACGACCCCGACTTCTACGTGTTCCCGGGGGACATGGTCGATCTCGGCGTGGTCCAGAGCGAGTGGGACAGCTGGTTCGAGGCCACGGGCGACGTCCTGCGCAGCAAGGTGCTGGTGCCCTCCCACGGCAACCACGAGTTCCTCGCCACCCACTACTTCGCCCAGTTCAGCCTGCCGGGCAACGAGCAGTGGTTCAGCCTCGACTACGGTCCGCTCCACCTCATCTCCCTGAACGACACGGTGTCGGGCGACAACGACATCGAGGTGTTCCAGCCGAACTTCCTCGAGACGGACCTGGCAGACAACGACTCCGCCTGGACCTTCGTGGCGCACCACCAGCCCATGTACACGGCGAGCACCAACCACTCGAGCAACGAGACGCTGCGCGACACGTGGTCTCCCATCTACGACGCCAACGGGGTCGACGTGGTCATCAACGGCCACAACCACCTCTACGAGCGCTCGGTGCCCATCACGGGCGACGCACCTGACGACGATGGCATCACCTACATCGTCACCGGCGGCGCCGGCGCACCGCTGTACGAAGGGACCGACACTCCCTGGTACAGCGCCGTGGCCAACCCCATCGAGCACTACATCATCGCAACCATCACGGGCCCCACGGCCACCTTCGTGGTGCGGGACCTCGACGACAACGTCATCGACGAGTTCACGGTCACCCGCTGAAGTCCCAGTCGGGTCCGAGCGGCACCACCTGGTTGGCGTTGCGCCCGAAGTAGCCCTTGCGGCAGTGGTCCAGGTTGCTCGCTTCAGCAATCCCCGGCACCGCGAGCATCTCTCGCAACCAGCGGTAGAGGTCCACATAGTCCCGCAGCCGCCGGTGATCGAGCCGGAAGCGGGTGTAGTAGACGTGATCGAAGCGAAACAGGGTGGGGAAGAGCCGCAGGTCCGCCTCCGTCATGCGCTCGCCGCACAGGAACCGCCGGTCGCGAAGGCGTCGGTCCAGCCGCTCCATCGCCGAGAAGTAGCGCGCGTAGGCGAGCTCGTGAGCCTGCTGGTTGTTGGTGAAGCCCGCCTTGTAGGCCCCGTTGTTGATGTCGGTGTAGATCCAGGCGTTGAGGGCATCGATCTCGTCGGCGAGGTCCGGGGGATACAAGGGCGGCGCCCCCTCCCGCGCGTACTCCCCGAAGGCGAGCCCGAGCATGCGCACGATGTCGGCGGACTCATTGCTGACGATGGTCTCGGTCACCTTGTCGAACAGGATGGGGACCGACGTCTCCTTGCTCCCCTGCCGCTCGTAGAGCTCCCGCACGTGCTTCATCCCGTAGAGGGAGTCGGGGGTGCAGCCCGGCTCATCGGGCCGGAACTGCCAACCGCGGTCGGGGTCGCGGCGAAACCACAGCACGTCGCAGGAGATGACCTCCTCGAGTCCGAGCACGCCCCGGGCGAGCGCCACGCGATGGCACCAGGGGCAGTTGTTGGCGATGTAGAGGTGGTAGCGCCCCGCCTCGGCGGGAAAACCCGAGCTCCCGTCTGCGGTGATCCAGTGGCGATGGTGGCTCTGGCCGCGCACCCACTCCCCGCGAGCCCGCAGGCCGCCCGTCGCTTCCTGGGTGCCTACGTCCAACAGCTCGGCGCGGGCGAAGCGGGCGGCGCGGTCGTGGGGGGCCCACAGATCGGGGATGCCCAGGGGGAGACGCAGCTTCGGGCTGATGCGAGCGTCTTCGAGGTAGTGCACCTGCTTGATGGCCGTCCAGTCCACCGAGCCCGCGAACCCGGGCCTTTGGTAGAGGTCCCGCAAGAGGCCGCCGAGCTCCGGGAGGTCGCGAATGCGGCCCCGGTTCACCTTGTAGAGGCCGTAGTAGGCGACCTCGAAGCGGAGGAGCACCGCGAACAGCCACAAGTCAGCGAGGCCGGGCTCCTCACCCCCCAGGAACCGTGCGGTGGCTGCCCGCTCCTCGAGGAGGTCGATGCGGGCGAAGGCCTCGAGGTAGTGGGGTTCGTACTCCTCTTGCGAGTGGGCGAAGCCGGCGGCGCGGCAGGTCTGGACGAGGGCCACGAGGGCATCGACGTCGTCAGCCTGCAGGGCCATCGGCGGCGCCGAGGCCTCGACCTCGGCGAGGAAGTCCACGGCGGCGCGCCCCCGGGCCACCACCTGCTTCGCAGAGCGAGACCAGAGGATGGGGAGATCGCCGGTGAGGGAGACGGTCCGTAATGCGGGTTCGGTGTCGGCGGGCCAGATCGGCGGCGCCTCCGTCTGGGGAGTGAGGCGGAGGAACTCCACCACATCGTTCAGGCCACGCAACCGCACGACGAGCTCGGCCACATGTTCGGCTGGCCATCCTGACGTCGAGAGGAGGACGAGGTGGGCGTGACTCTGGCTCGGGATCATAGTCATGAGATGGCCTACCAGCCCGTCTGGGCGAAGGACGCCACGAAGACGCCCAGGGCGCCGGTCGTCACGCCGCAGATCCAGGCGCCGACCAGCAAGGCCCACGCCGCCTTGCGTCCCTCGGAGCTCGCGCCGGCCCGGCGGAGGACCACGGCCCCCGCGATGGCGAGGGCGGCGGCGCAGAACGCCAGGTGCTCCTTGGTCTCGAAGGAAGCGGCGACCCGCGGCAGATCCGCCAGCAGGGCGGGCTTCACCTCGGCGCGATAGGACGGGTAGAGCCACCACCCCACTGCGAAGGCCCCGCTCAGGAGCAGGGCCGCGAGCTCGGAGGTGCGGACGGTCCAGGGCGTGAGCAGGCGGCGCGTGCGCAGGGTGATGACCGGGTGCAGCAACAGCGCCAGGGCAAGCACGGCCACGTGCCCGTGCACCCGCTCCACCAGAGCGAACAGGGTCGCGCTCATGGCACCACGAAGGTGAGGCCGATGAGCACGGCGACGACGGGCAGGACAGCAGCGGTGAGGCGGGAGAGCCAACGGCGGGCTGCGTCCTCGGGGACGGCCACCCCCACGATGACGGCGAGAATCAGCCCCTGAAAGACCGCCAGCCCCACCCGCCAGAAGAACGGCGTGTGCTCGCTGGCCAGGACCGTGCTCGCCAGCACCTCTCCGCCTAGATAGCTCGCGAGGCGCTGGGCGACGTAGCTGATGCTGGCGCCGAGGCCGAAGAGGAGGGCGGCGAGGCCGACGCGTGGATCGGTACCCGCCGTCACGAGGCCCTCACGCGCGGGCACTCGGGGTCGGGCGAAAAGGGCGCCCCGGTCACGTGGCGGGCCACCACCCGGCAGCCGCCGCGACACACCGACCGGTAGGTGCAGCTGGCGCACGGCTCCGGCGCGTGCTCGGCGTAGTCGCGCCAGTCCTGCAAGGTGGGAGAGTCCTGCCAGAGGTCGGCCATCGCCCCCTCGTCGCGGGACGACATCTCCGGGTCCTCGGCGAAGGAGCATGGTCGCCAGGCGCCATCGGCCTTGCGGGTCCAGAGGGACTCGCCACCGACACAGCCGGTGACGCCGAGGCGCTCGAGCAGGTCCGGGGGCGGCTCGTGGGCGGCGAGGAACGGGACCAGAGCGCAGTCGGTGCGCAGGGTGAGGCCCGTAGAGGCCTCCAGCTCCAGGGCGACGGGGAGGATCTGCTCGGCCTGGCCGGGGGTCAGAGCGAGCTCGGCGTACGCATCGGCGCCGCGGCCCGTGGGCTTGAAGCGCACCCACTGCCACTCGCTGACCCCGCGAGCGGCCAGCTCCGCCGACAGGGCCGGCAGGTGGTCCCAGTTCTGGCGGGAGAGCACGGTGTTCACGCCGGTGCGGAGACCCGCGTCGCGGAGGAGGTCCAGGGCCTTCAGGCCGATGGCGGCTCCGTCCCAGCCGCGCACCTTCTCGTAGGTACCCGGCAGACCGTCCAGCGACACGTTCACCTGGCCGAAGAGGATCGCCATGCGCGCCGCGCGCTCGGGGGTGACCCCAAAGCCGGACGTGGTGAGGTTGGGGGTGAGCCCGAGGGCGCGCGCCTCGGCCGCCAGATCGAGCAGGTCGTCCCGCAACACCGCCTCGCCTCCGCCGAAGGCCACCTCGAAGACCCCCATGGCGGCTGCTTCGTGGAGCGCTGCGCGGAGAGACGCGTAGCTGGGGTCGGTGGGCTCCCGCTCGGGGCCCGCGTCGAGGTAGCAGCCCGTGCAGGCGACGGGGCAGCGCTCGCTCACCGCGAGGTGGACCTCCGTGGGCGCGGAGAGAGCTCCATCGGGGGACGGCTGCCCTCCGATGGGACGGGCGCCGGCCGCCAGGGCATCGGCGGCGCCTTCGTGATCGACGTAGAGCAGAGCGGCGGGCTCGGGCCAGGCGACGATGGCCCCGAAGGCTTCGGGCCGCAGGCGCGGGGTGGAAGGGTCAGAGCCCGGGCCCGGGCTCCCGGACCCCTCGGGGGGAGTCCCCTCCCCCGTCCAGCGGAGGAAGCGCTCGGCCCAGGCGTTCACCACGGCGGCGCCCACCATCGCGGAGACGATGGCGATGCCCACGACGCTGCCCACGGCGGAGCAGTTGGGGCTACGGCCCCGGCGTACGCGGAGCAGGGTCACAGGCCCACCCAGTCGAGGGTGTCCGTGGCGAAGAGAGCGAGGAAGCAGCAGGACGCCGTGGCCCAGACCGACAGGCCTCGGACCGCCCACCGGACTGCGCCTTCGCTGGCGATCAAGGCGAAGGCGCAGAGGGCGTGCACCCCGGCAAAGCCCGCGGCCATCCAGAGGGCAGCGTTGCCCGCGCCGGGTTGCCAGAGATGCCCGACGCCCCCGGCGACCAGCGCGAGGGCG
>JAGSHC010000422.1 GCA_023954745.1 Deltaproteobacteria bacterium | reverse complement strand
GCCACCACGTTCGCCACCGGCGAGGACACCGACGTCGACAGCGACGGCGTCATCACCTGCCTCGACTGCGACGACACCGACGCCGCCAACTTCCCCGGCAACGCCGAAGTCTGCGACGACCAGGACAACGACTGCGACGCCACCACGTTCGCCACCGGCGAGGACACCGACGTCGACAGCGACGGCGTCATCACCTGCCTCGACTGCGACGACACCGACGCCGCCAACTTCCCTGGCAACGCCGAGATCTGCGACGACCAGGACAACGACTGCGACGCCACCACGTTCGCCACCGGCGAGGACACCGACGTCGACAGCGACGGCGTGATCACATGCCTCGACTGCGACGACGGCGACCTCGCCAACTTCCCGGGCAACACCGAGATCTGCGACGGCCAGGACAACGACTGCGACGGCAACCTCTCGACCGACGAGATCGACGACGACACCGACGGGCAGACCGAGTGCGATGGGGACTGCGACGACGCCGACCCCCTGAACTACGCCGGGAATTCAGAGAGCTGCGACGGCCAGGACAACGACTGCAACGGTGCCGTGGACGACGACCTCCTCTCGGTCCTCCCCGGCGGCGGTGCAGGGCTGCTCGTCGACGGCATCACCCCGGTGGAGGTCGAGCTCTTCGTGGCCGAGGACGGCCTGATCACCGACCTGAACGTCCAGTTCTCCGTCGACCACAACTACGTGCAGGACATCTCGGCGGTCATCGTCTCCCCGGCTGGAACCAGCGTGCTGCTCACCTCCGACAACGGCGGCGCCGGGAACGACTACAGCGGCACCGTCTTCGACGACGAGGCAACGACTCCGGTGACGAGCGGCTCGGCTCCCTTCGCTGGGAGCTACCAGCCCGAGGCGCTGCTCAGCGCGTTCGACGGCGAGTCCGCGGGCGGGGTCTGGACCTTCATCGTCGACGACATCTATGCGCCCCTCGACGACGGCACGCTCCAGGCCTGGGCCCTCGAGCTCACGACCGATGGGGACGCCGATGTCGACCTCGACGGGGCCTTGGCCTGCGCGGACTGCGACGACGACGACAGCGCCAACTTCCCCGCGAACCCGGAGGTCTGCGATGGGGGGGACAACGACTGCGATGGAGACGCCGACAACGGCGCCGACTTCATCCCGGTCCTCCTGGGTGGCGGAGGAGGCACCGCCATCCCCGACGACGACCCCGTGGGCATCGCGGTCACCGCCGTCTCCACCGAGACGGAGCCCATCACGGACCTGGACCTGCTGCTCGATGTCACCCACACCTTCGTCGGGGACCTGGAGATCACGCTCACGTCCCCGCTGGGGACGAGCGTCCTGCTGATGGATGATGTGGGCGGCGCTGACGACGACCTGGTGGGGACGCTTCTCGACGACGAGGCCGCCTCCTCGGTGTCTGGGGGAGCTGGCCCGTTCACGGGACGCTGGTCACCCCAGAGCCCGCTCTCCGCCTTCGATGGCGAAGTCCCCACCGGCACGTGGACCCTCACCGTGGTCGACGACGCCACGTTCGACACCGGCACCCTCGACGGCTGGGAGCTGCACTTCGGCTCGTCGACGGTGGGCTCGGGCAACTCCTGCGCCGCCCTCTCCTGCAACGGGATCCTCCAGGGACAGGGCACGCCGGCGGACGGCATCTACTGGATCGATCCCCTCTCCTCGGGCACGCCCTACGAGGCCTGGTGCGACATGACCACCGAGGGCGGCGGCTGGACCCTGACCATGACGAGCAGCGATGACGGTTTCGACACGTACACCTGGGCCGACCGCCTGCTCATGAGCACCGACACCACGCTGGTGGGCACGGTCGACGACACCGACTTCGACTACAAGTCTGCGGCCCAGCACGACCTCGGCTTCACCGATCTGCTGTTCGTGCACCAGCCCTCGGGCGTGACCGCGGAGTACGAAGCCGTCAGCGACACGAGCCTCGACCTGGGCTTGTTCATCGACTCGGTCCCGTCGCCGAACTGCGACTACGCGCTCGCGGGCAACGGCTACCCCCAGACCGGCGGCACCCTCACCCAGACGGGCGGGCTCTGCGACACGGACCTGTACTTCAACCTGGGCGATCACGACGTCAGTCTCGCCACGTGCGGCAGCTTCTCCGGCTCGTACAACAACGGCACGTATGGCCCGGTGTGGAGCTGGGGCAACAACGACGGGTGCCCCTTCGACGACCCGAGTTCGGTGGGTCTCGGCCCGAGCTTCCCGTGCGCACAGTGCCCCGCGGCCGGTACGACGACCGAGTACTCGAACAACGGCTTCGGCGGCGCGACCGGGCTCAACACGGGAGCCTCCGGGACCGGCGCGAACCACCTCCAGGTCTACGTCCGGTAAGAGGCGTCCTCTCCCGGCCCCAACCATCCCCCCCTCCATCCGGCAGGATGTACCCATGGGTCGCTTGCGTCGATTGGCCCGCCGGCTCGTCCCGGCGGGCGACGAGTCCTGGTTGGAGCACATCCCCGAGGCGGATCGGGTGGTGGTCTCGCGCGCCATGCGCCTCATGGATCGCGTAGCCGGCTATCACCGCTACGAAGTCCGCGGCACCGAGCACATCCCCGAGGTAGGCGGCGCGCTCATCGTCACCCCCCACACCGCCGTCACCATCGACGGCCTCGTCCTTGGCGCGCAGATCCTCAGGCACCGGGGGCGGTTCGTCCGCGCCCTGGGCGATCACCAGTTGATGGAGTTCCCCGTCCTCGGCGACCTGCTCACCCGGCTCGGCGCCGTCGACGGCCGACGGGAGAACGCCATGAAGATCCTGCGGGAGGGCAGGCTCTGCTTCGTCATGCCCGGCGGCGCCCGCGAAGCCTGGCAGCCCGTCCACCGACGCCACGACCTCACCTGGGACGGCCACACCGGCTTCATCAAGGTCGCCCTGCGCGCCCAGGTGCCGATCATCCCCGCTGTCACCATCGGGGCCGCCGAGACCATGTGGCTGCCCTTTCACGCCCTGGACTGGGGCAAGCGTCTGCTCGGCGTCCGCTGGCCGCTGATCCCTCCCCTGGGGATCGGGCTCACGCCGGTCCCCATCCCTACGAAGTGGACCGCGCACATCGGGCTCCCCATTCCCGTGGAGCATCCGCCCGAGGCCGCCGAGGACCCACGCGTCGTGCAGGCGCTCCACACCCAGGTTCGGGACACCGTCGCCTCCATGCTCGCCGAGGGATACCGCGACCACCGGCTCTTCGGCGGTCGAACGTAGGTCACCGGCCGTTGACGCCCGGCGCCTGTTCCGCCGCCAGCATTGATCCGGACCCCTCCTTCGGAGTATCCAGTCGACCCCCATCGCTCCCGAGCACG
>JAGSHC010000269.1 GCA_023954745.1 Deltaproteobacteria bacterium | reverse complement strand
GTGGGTGCGGCGCAGCCTGGGGCTGTTGACGCAGATGCGGGGTCAACGAGTGGTGGGTGCGGCGCAGCCTGGGGCTGTTGACGCAGATGTAGGGTCAACGAGTGGTGGGCCTCTGGCTCACCGACGAACTGGCCCAGGTCGCTCGCAAGGCGGCGTCGGGTCGTCCGTCCCCGGTGGCACCGCGCCGCGCTTCGCGCTTCGCGCGGTGCGTGGAGCGGGCTCGTGCAGATTCGAGCTAGCGCCCTTCCATCTCCGCGCGGACCTCTTGCACGCTGTATTCGCTCACCTTGATGTGTACGAACATCGCGCTGCAGCAGGCGTTGCACTCCTCGGTCAGGTCCTGATTGCCCGCCCAGGTGTCGACGAAGACCGTCGTGGGTTGCCCGCAATAGGGGCACAGCAGAATGTGTGGAGTCTCCATGGCAAACCTCCTCGCTTTCCAGGCGCGCGTCCTCGCGCACCAGACACAGCTCGCCCTCCACGCACGACCCACAGTCGTGCCCCTTCAAACCCGCGAAAGCGGTTCTAGTTGTTGGGTTTCAGGGCGTCCCTGATGTCCTCACCGTAGTCCTGTTCGAGGTCTGGTCAAAGGAAAAAATCGGGCACGCACGTACCCGTTTCGAGGCGCCCGGAACCACTGCGCTTTTGGGCCCCAAGATCATCGTCGCCTCGAGTGACACACTTTGGCGCTCGACCCCAAAACGGCTGCTAGCTTCGGGCCGTGAACGCTCCCCAGCCCGACGGCCAGTCCCTGAAGAAGCTGCTCGAGGAGCGCTTCGGTCACACCGCGTTCCGCCCCGGCCAGGAGCCGGTCATCCGCCACATCGCCGGCGGGGACGACGCCCTGGTGATCATGCCCACGGGCGCCGGCAAGTCGCTCTGCTACCAGCTGCCCGCGCTGCATCGCGAAGGGCTGGCCATCATCGTCAGCCCGCTCATCGCCCTGATGAAGGACCAGGTGGACGCGCTCCTCGAGCGGAACATCGCGGTCACCTTCATCAACAGCAGCATCGACCAGAACGAGCGCGAGCGTCGGCTGCAGGCCGCCATCGACGGCACCTACCAGATGCTCTACGTCGCCCCCGAGCGCTTCCGGTCCGGCAACGTCGTCCGTCGCCTGCGGCAGGCGAAGCTCGCTCTGTTCGTGGTGGATGAGGCGCACTGCATCTCCCAGTGGGGGCACGACTTCCGCCCCGACTACGCCCGGCTCGGCCAGGTCAGACACGACCTCGGCGACCCGCCCACTGTGGCCCTCACCGCCACTGCGACGCCCCAGGTGCGCGACGACATCCTGCGCGCGTTGGACCTGCCGAACCCTGGCGTGTTCGTCACCGGCTTCGACCGCACGAACCTGCGCATGGTCGTGGAGGAGAACCACACCCGCTCCGCCAAGGACGAGCAGCTCTCCAAGACCCTCGCGAAGATGAAGCGCCCGGTCATCATCTACGCCGCCACGCGCAAGTCCGTAGAGCGCATCTCCGACAAGCTCGCCCGCGCCGGGGAGCGCACCGCCCGCTACCACGCGGGCATGCCGCCGGACGAGCGCACCCGCGTCCAGAACCGCTTCATGCAGGGGAAGGTCCCCATCGTCGTGGCGACGAACGCCTTCGGGATGGGCATCGACAAGGACGACCTGCGCGGCGTCGTGCACTACGAGATCCCGAAGACCCTGGAGGCCTGGTACCAGGAGATCGGCCGCGCCGGTCGCGACGGCCGGCCGGCCGACATCGCCCTGCTCTACAAGCGCGGTGACCGAGGCATCCAGGAGTTCTTCATCGACACGACGCATCCGCCCGAGAGCGTGGTGCGGGCTACCTGGGAGGTGCTCGAGCAGCAGGGCATCAACCCCGTGTTCCGCTCGCACAAGTCGGTGGCCGAGGACCTCGGCGGCGGCGCCAACGAGCGCATGGTCGGGGCCTCCATGATCATCCTGGAGCGGGAGGGCTGGCTCCGGCGCCTTCCGGTCCGCGAGAACCTCTCCGAGCTGCGGTTCGGCGCCCCGCAAGTGCTCGCCAACGACGCGCCTCGCCGCTCGGGCCTGCCCAAGGAGGTGTGGGCGGCTCTGGGGACGCTGCGGCGCCGTGGTGGTCACCCGCTCTCCTCGGGCTTTGGTGGCTACGACGCGCCGCCGCCGCGCACCGACGAGTTCATGCCGGGCGTCGAGTTCGCCGATCGACCGGATGTCGTCCCCGTGGAGCCCACCCTCCCCGACGCGATCCCCGTCCACCTGCCCACCCTGGCGCGGGAGCTCGGCGTGGAGCGGAACCGCCTCTCCACGGCCCTTCGGTCCCTCGAGGACAAGGGCCTCATCACGGTGTCCACGGGCGACCGCGCATCCGGAGCGCGACTGACTCGCAAGGGCCCGCTGGAGATGAACTTCCAGCACCTGCGCAACCGCCGGGAGCACGCCCTCTCGAAGCTCGACAAGATGGTCGAGTTCGCCGAGCGTGATTGGTGCCGACGACGAGCCATCCTCGACTACTTCGGCGAGTCCGCCACCTACGACAGGTGCGGCACCTGCGACGTCTGCCACCGGGGAGGCGGAGGAGACCCCACCGTCGCCGAGCCCCTGGTGGGTGACTCGGAGACGCTGGTGCGCAAGGCCCTGGCCTGCGTGGCGCGCATGGGCAACGGGCACTCGGCGACGCAGGTCATCAAGGTGCTCAAGGGCAGCAGCTCCGACGCCATCAAGATGAACGGCTTCGACAAGCTGAGCACCTTCGGGATCCTCAAGCCCTACACCCGGGATGACCTCGTCTCGCTCCTGCGCGCCCTGGTGCTCGGAGGCTGCCTCGTGGAGACCGAGGTGAGTCGGCAGATCAAGGGCCGTGACGTGCGGTATCGCGTCCTCAACATGAGCGAGCTGGGCGCCCGCGTCATGCGCCAGAAGGAGCCCGACTTCTGCATGATCCTCCCCAAGCTCGGCGGTCTCAGTCGCCGGACCAAGGGCAAGGCGCGCATCGCCCCCAACGCGGCCGACGTGCTGGGACGCGAAGACCTCGCGCTGTACGAGAAGCTGCGGGAGGCCCGGCTCGTCCTCGCGAAGTCCGAGAACGTGCCGCCCTACACCATGGGCGGGAACAAGCTGCTCCGCGAGATTGCGTCGGCTCGACCCTCCGCCCGCAACGACATGATGGCCATGCACGGCATGGGCGAAGTCATGTGGGACCGCGTCGGGCACCACTACCTCGAAGTCGTACAGGCGTTCGGCCCCGAGTGAGCGACATCGAAGCCATCCACGAGGCGCTGCAGCGCGTCGCGGCCGCCGGGCTGAACGTGCAGGCGGTGATGCACTCCCGCCGGGTGACCCACGTGCTCGAGGGGCTCGACGTCGCCTCGTGGCCGACCCTCCTGCTCTTTGGCTCCACGGGCTCCGCGCTCTGGGACGCCTTGACCGCCGCGAACTGGCTCGAGCGACCCGACCCCGTGGACTCCTGGTGCGGCACCCGCCTCGCCTCTCTGCGGGACTCGCTGCCCTGTCGTGGCGTGTTCGTCTTTCCGTCTCGGGCTCCGGTGGACGTCGTCGCTCTCGGCCGGGCGGCGGGGTGGGCGCACCCCACTCCACTGGGTCTCGGCATGCACCCCGAGCACGGCCTCTGGGTGGGGTACCGGGGAGCCCTCCTCCTCGACACGTCCTTGCCCGAGCGAGGCGTCATCGCGGCGCCCTCCCCCTGCGAGGAGTGCCGGGACACGCCCTGCGTCACCGAGTGTCTGGGCCAGGCCGTGGAGCCCGGCGGGCTGCTGATCGACACCTGCTTCACCCAACGTCTGGCGCCCTCGCCTTGTGCCACGCGTTGCGCGTCGCGGCTCGCCTGCCCTGTGGGCGCGGAGCACCGCTACTCCGACCCGCAGATCGCGCACCACCAGGCCTCCGGCAATCGCCTCTATCGGGCCCACGTGGCGAGCGGCGGCCTGCCCATCACCCGGTGAGCCTGTGAGCCAGCCCACCTCCTACGACCGCGTCACCTCTGCGGCCATGGTGTCGCCCGAGGTGACGGAGCTGCACCTGTTCCGCCACGGGAAGGTGGACGTGGGCGGTCGGCGACGCGCGTACGGCCACACGGACCTGCACCTCTCCGAGAAGGGGCGGGTCACGAATGGGGCCGCGGTCGAGTTCGCCACCACCCGGCTCCCCCTGCCTGCAGGGGTCATCTCGTCGGACCTTGGACGCTGTCGCGCCCTCGCGGAGCCCCTGGCCGAGGCACTGGGCGTCCCGCTCGAGCTGGATCCACGACTGCGCGAGCAGCACATGGGCGCCTGGGAGAACCAGGCGTGGGAGGACCTCCAGCACCGCTACGGCACCGCCATCAACGACTACTGGAGCGACTACTTGAACACCGCCCCGGACGGGGGAGAGTCCTTTGCGGACCTCGGCGCCCGCGTGGCGGAGTGGTGGCGCCTCCGAGAGCCCGAGCTGCGAGGCCGCCGCTGGTTCGTGGTGACCCACGTCGGCGTGATTCGGTCCTTCGCGTGCCACTTCCTCGGGGTGCCCCTCGGCGACGCGCTGCGCTTCGCGCCGACCCACGGCTCGCACACCCACTTCCTCCTCGCGGAGGCCGGCGCCACGTGCGCGACGATGGGAGAGCGCACCGACGCAGCGCGCCCGCGCACCGGAGTCGCCACTCCCTCGCAGTCGCCTGCGCGTCGTCTCGACCGCCCCCCTCGCCTTGCGCTGTCGGGGAGCGCGGGGACCGGAAAGACGACTCTCGCCCGGGCCTTGGCCGAGCGTTGGGGGGTCCCGTACCTCGACGAGGGCATGCGACGGAGGCTGGAGGCGGGGCTCGACTTGCACAGTCTCACCCCCGAAGAGTTCCGGCAGCTCAACCTCGACCTGCGCGACGAGCAATCGCAGCGGGAGCAAGAGGCCATCCGCACCCATGGCGGCTTCGTCTCCGACCGCAGCGCCCTGGACTACGCCGCCTTCTGGCTCGTCTACCGGTTCGTGGACGACGAGGCGGTCACGGAGCAAGTGATGCGGGCCGCCGTGGAGCAGGCGCTCGCGTACGACGCCGTCGTGTTGCTGCCGTGGGGCGTGCTTCCCCTCGTCGCTGACGGAGTGCGAAGCCCCAACCGATGGCGTCAGCGCCACTACCAGGCCACCGTCGAGGGACTGCTCCGGCGGGAGGTCGAGCCCGGCCGCCTGCTCGAGATGCCGGCCATCGACGGACTGAGCGCCCGGATGCAGTGGGTCGAGGCCCGGGTGCGCCCGCCGACGTAGCATGCGCGCCATGCGCTGCCTGACCCTGCTGCCCCTGCTCCTCCCTCTCGCTTCTGCCGCCGAGGGCCCCCAGCTCCTGGACGCCTCCGCGCGAGCGCAACTGCAGGACTCCCTGCGTCTCCAGGGCGCGACGTTGGGGGACTTGAGCTCGGCGGACCGAGACATCGACGGGCTGCACTCCTGGTTGGCCGACTCCCTCTCTGACCCGCTGGCGGCGCCGGAGCTGGCGCATCGCCTCACCTCGACCGTGGCGCTCGACGCCGCGGCGACGCCCGACGCGCACTGGGACGGCGTCCTCGGAGTGGCTGCGGAGGCCTGGGGAGTGACCCCGAAGACTCCCGACTGCGCGCCAGGCCAGGGTGGGACCCCGCTGTCGACTCAGCACATCGCGGCGTCGGAGGCCCAGGGGAACCGCTGGTCGAAGCGGGAGCGCAACGACCTCGCCCAGCGCTTGAACCCCGAGCTGGACCGCATCCTCGGAGGACTGGCGGACGCAGCCGCGCGTGCGGCCTGCGGCATGGACCTCGCCCTGAAGGAGGTCGACCCCGACGCGCGGCCTGCGCTGGCGGCGGAGGCCGAGCGGCTCCTGGGCCAGGTGACCTTCGATGACGGCGCGGCGGCGGACGTCGTGAGCGCGTGGGAGTCCGTCAACAAGGCTGCCCTGCTCGGTACGGCGAGAGCATGGCTCCAGTCGGTGGACACGGCCGCCCAGAGCCTCGCTGGCCTCGATGACGGGGCGTGGCCGGCATCCCCCCTCATCTGGCGCATCGAGCTCGGCGAGGTGTGGATTGGCTCCCCGGGCGCGAACTCCGGCGCGGGGGACCCGGTGTTGCTCGTGGACCCCGGCGGCGACGACCACTGGCGCGTGCGCACGGGCAAGAGCAGCGCAGGCGAAGGCCTGATGCCCGTGCGAGGCTGGATCGACCTCGGCGGAGACGACGTCTGGCGCTCGGGTGCGCTGGGGCCGGGAGGCGCAGCGTTCGGAGTGAGCGCGGGGGTCGACCTCGCCGGGGACGACGTGCACGAAGGAGGTTCTCTCGCCGCGGGCGCCGGTCTCTTCGGGGTGGGCGCGTGGCTCGATGTCGCCGGGCGAGACCGGTACGACGTGGGCCAAGGTGGGGAGGGCTTCGGCGTCGCTGGCCTCGGCGTTCTCAGGGACCGCCGCCGCGACGACATCTACCGCGCAGATCGGTGGGCCCAGGGGGCAGCTCTGCCCGGTGGGATCGGCGTTCTCCACGACCTGCGGGGCGGCGACCGCTACCTGCTCACCGACGATGTGCGGGAGGAGCGTGACGTTGCCTTCGAAGAGCGACCGGCGGCCCTCCTGCCCGAGTGCCACGCCGGCTGCGGGCAGGGATTCGCAGCAGGACTGGACGGGCTCGCGGACGGGGGGACCGGCTTGCTCGTGGACGACGAGGGAGGCGACGTGTACTCGGCAGGGGAGCAGGCCCAGGGCGCGTCGCGCGGACGGGCCCTCGGCGTGGCTCGTGATGGAAGCGGCGACGACCGCTGGTTGGTGGAGCGCTACGGCCAGGCCGCCGCGGATGCGCAGGGCGTCGCGGTGCTCATCGACCGCAGCGGCGTCGACGAGTACCTCGCGCGGAGCTCGGCCCAGGGCTGGGCGGAAGACCGAAGCGTCGCCTGGCTCGTGGAGAGTCGCGGGCAGGACACCTACTCGGCCGAGAGCAAGGCCCAGGGCGCCACGCGGGGTCGCAGCGCGGTGGGCGCGGTGCTCGACCTCGATGGAGGCGCGTTCTCCCGCCACGCTCATGCGGCGCGAGGCCCTCGGCGTCCCTCACTGGGCGTCATCACGGGGGGCGCACCCACCACTGTGCGGGGCGCGCTCCTGGCCAGGATGACCAGGTCCTCCAGCCAGGCAGATGTCATCAAGATGCTCGAGACCGTCACGGGGGACGACGAGCGGGGCCTGCTCGCTCGTCGCACCGATCTCCTGCACAGCCCCCAGCGGGCCCCAGCGGAGCGCGAGCAGCTTGTCCGCGCGGTGGTGGCCTCCGCCGAGCGACTCATCGAGACCGACGCGCCCCGGCATCACCTGGAGTGGCTGGGGAATCTCACGCGGACCAGCCCGCTGCTGGCCGCGGAGCTGGAGGCGCTGGCGGGCGCCCTCGTGGGACACGCTTCGTGGCGCGTCCGCGAGGCCGCATGGCACGCCCGCTACCGATTGTCGGCCGTCTCGGACCTCACCCTCGCGCCGGAGGAGGCGCTGCGCATCGCGACGGACGCTGCGGTCGCTCTCCAGAAGGAGACTCACGCGGACGTCCGGGCAGCGGCGGCGCGGGCGGCGGGGGCATTCGGTGGCGCCGAGGTCGCCGGGTCCCTGACTCCGGGGTTGCTGACCGAGCACCTGGGCCTGCGCCGGAGCTCGGAGACGGCGCTGCTGGCTGTTGCGTCGCGAACGGATGGGGTGGGGATCGCCCGCGGTTTGTTCGACGCGGTGGAGGACACTGGGCTCGACGCGGTGGTGCGCGAGGCGGTCACCCGCGTGCTGGGCGCGACGGGGCACAAGGACGCCGTGGAGGTCCTCGTGCCCATCCTCAACGGCGACGATGCGGGTCTTGCTCTCGCCGCCGCCGAGGGGCTCGCCCGCCACGGCAGCCGCGCGGCGAGCAAGGCGCTGGCCCCATGGCTCGAGGCGCACCCCGACAAAGCGGAGTGGGCCACGAGGTTGTTGGAGGAGGGCGCCCGCTGACCTACCGGCTGAGCACGCCGCGGCCGTGGATCTCGGCGTGCGCTTTCGCCGGCGATGATCCAGGCCCGCTCTCAGCCCGCGAGCCACGCCTCCAGCTCATGCACCGCCAACACTTCGGCGGCCCTCAGCGCCCGATAGAGGTGCGGGAACTGCACCCCCGGCTCGCCCTCTTCCCACACGAGCTTGTCCCCCAACGCCGCCTCGTCGACTTCGAGCAGCACCAGCCCCGGCACGCCCGCATAGAAGCGCGCTGCGGTGCCGGCGACCTGATGGCGCGCCGAAAGGTGGATGAAGCCCTCGGACTCCAATGAAGGTGGAGCGTAGGTCCCGCTTGCCTTTGCAGGGCCCCACTGGTCCCGCGCCACGATGTGAAAGAGCTGACTCATTCCCCGAGGATGCCAGTGCGCCGCAGCCCCCGGTTGTTGACGCGTATCCAGGGTCAACGGCCCGAGGGTGCGGGGCAGCCCCCGAGTGTTGACGCGTATCCAGGGTCAACGGCCCTAGGCTGCGGGGCAGCCCTCGGTTGTTGACGCGTATCCAGGGTCAACGGCCCTAGGGTGCGCCGCAGCCCCCGAGTGT
>JAGSHC010000070.1 GCA_023954745.1 Deltaproteobacteria bacterium | reverse complement strand
GTCGAGGTCGAGCTTCAGGCCCGGGCCCCCAGCGTCGGGAAGATGGTGGGCCTGGTGCTCCTCCTCGCCACAATGGGGGCCATTCTCGGGCGGTCGCCTTCCCCCACGTCGCTGCCGTGGACCTTCCTCGCCGCCCCAGCCCTCTTCGCCCTCGCCGTGCCCATCGGTCGGCGCATCGTCTTGTCCCTGCTCGCAGCCGGCGCCTCGGTGGCGGGCTACCTCACGACGGCGGGCGAGGCTGGGTGGACCGAGCCCCACTTCGTCAGCCAGCTCTCGTTCGTGTCGTTCACGGTGCTCTGCGGGGTCACCATCGGCCACTACCTCTTCTGGATTCTCACGGAGGTAACGCGCCAGCGGGTCCGGATGGAGGCTCCGCGGGTGACGGTCGTGATCCTCACGATGTACCCCGAGGACTCCTTCGCGGCCTCGCTCATCCGGCAAGGGGCCGGCGCCTACATCCCCAAGAGCGGGGACCCAGACGAGCTGATCCGCGCGATCCGGGTGGTCGCCAGCGGAGGCATCTATCTCACCGACAAGCTCCGAGAGATCGAGCAGACGAGGGGCATCGCGAGCACCCTCCCCCACGAGAAGCTGAGCCCGAGAGAGATGCAGGTCTTCATGAGCATCATCGGTGGCAAGACGGTGTCGGAGACCGCGGCGGAGATCGACCTCGCGGTGAGCACCGTGAGCACCGTGGTCAGTCGGGTTCGGGACAAGCTCGAAGCAGGGTCCGTGGCCGACCTGGTTCGGTACGCCCATCGGGTCGGGCTGCTGGACTGAGCGCCAGTCGCCAAGAGGCTCGGGGGCATGAACTCCGCCCTCCCCCAAGGCCTCACCTGGCCCCGGCGAACGCGCCCGCCAGCAGCCCCAGGAAGCTCCCCACGTCCTCGGCGGTCCCGCGGGTCGCCTCGAGGTGCTCCGACGCGAACTCGTCGGACGGCATGCGACCGTCCACCGTATCGATGAGCGCCTCGTAGCCCATCGAGAGGGAGACGGGGGCCTCGGGGTCCGCCCCGTAGCGCACGGTCACCCGCCCCTCGTCGACCCGCACCGCGAAGAACTCCTCGTCCACCACCAGCTCCGCGCGGGCGTTGCTGTTCGCGTCGACGGAGCGGCGGAGCGACTCCTTCAGGTTGACGACGATGGTCCGCAGGTTTCCCGGCCGCCGCAGATCCTCGGGGGGCGCAAAGCGGCTGCCGTAGTTCCCCAGCTCGAAGAGGAGCGGCGCGGTGGCCTCCCCCTCGGGGGTGAGCGCGTACAGCTGCGTCCCGTGAGGCCCGTCCGTCTGCCGGACGAGGCCGTCCTCCTGGAGCTGGTTCAGGCGAGACGCGAGCAGGTTCGAGGCCAGCCCGGTGAGGCCGGTCTGGAGCTCCATGTACCTCGCGGGGCCCGCGTGGAGGTCCCGAAGGATCAGCAACGTCCAGCGGTCCCCCACCTTGTCGAGGGCGCGGGCGATGGGACAGAGAAGGCGATAGCTGCGCTTCTTGGGCATCTGGGTAGTTCTCCTCTCGAGACCACCCCAGGGTAGTCCCTCGATTTAAACTCTCAACTGTTGACTTTAAAGTTTAAAGGCGTAGGTTCGAAGGGCTGGAGGCGAGAGCCTCTCAACCTCGGAGACCCCCATGACGTCACTTCCCCTCGTTCTCATCACTGGCGCCGCCGGCAAGACCAGCCGCGCCGCCGTCCTCGCTCTCACCGAGCACCACTCCCACCTCGTGCGGACGCGCGCCATGGTCCGCAGGGACGATGACCGCGCCCAGGCCTTGAGGGACGCGGGGGCCGAGGTGGTCGTCGGCGACATGGGCGACCTTCGAGACCTGCGCCGCGCCATGACGGGCGTCCAGCGGGCTCACTTCGTCGCGCCGATCAACAACAACTCCCTCGACTACGCGATGAACTTCGCGGTCGCGGCCGCTGGCGCCGGCGTGGAGCACGTCGTGGCCTTGAGCCAGTGGCTGTCGAGCGAGAGCCATCCCTCCCTGCTCACCCGTCGCACGTTCCTCGTCGATCAGCTGCTCAGCTGGCTCCCCGATGTGGACCACACCCTGATCAACGTGGGCTTCTTCGCCGACAACCTCATGTCGGGCCTCGGCACGGCCGCGCAGATGGGCATGCTGACGATGCCGCTGGGGACCGGCCGGACCGCGTTCATCTCCAACGAGGACATCGGCCGCGTCGTGGCAGGCGTGTTGAGCAATCCCCTCCCCTACGCGGGCCTGACCCTCAGGCCGACGGGACCCGAGCTCCAGACGCCCGAGGAGATCGCCGCCGTCTTCGGCGAGGTGCTCGGCCGGGAGGTGACCTACGTCGACTCGTCCGAGACCATGGCGAGCAAGGCGATGCGGGCGCTGGGACACTCACCGTTCGAGCTGTCCCAGGTGATGCATTACATGCGCGACTACCGCCGCGGGAGCTTCGAGTCCGGGGGAACCACGAACGTGGTGCAGCAGGTCACCGGCCGCCCCGCCGAGGACCTCGCCACGATCACGCGCCGGTACGCCGCGTCGGACCCGATGGCGGCGCGCTCGGTCGGCAACCTGCTCCGCGCGATGGCCCAGTTCCTGAAGATCCTGCTCACCAAGCCCCTCGACACGGAGCGCTGGCAGCGGGAGCAGAGGGTGCCCCTCATCGACGGCCAGGACTGCGCCGACGCGCCGGAGTGGACACGCACCCACGCGGTCCCCGAGGCCTTCGGGGTGCCGACGGAGCCTTCGCTGGTCGCGCTCTCCAGCTGACAGCCCCCCTTTCCCCCTCGGCTCTCACCCCACTCCACCAGGAGGACCCTGTGCCCAACATCTCCGCATCCAACGTCTCCGAGTTCCTGGAGCGCAACCAGACAGGTGGTCTAGACGGTGATCACGACGTTCCCCTTCTTGTGGCCCTGGTCCACGTAGCGATGCGCGTCCACGATCTCGGCGAGGGGGTAGCGGCGGTCGATGACCGACCTCACGACACCCTCATCCATGAGCCCGAGTAGGAACTCGAAGGCCTCCGCCGTGACGCTGATGTCGTTCGACGCCTTGTCCACATCGAGGTAGGTCCCGGACGGCGCGAGGCAGCTTCGAGCATGGGACTTCGACGTCTTGCTCACGGCGTCGAAGATGACGTCGTAGACGACGCCCGATTGCGCATAGTCCTCGCGGGTGTAGTCGATGACGTGTTCTGCCCCCAACGAGCGCACCAACTGCACGTTGGCACTGCTACAGACGCCAGTCACCGTGGCCCCGAAGTGCCGCGCGAGCTGCACCGCAAAGGTGCCAACGCTTCCGGAGGCCCCGTAGATCAGGACGCGTTGCCCCGGTCGGATGTTGGCCTTCTCGAGCACCAACAATGCCGTCAGACCTCCGCCTGCAGCGCACGGCGCATCCTCGAAGCTCACATTGCTCGGCTTCGCGGCCAGAATGCCCACCTTGGAGGGCTTGCCGCCTTCGGCGAAGCAGCAGTACTCGGCGTACGCCCCGAATCGAAAGCCAGTGAACCCGACGACCTCATCGCCCACCTTGAATGTCGTGACGTCCTCGCCGACGGCGTCCACGGTCCCCGCGAGCTCCATCCCCAGGATGCTATTGCGCGGTCGGGTCAGACCAAGGGCCAGCCGAGCCGGAACCCACGCCAGGGTTGGCACCCGGAAGCCGCGGACCCTCGTATCCCCGACATGCGCCGTGGTGGTTCGGATGGCTACCCGGACTTCGTTGCCCTTCGGGGTCGGGGTGGGGACCTCCTGAAGCTGGAGAACCTCCGGGGGGCCGTACGCGGTGCAGACGACGGCCCTCATTGGACCCGCCCTCTGGCCCGTCGTCGATCCTCTGAATTGGGTTTCGGGGCTGCACTGTCACGGAGCATCACGCGGCGAGCGGAGCATCGAGAGTAGTCATGGGTCGTCACAGGATCTTCTCCATGTAGTTGCTCCAGTGTCGGAATCCGAGGCGCTGATAGAACGTGTTGGCCGGGGAGCCCACAATCACGTCGAAGAGGACCTTCGTGCAGCCAGCCGCTCGGGCGGCGTCCTCGAACCGGTGGACGAGCCTGGTCGCGAGTCCCGTGCGCTGCGCCCTGGGATCGACCAGCAGCATCCTCAGGTGGGCCACGGCGTGGTGGGAGGTGTGGTCGCGATGCTGCTCCCACGCGACGTAGGAGAGCAGCCCTTCGTCGCCGTCGACTCCCTCGACTACGTATTCGTCGTCGCCGAGCCGACTGCGGAGGTTCGCCTCGATGCGGTCGAGGTCGTAGTCCCGTCCGCACGCGTCCCACACGGGGACCATCGCGCGACGATACAGAGCGATGACCGCGGGCACGTCGGCCTCGACCAGAGCTCGGACGACGGGCTGCTCATCGGTGGTGGGCATGTCTCCGATGCTAACCCGTGGCGTGAGTGCTCGGCGGGGAGCCGCGGGGTCACCGCGAACGGCTGCTCATCGAACCAGGCACACGAGCAGGAGTCCGACCACGCCCGCGGGAGATGCTCCCCTACACCCCTCCGACCCCCGAGTCGGGGGAGCAAGGGTGACTCCCGTCAGGGACGGACTTCGGGTCGACGTCCAACAGCTTCAGAGAGTCCGCCCACAGCCGCTGCTGCACGTCCTCGCTCCGCAAGGAGTCGGGCAGCTCCACGGGGGTCTCCTTGGAGAAGAACTGCCCCGAGACGGTCGCCACGTCGGCGTCGCAGGCCAGCCGAATGCAGTACACCGCCGCGTCGGCCGGGGAGAGCGCGAACCGGGCCTGGACCCACTTCACGGCGCGCCACCACCAGCGGTGGTCTGGGTAGATGTTGGTTGCGACGTGCCCGGGATGCACCGCGTTGACCGTGATCCCCGTGCCCTTCAGCCGCCGGGCCAGCTCGCGGACCCCGTACACCTGAGCAAGCTTCGAGCGTGCGTATGCGTCGAAGCCGTACCGGCCGTAGCCGCGGGTCATCTGCAGGTCGTCCAGGTCCAACGTCGCGTGCCATGCCGCTTCGGACGAGACGTGCACGATGCGACTGGTGGGCGCGCTGCGCAACGACGGCAGAAGCTCCAAGGACAGCAGGAGCGGCCCGAGGTGGTTGGTGGCGAGGGTGGCTTCGAAGCCCTCGCCGGTCTCCTGGCGGTCCGTGGAGAACATGCCCGCGTTGTTCACGAGCACGTCCAGTCGGTCGAAGCGCTGGGAGAACGCCGCGCCGAACGCACGAATGGACGCCGGTGAGGCGAGGTCCACCTGCATCACGTGCAGGTTCGAGTTGCCCGAGTCCTCCTTGAGGTCCCCGCGAGCGTCCTCTCCTCGCCCCCGATCCCGACACGCGAGGACGACCCGTGCCCCGCGGTGGGCCAGGCCGCGGGCGACCTCGAGGCCGATGCCGCGGTTGGCTCCGGTGACGATGACGGTGGTGTCGTGCATGGGTCCTTCGGGGGGCGGAAGGGTATCACCGTGTCCTCCTCCTAGACCGCCGTTCGGGCTGCCCTCGTCCTCCCGTTCTTGGGACGTCAGGGCGCACCGTCAGCCGACCACTCCTTCACCCAGTTCCCTGCATGAGTAGCGAATCACTCAACACTTAGTTACTCTAACTAAATGCCTATGGACTCCGACTCCTCGACTCCTCCGCTCGACGACCTTCTGGTCGTCACGCTGTGGACCACTGCCATCGCTTTTGAACGCCGACTCGCGGCCGAGCTCGCGACCATGGGACTCAGCGTCGCCTCGTTCCGTCTCATCGGCGAGGTGATGCGCGAGCCGCAAGGCGTGCGCCAGGGGGAGCTTGCGCGCCGGCTGGGAGTGCGCCCGCCCACGGTCTCCACCGCCGTCGCCAAGCTCGAGGCGGACGGCATCGTCTCCCGAGTCCCCGACCCTTCCGATCCCCGCGCCCGCCTCGTACTGCTCGCCGAGAACGCACCGCTCCTCCCAGGCATCGACCTGTTTCAGCGACTCGAGTCCTTGTTGGTCGCCGGCCTGAACGCCGACGAGCAGTCACAGCTGCGGGCCGGACTCAGCCAGCTCACCGCAAACCTCCAGCCCCCGGAGACCACCTCGTGAACTCCCCCTCCGTTCCCGCCCGCACCCAATCCTGGAACGCTGCCATGGCCGCCTCGCCGGGCCCCCTGGACCTCGTCATCGCTCCCGACGCCATGGAAGGTGCCATCCCCTCCGCACTTCACGGCAGCCGCGTGCTGTCGAACGGCCCGGGGTGGACCCGCATCGGGGACCGCACCGCGCACCCGTTCGACGGCCACGGCTACGTGCGCAGCTTCTCGCTCCGCGCCGACGGTTCCTGCCACCTCCAGGCGGAGTTCGTGAAGACCCCGTCCTACATCGCTGAGGCGGACGCCGGGCACCTCGTGCATCGCGGCTTCGCCACCAACGCCCACGACGCGTTCTGGAAGAACCTGAAGAAGAACGTGCCCCGCAACGTCGCCAACACCACGATTCTGCGCTGGGGAGACCGTCTGCTGGCCGGCTGGGAGGCGGGTGCGCCATACGCTCTGGACCCCGAGACCCTCGCCACCCGCGGCGAAGAGCTCTTTGGCGGCGCCATCGACGGCCTGGCGACCCTCGCTCACATGCGCAAGGACCACGCGCAGGGGCGCCTCGTCCTGTGCAACATCAAGGCAGGCCGCAACACGGACTTCACCTTCCGAGAGGTCGACAGCAGCAACGCCATCGTGGCCACCACGGAGGCCACGGTGGAGGGGATGGTCTTCACCCACGACTACGCCATGACGTCGTCCTACTTCATCCTCGGCGGCAACCCCCTGCGCCTCAAGCCCGCGGCCCTCGCCATGAGCCTGATGGGGGCGGGGACGCTCCTGACCGCCGTGTCGCCGGACAAGCGCCGCCCGGGCCGGCTGCACCTCATTCCTCGCGGAGGCGACGGGCCGGTGCGCACCGTCACCCTCCCGGGGCCGGCCTTTGTCGTGCACTTCGGCAATGCCTTCGAGCGGGATGGCGATCTCATCGTCGACGCCTGCGCGTTCGAGGACTTCACGTTCGGCGAAGAGTTTGGCTATGGCGGCACCGACGCACCATTCGACCCAGCGAGGCCCGAGGCCCGCGGACCGCAGAAGCTCTATCGCATCACGGTGCCGGGAGACTCCGATGTCGCGACCTGGGAGCTGCTCACGCCCCACGGCGTCGACTTCCCACGCTTTCACCCCGAGCACGAGGGGGTGCCCACACCATGGCTGTTTGGCGCGACCCGCAAGGACACCCGCTACTCCGACCCGTTCGACTCGATCATCGGAGTGGACCTGCGGGACACGTCGGCACCGAACCAACTCTGGACCGCCCCCGACACGGTGTTCGTGGGGGAGCCGCTGTTTGCTCCCGATCCCGAGGACCCAGCTGAGGGGCACATCCTGGCGCTCCTCTCGGACGGGCTCGGAGACCGCACCACGCTGGCCATCTTCGACGCGGCGAACCTCGCAGCGGGGCCCCTCACACGCATCCCATTTCCCCTGCTGCCGATCGCGTTTCACGGAGACTGGCTGAGGAAGGGGTAGGGCCCGAGGCCCCAGGAACAGCCTGCTTGACGTGGCCATCCAGACCTGGCTTATCGCGGTCATCCGCGGCGGTGAGGCCGGTCCCGCCCTTGTGCGCGAGGAGTTGTCCGCCCATCGGACTCAAGCTCCAGCCAGGTCCGGGAGCGTCACTGGCGTGTTGGGCCCAGATCCCAGGCAAGCAGAGCCACTGCGCACCTCACTCCAAGGGCAAAGGACCCGGTGCAGAAAGGGGCGACCATGCGGCGGCCTCCTCGCGCCACCGCCGGAGCTGCGCTAGAAGCGAAGGCGATGCCCCCCCACCGGTCATTGCACCCGGGCGAGTCCGGCCGCCTTCCGATGCCTTCGTCGCCAGAATGAGTGGGACGGGTCGCCCCTGTGCCACGCCCTTGAGCGACTCGGCGCCGACCGCGTGCAGCTCAATCTCCGGGTTTGGCCTCGCGCAGAGGCTCTCGGCAAGGAGAGGCGCGATGATCAGCTCGCCCGCCCTCGCGTGTCCAGAGAGGCGAAAGCCGATGTCGATGTCTGGGCCGAGGTAGTCGAGATAGGGGCTGCCGTCGCGTTGGCCTGGCATCTCTGGGATCTCGATGGCTCGATTCCGCGAGCCAATGGCGGCCCCCCATGCCGCCGAGCGGACGTGGAGCGGCCAACGTTCGGCGAGACTGCGGTCGAAATCGAGCGTCGCCTGACGCAGAGCGGCGACAAACAGTCGCGCCTCGTCGATATCGCGAGGCTTGGCAATGAACAGGATCTCGTCGCCCATCACCTTCCAGACGGAGAAGTCTGGGACATCGCTCCGATGCGCGGAGTGTGCTGCGACCTGACCCATCAAGTGCAGGGGGAGCTCGGCAAAGAAGGCGGCAAATGCATCGATCCATTTGGGAGAACCCTGGTCATCGACGACGGTGGTCTTGAAGGCGGTCGAGCCAGAGATGTCGACCGACATGAGCATGACGACCGATGCATGTGCCATTTGCGTTCACCTGGGACTGGGTCGGGAGGAGGACGATAGCCGCGATGTCGACCAGCCACCACGGTCCAATGGGCCGAGGACCCCAGTGCCACCGTTCGGCCCTGGCGCTGGAGCCATCCGATTCAACGGGTGACCCGACCGGTGTTCGAGAGGCGATTTGCACCACTCGGCGAAGGAGGCTCGTAGGCGCTAGAGTCCGACGCCTACCCCAAATCCGGCGGAGATACCGTGGCCGACTACATGCTCATCGCTTCGCGAGACCCGTTCTCGACGAACGACGTACCCACCTACTACGCCCTGGCTCGCGACCTGAAGGAGCGCGGGAACACCGTGACTCTCTTCCTCGTGCAGAACGGCGTCCTTCCTGCGCGCCCTTCGGCAGCCAGCGACTTGCTGACTTCGCTGTCCGAGCTCGGGATTACAGTGCTCGCGGACGAGTTCAGCCTTCGTGAGCGCGGCATCCCCGCCAATGGCCTCGCCCCCGGTGTGGCTGCCGCTCCCCTCGACCTGGTCGTGGACCATCTCGAGTCGGGCGCCAAGACCCTTTGGAACTGAGGAGAAGACCATGGCTGACCAGAAGACCCTGACCTTCGTCCTCATGGACGCCCCGTACGAGAACGCACGCACAACCACCGCGTTGCGCCTCATGCACATCGCGGCCAAGCGCGGTCACGAGATCAACGTCTTTGCGTACGAAGGGGCGGTCTACCTACCCTTTGCTCTCCAAAAGGCACACCCCAATCCAGTCCACGGCAAGGACGCCGAGGAAGAGGACCATGTCCTTCCTCGCGAGTGGGTCGCCGAGGTGATGGCTGAGGCGGAGCGCAACGGTGGCAAGGTGGACTGGATCAACTGTGGGTTCTGCGTTGATGAGCGTGGCGCCCACGAGGCGATTGAGGGTGTCCGTCGCGGCGGCCCCCCCAACCTTGTGGCCTGGGTTGGCGAATCCGACAACGTTCTCGTTATCCCCACAAAGTAGGCGGTCACCATGAGTATTCTTCACATTCTCGAGACTGCATTCCGCGGCACCATCGAAGAGCAGGACGACACCGTCATCTGGACCGTACATGCGATGCGCAAGGCGGGACAGGAGGGGAGCGTCGTCCTTCAGGGCAACATCGTGGGTCACGCTGTGCGCGGGCAGGACGCCACTGGACTTCAGTTCGGTGACCACCCGCAGACCAACCCTGTTGATCTTGCCGGCGACATGCAGAAGCTGATGGCGGCTGGAGTCCCGATCTACGTCGTCGAGGGTGACGCCGCCGATCGCGGAATCGCAGGAGCGGACCTGATCGCTGGGGTCCAGTTGATCGACCGGGCGGGAGTGGCCGGCCTTGCCGACAGCCACGATCTGGTGTGGCACTGGTAGAGGCCGACCTGCTGGCGGCTGAGGTCACCTCCAATCAGTCACCCAGTGAGGGTTGCCGTCGCCAAGCCCGGGGTGACGGACAAGTCACCTGGACAGCGCTCTCGGACGAAGAGCAGATGACTCAGTCAGGGTCGAGCAGACCGCGCACCACGGCAGCCCATCCGGCGGCCAGCCCCGTGGCCTCGTAGCCCCCCCCGCCGAGCGCGAGGAGGCGGCCGTCTGCGTGGGTGTCGGCGATGGCCGCGACCCGCCGGGCCACGTGCTCGAAGACCGCAGGGGTCAGAGCCTGATGGGACATGGGGTCTGTCGCGAGCCCATCGACCCCCGCCTCGAAGACGATGAAACACGGCTTGGCCGCGCGCACGAAGTCCTCGAGGTCGTCCCAGGCGTCGAGATACGCCGCATCGGTGGTGCCGTGCCCCACGGCGAGCGCACGCTTGTTCCCGATGCCCTCGCCCAGCCCCACGAAGCCGGTTCGTTCGACCCCCCCGGCCGCGACCTCGGAAGGATGCCCCTCGTGGATGTCTGCGATGACGACCCGGGGGTGGGCGGCGAACGCCTCGTAGACGCCGTCGCCGTGGTGGATGTCCACGTCGATGTAGGCCACGGGGCCATCGAACGCGGAGAGCGCTGCCTCGATGGCCAACCCAGGGTCGTTGTACAGGCAGTACATGCGAGCCCGGTCCCGGTGGGCGTGATGGAACCCCGCGATGGGGACGAAGACCTTGCGCAGCTCTCCAGCGGCGATGCGGGCCACGGCGTCGAGCACCGCCCCGCAGACGTATCGCGCCGCCTGCTCGACCCCTGCTCGGGCGTACGTGGGCCCTCCCAGCGACGCATCGGGGTCAGCCAGGAACGCGCGCCCCGCCTCCGTGATCTCGACCGCGTCCGCCGCGCCGTCGTAGGTGACGAGCTCTTCGCTCTGAAGGAAGGGGGCGAATGCGGCCAACGTGGCGTCCAACTCCCCCAGGACCTGCGTCAGCTGCTCCGCGGTGACCGGGCTCCCGTCCGCATCGGCGATCGCGGCGAGGAGCTGCCGAGACCGCGCGTTCACTTGGGGGGGCGCCTCGTCGAGGCTGCCCTGGTCCGTCGCGCACCGGGCCGTGACCCAGGCGATGTGGTCTGGGGTGTGGAAGAGAGAGAGCGCGGCGTCGTCGGCTGGAGGAGCCTCGGCGTGGGATAGCTCAGGCGCGCGGTCGGCGACCGCCCCCAGGAAGGTCTGCCTTCGTTCTCCCGGCTGGTACCACGGCTTCTCGGAATATCCATAAGCGCCCAACTCGGGGGCTGCGTAGATGGTCAGCTTCGGTCGGTCGGTCACGGCACCCTCGATTCCGGGGCCGAGGGTATGGCACCAGCCGGGTCTCCGCGCCCTCGGTGGAGGGGTTCCCGGGGGCAGATGCGGGGACGCCGTCCTTGAAGGACAGGCGGGTGCCCATGACGCCGGGGGGCGCTCAGGGGCGTCGCAGCGCGAGCACCGCAGCCCGCACGCCGTCCCGATTGGCGGAGGCAGCGATGGCCAGGGCGTCTCCGAGGGGCAGGCGACGCCCCCCCGGGCCCGGCAGGAGGAGGGGGCCACCGTCGGCGATCGAGTCGATGTATCGCACGATCACCTCGCCGAGCGGTGCCAGCGCCGGGGTCGTCGCCTCCAGGCAAGCCCTCACCACCCGGTCGAACCAGGCCACAGGGTCTTCGCCCTCGTCGAACACCGCGGCTCGGTACTCCACGTCCATCACCCCGTGTTGGGAGCACAGCGCGACGAGATGCCCGAACGCCCAGGCGCGGCGCCAGTCGGCGTGGGGGAGGGCGTCCGTGCCGACCACGATCTCCTCGGTCTCTTCCACCACTGGGTCGAGGGAGGGGTCCGCCGGCAGGGAGCGACAGTGCACCGTCCGTAGGCCGAAGCGCTCCCGGTGGTCTGGCGAGGCCAGAGCGGTGTTCGGAAGGAGCCGGCACAGGTAGTGGGCGAAGCGGTCGTCTGGGTAGGGGGTGACCGCCATCGCCACGCTGCGGCAGAAGCCGGAGTAGGTCTGGAGTGGCAGGCCCAGGATCAGTTCGTTGAAGGTGGGGATCCCCCGGGCATGGCAGAGCGCCCGCAGCTCGACCGCCCGTGCAGGTGGGATGTTCTCCCGGTCGATGGCGGCCAGCACGTCCGCGTCGAAGTCCTGCATCGACAGGGACATCCGGCAGGCCACGCCCGCCTCGTGGAGCCGCTCCACCGTGCGCAGGTTCTTGCGGCGCGCGTTCTTCGTGAGGTGGAAGACGCAGGTCGTCGGAAAGCCGGTGCGGGCGTGCACCTCACACAGCGCGTCGACGACGGCCTCGTCCCGCGGGCGGATGCCGAAGTTGGCGTCGATGAAGTACACGATGGGAATCTCGTGCTCCCCCACCCATCGCAGCTCGTCCCGGACCCGCTCCAGTGGCAGCTCGTGCACCGCGCTCCCCGTGGCCTGGCCCCAGTCGCAGAACGAGCAGGAGAAGGGGCAGCCACGGTTCGTCTCCACCGCCGCCATCGTCACGTCGTCCCGGAGCTCGGGCCACAGGGAGTCGAAGGTGCCGTCGAGATACGGGGAGCCGAGGACCGTCAGGTCTCTGAGGCGAGGGCGCGGCGGGGTGAAGGCGATGCTCCCATGCACGCGGAGCACGAGCCCGGGGACCTCGGCCAGCGGGCGCCCCTCCCGCAGCGCTTCGACGAGCTCCACGAAGGTCCCCTCCCCCTCTCCCAGGGCGAGGGCGTCGATCGCCGGCTGCTCGTGGAGCATGCGCGCGGCCTCGTCCGCGTCCCGGGGCACCGAGGGCCCCCCGAGGACGATGGGGACGGTCAGACCGCGAGCCCTGGCGTGGGCGGCGACCGCGAGGCTGTAGCGCAGGTTCCAGGTCGAGCCCGAGAGTGCGATGAGGTCCGGGGTGCCGAGAGCGTCGACGGCGGCGTCGAGACCGACCCGCGCAGTGTGGATTGTGCACTGGACCTCCGCGAGGCCCGCGGCGCGACCGATCGCGGACGCGAGGAGGCCCGCGGCCAGGGGCAGGCCCCGCAGCACCGTCTGCCCGTCGAACTGGGCGACCGCGACCTGAAGGGCTACTCCCACGGCTCGCCCTGCCAGCCCGCCCGGTTCCTGGGCGCGCCGCGGTCGTCGCCCCCCTCGATGGTCGGCGCGCCCACGGGGTAGGAGCCGAGCTGATCGCTCGGAGTCGGCGGAGAGGTCACAGAGACAACGCTATCCCACGCGGGGCAGATGGGGCGGCCGAAGCCGCTCTCCACTCGCGTTCAGGTGGCGCAATGCTGGAGACGCTGACGACGACGGCTACGGGTGCGCACCCGTTGTGCCGGGCGCCAATGGACTCCGCACCCGCACTTCGTTCTCCCAGTACGTGGCCTGCGCCATCGGGCCCTCGCTAGGGAAGGGGCGCCTGGTAGATGATCGACATCGTGAAGCTGGTCTCGCACGGGAGACTCGCGCCGAACAGGTCCTCCGCGGCGAAGCAGTTTCCGCTCGCACAGCTCTTCAAGATCGTCCCAGCCAGCGTGCTCGTCGTTGCGGACGAGAACTCGCCATCGGAAGACCAGGTGTGCTGGATTACTGCCTCGTCGGCGCCCTGGCCGACGCTCTCGTCCCAGGTCATCTGCCCGCAAGCCCAGGTCTGGTCCGCGGCCAGGGGGCACGCCAGAGTCGGTGTCACCGAGGTGAACGGCGCAAACATCCCGAAGTCGGTCAGCTCTCCCCCGCCGCCGAACCCTGTGTGACTCATCTCGAACACCTGCGGGATGGCCCACGTACCCAGGTTGCACATATCCACGCTCAGGTTGACCGGGCCCCCAGCTCCGAAGTCCGGGCCCCAGGTGCCCTCCGTGAAGCTGAACGCCTCCTCGGTGGCGTCATCGTCATCGCCCGAGTCGTCGTCATCACCGGAGTCGTCGTCATCACCGGAGTCATCGTCATCCCCCGAGTCGTCGTCGTCCCCGGTCGCGTCGTCGTCGTCCCCGGTCGCGTCGTCGTCGTCCCCGGTCGCGTCATCGTCGTTCGCGGTCATGTCGTCGTCGTCCGTCGCAGCGGAGTCGTCATCATCAGCGGTCGGGCAGCCAGGCAAGAGCAGGAGAAGCCCGAGGGACGTCAGGGCAAGGGAGGACAGTGCATTCGAAGTGGTCATCGAGGGATCTCCAGCGCGACATTGGGTCGCTTTCGCCGGAACGTAGCGAGCCTCCCCACTCGCCGAACCCTTCCTCGATCTCACATCATCCCCGACCCGCACCTCTGCGCGTTGGGGGGGAGCGTCCAGGACCTGCCTTTCGCACGGCAGCTTCTCCCGCAGTTCCCCGTGCGGCACAGGAGGACCCCCGAGTGCACGACGCGCGCATGCCTCCGATCTGGCAACCATCTACGACAGAGTCCCGGCCTTCGCCCTTGAGACCGCAGCGTATTGGGACGAGGAATACCCCACAGAACGCGTGCCTGTGCTGGTCGATGCCGTCACCGGGCAACTACTGGATCGCCTCGTCCATACGCGCGAACTGCGCCTTCTCCAGCGACGGCGTGTACACGAACTCCATCGCGGTCGGATTCAACACTCCCTACACGACGACACTGCCGAGTTCGTTCCCGGGCACGCTCATCGACCCAGACTCGACCTACGACGATTACGTGCTTGGCAATTGAACCAGCGCGACCATTAGGCTCCTTCCGCTCCCACATCAACACGCGTTGCCCCCCGCGGGCGGACCTGCCCCCGACACCATCCGGGAAGGGTAGGATCCGAGGCAGAGCCGAGCTCTGTCCTCAGGTACAGCAGAACGGCTACATGGCCCCTGGAGACCCGATGGCGAGGAAGGTTCGATCCGAGATCGAGATCGAGGCTCCGCTGGAGTACGTCTGGGAGATCCTCACCGACCTCGGCGGCTACGCCGCCTGGAACCCGTTCACACCCCGAGCAGAGTCGACGCTTCGCGTCGGCGACCCGATTCATCTCGATGTGCGCTTGACCGGCGAGAAGATCAGCCGCAGCGTCGACACCATCACTGCCATGGAGCCAGGGAAGGCTCTCTGCTGGCACATGAAGGTCGGAGCGTCGTTCCTCCTCGTGGCCGAGCGCTGCCAGACCCTGGTCGCGCTCGATGGTGACCGCACCCTCTACCGGTCCGAGGAACACACCACCGGCGTGTTGGCACCGCTCTTGATGCTCCTGTACGGCGCCGCGATGCAGCGGGGCTTCGACGACTGCGCAGCCGGGCTCAAGCGACACGCCGAGTCCTGATCTCCCGAGGCCCGGGGACTCATTCATCAGGCCTCGCCAGACCAACGTCTGGCAGGCGGGCGTCGGTCAGGCGGTGGCGAGGACCGGGTAGATGTCCCCCGCGAGGAGTCGGAGCCTCTCCGACTGCGGCGCGAGCGCGCGGGCGATGTCGGCGCCCGATCGCACAGCGTCCTCATGACTTCCGATGTCCTGTGTCCAGTCCCCCGCGAACCACAGGCCGTCCTGGCCCTGGACGTCTGCGAGCTCCCGTTGGGCTACGAAGTGTGCAGGACTCACGAGGGGGAGGTCGTAGCTGTTCCAGCTGTAGACAGTCTCGGGCTCGCGGTCAGCGACATAGCTGGTGAAGAGGTCGACACCCTCGCGCCACCCGACCCAGGACGTGAATCGCGCACTCCGGCCATCGAAATCGACGTGGACCGTCTTCCAGTCCGCGCGGTCCGGCGGCATGAACGAAGCGTCCCCATGGGTGGCGAGCCGCACCCGGTAGTACTCGAAGCCGCTCAATGCCTCCTTCTGCGCGGACAGTCCCGGCGCCGAGGCGAGCAGCGCCTTCGCCGCCTTCGCGCCGGTGGCGAGGACGATGCGATCGAAGGTGTGCCCCTCCCCGTGTTCATCGTGGAGGACCCACTCGTCCCCCCTCCGCGCGAGTCCGGCGACCGCGGTGCTGCGCAGCACCCGAGTCGTCTCGAAGCTCTGTGCGACGCGGGCGATGTAGCTGGCTGCGCCGCCCTTGACCTGCTGCCAGCGAACCCGCCGCAGCTGGATGGGTCTGTGCATGATGGGGTACTTCAGAACGGGGTACGCGGCGAAGTCGGCGCTGCGCTCCCAAGGGCCCCCCCAGATCCCGAAGAGGAATGGCTGGACGAACCCCTCGAGGACCGCCCGGTTCATCTTCAGCCCCTGCACGAACGCACCCAGCGACTGCTCCCTCTCGCGCCTCTCGACGATTCCGCGCGCCTGGCGCAGCGCCTCGTTCAGCGCGAGCAGAGCCCTGAGACGAGCCGGCTGCTTGAGAATGCGCAGGATGTCGCCGGGGCGGTTGGGGGGCATCGCGACGGAGACCCCCTCGGCTCGGTTCGTAAAGGTGACGCCGAGCGGAACGACCTCCGTCTCGACCCCATTGAGCTGGAAGAGGCGAAGCAGGAGCGGGTACATGCGGTCTGAGAACCAGGCCGCTCCGTCGTCGCAGAAGTAGTCCCGTCCGTCCAGGGCCACCTTCGTGGTGTGCGCGTGCCCACCCAGGACCTCGTTGCGCTCAAAGAGCGTGACGTCGTGCTCCCGATCCAGCAGCCAGGCTGCGGTGGTCCCCGCTCCGCCTGACCCCACGACTCCGATTCGCATGTCCACTTCCTCGCCGACTTGGAGCAGCACGGTGCGCCATCCCTTGCTCGATGGCAAGTTGAAGCTTGCTTTGGAGGATGCTACGAACTCCTACATGTTCGACGTGCCCGTCCTGCAGCCCCTAATCTACCCGGTTGCAGTCCTCTACCTGATGCTGCACGCAGGCCCGTTGTTCCGCGTCCGCTACGAGCCCTCGATTCGCGGCGGCACCGCCTGGACCTTCTTCGGGAGCGAGGTCCTCCTCTTCACCAGCTACCTGCTCTTCGCACCGGCCATCGTCGACAACTGGGTTGGGCGCATCGCCCTCGGGCTCCATCTGTCGATGCACGTTGTGTTCACCGTCATGGACTACTTCGCCCACGACTTCATGCTCGGAACGGCGCTGACCCGCCGGGAGAGTTCAGCCGTGTGGTGGGCCGCCAAGGAAGGCGGGCTCGTGCTCGACACCATCACCCACGCCATCGCTGTCACGCTGCTTGCGCTCGCTCTGCCCCCAGCCCTCGCTGTCGGTCTGCTCCCCCTCTCGCTCCTCGCGTTCGTCTTCGTGAGCAACGGGTACGTTCGGCGCCACGGGGGGGCGGCGACGCCATGAGTGGTGGCGCTCCTCGCGAGGTCCTCCTCACGGGGGGATTCGGGGTCATCGGCAAGTGGGTGCTGAAGGAACTCCTGAGGCGCGGCCACCGGGTGACCGTATTCGAGCTGGACAATCCCCGGACCCGACGCCTCGCCAAGGCCACCCCCCAGGCAAAGGTGATCTGGGGGGACCTCCGAGACGCGGCGGGGGTCTCGGCCGCCGTGGGGGACAACCAGTACGTCATTCACCTCGGGTGCCTGCTCCCACCGATGGCGGAGGATGCCCCCGAGCTCTGTCGGGCCGTGAATGTCGGTGGGACCCAGAACATCATCTCTGCTTGCGAGGCGTCGCCGGTGCGTCCGCGCCTGGTCCATGGCTCATCGGGAGAGGTCTACGGGGCGACGCGGCACCTGTCTCCCCCTCGCCGGCTCGACGACCCCAGGCGTTCGGTCAACCACTACTCGGCGAGCAAGATCGCGGCGGAGGAGGTCGTAGAGGACTCCCAGGTGGACCACGTCATCGTCCGCTTCAGCGCGGTGCCCGACATCTCGCTCGCCAGCTCCCACCCCCTGATGTTCGACTTCCCGGCCGATGGTCGTATGGAGCTGCTTCATCCGGCCGACGCGGCGTTCGCGATTGCAAACTGTCTCGAACGGGATGGCGTCTGGGGCAGGAAGGCGGTGCTTCCGCTCGCCGGTGGGGAGCACTGCCGCACCACCTACGGGGGGTTCGTCAACGGGATGCTCGAGACGCTGGGCGTCGGGGCCCTTCCGGACGGTGCCTTCGCACGCGAGGACTACCCGTCAGACTGGCACGACACGACGGAGTCCCAGGCGCTCCTCGAGTACCAACGGCACTCGCTGGACGACATCTACTCCGAGGTCCGTGGTCTCCTGGGGTGGCGACGCGCGTTCGTGCCCGTGGCGCGCCCCTTCGTTCGATGGTCCTTGCTGCGCAAGTCGCCCCACCTGAACGCGTGACCCGCGGCCTGTGCCGGGCGTCCCGAACTAGGAGGCTTCGGCGTCCGTGTCTTCTGCGCTGCCATCGCCGGTCTGGATCGCGGGCTTCTTCGCGAACAGACGAAGCCACCACCTCGTGATCTCGCGCATGACGGGCCCGGGAGTGTCGGTCACCGCACGGAAGAGGCCCCCCAGGGGCCCGAGCTTGTACTCGAAGACCACCTTCAAGGTCTCGATCCCGTCGTAGATGTCCACTTGCCGGAGCACCTGACCGTCATCGTTGAACGTGAGGCACGACACCCCCGGAAACTCGAAGTACGAGCCGTCCCTGCGCTGACCCGGGAGCCGATTGAGCCAGTGGGCCACCACGCGACCTTCGTCGACCGCCACCCACTGGACCGGATAGGACCACTCCTCGAGGCCAATCATCGACTCGTAGAGCCACCGGGTGATCGCAGGTCTCCCGTGGAGCCAGCCGTAGAACGTGTCGTGGTAGGTCGCGTTCTCGTCGTAGATGTGACCCATCCTCTCCCAGTCGCCTCCCTTGTAGGCACCCTTCGAGAGAAGGTGACGTTGATATGCGGCGCGGGTCTCCTCAACGGAGAGCTTGCCGGCAACGGGCGCGGGTTCGAACTGGAAGCGCATGGATCCCCTGGAATAGGTGGGTACGGTGCGGGTGTATCGAATCAGTCGAACTGCCGCAAGGCGCTCACGGAGGACTCGGGTGCGGCTCGGGACTTGGCAACTCCGTCCGGGTGAGGGAGGGTGAGTCGTGTCTCGACGACTCCCCCTCTTCACCCTTGCCCTGCTGCTCCCGGCCCTCATGGCAGCGTGCGGCGGTTCCGAGAGTGTTTGCCTCTCCGATGGGGTCCAGTACGACGAACTCCCCGAAGGGGCCATCTTCAACGGCACCTGTGTCTCGGAGGGAGAGCGGTTCGACGACCGCTACAGCTGCGACATGGTCGAAGGGCCATGCCGCGACGAGCCCCACGGCACCCCATCGAGTCAGGTCACGAACCCAGATCCGGAGCGCCTGAACGACCCCGACCTGGACTGGGCACAAGCGCAAGCGGCGTCGTGCTCGTGCTCCTGTTGCCATCGAGACAGTGGGGTCTCGGCCGACATTTGGTCCTACGACTTCGAAGGCGGTGCTTGGACCGACAGCATGAACACTGATCGCCTGCGCCGACTGGCCGAGTACCCCAGTCACACCGGGAACGTCTTGTCTCCAGAGGAGAACTTCGGCTTCCGGAGGGACGAGACGGGCATGCCTACAACCGACCCCGACCGCCTCAGGGCGTTCCTCGAGCGCGAGGTCATGCGGCGAGGCGATTGAGAAGTCGGAACATCCGCTGACCGCTGAGTCGCCTGCGAGGGGGAGGCACCGCCGCAGTCGATGCGTTGATGAGACGGGGTGGTCGAGCACCCAAACGAACAAGAGTGCGGGTCGCACAATCCACGCGCCGTGGGTCCCCTGCCCCTCGGTACCCTGACCCATGCTCGACCTCAGCCGACGCGAGATTCTCATCCTCCTCGGGGCGGGGCTCGTCGGTTGTGGAGTCGACCTCGATCTGGCGCCGGACGCGACCTTCGACGAGGTCCTCGACGCCCTCCATGCCACCGCCCCGTTGTTCGACAATGGGCTCGCCAACCACGGCCCGATGGCCGCTGAGACCCTCGTGGAGCTTGGACTGTCCGACCGGGTCGCCGCGTACATCGAGGACTATGCCTCCCGCCTCGAGTGGCGGGGGAACGACGACCTCGTCACCGCCGCAGACCGACCCGCAAGCCTGGGTGACACTTCGCGCGCCGAGGGCTGGATCGCCGGGTATGAAGCCGAGGTCGACGGAGGTGTCTCGGCCTTGGACCTGCTCCGCCGCGACTGGGCGATGCTTGCTCCCGGGCTCGTCGGTGCCGGGTGGCACGGTCTGCTCCGGGTGGCCCACGCCGTGCGTTCGCTCGAGCGGGAAGACACTCCGTCGCGCCACCGGGAACTGGCTCACGGCCTCGGACTGCTCGGCGCCGCCGCGCGCCCCCTCCCCGGGACCCCCGAGTCCACACCCCAGCTCCCGCCGCTGGCTGCCCTGGCGGCGGTCCCCGTCGTCTCCCCTGCCAGCCGGGTGACCTCGGGGTACATCGTGGACCGGCTCGCCCCGGTGGACGACCTGGAAGGCTTCGCCGACGCCGTGAACGCTCTCGATTTGGAGGGTGTGGAGGCAACCGCCGCGGTCTCGGAGCTCTGCGCCGCTGCCGCCCGCATGTACCTCGATGTGGGCGGAAGGAGCATCCACCTGCTCCACGGGGTCACGGGGACCTCCGCTCTCCGGCTGCTGTTCGGCGTGCTCGACGAGGAAGCGCGGCGGCTGGGCCTGGGCTATGGCTTCGCCGCCCTCGCCGCGCTCCGGGCCGCCCACGGCGCAGACCCCACGGGCGAGTCACCTCCCGCGGGCACCACAGAGACCGAGCTGAGGGACGCTGCAGCTGAAGCCAGCGACGAGCACGCCATCAAGCTGATCGAGGCCGCGCTGCGCGAGTACGCGGCCGCGCCGAACCCCGAGCTGCTCGCCGCGGCGCACGACTTCGCCCTGACCTGATCGCGTCAACCCAGGATCGGCGGCGGAGGTCGGGAGCCCGCCGAGAGAGTCCACTCCACGAACTTCGAGCGAGGGAGAGCGAGCACCACCCTTCGGACCACGAGCGCCTCACCCTGGAGTTCGTCGTCGGCGAGAGCTTCGACTGGCTTGCACCGGCGGAGGACACGCTCGTCTTCTTGTTCCCACGCACTGGTTGGGCTGATTCGAGCCCACGTCACGGCCGGAACCGCCCAACCCCTGGCGCAAACGCCCGAAACGGCCAGGATGGAACCATGTCTACCAATCACATGGTCGAGGTCTTCCACGACGGGGACTGCCCCCTCTGCAACGCGGAGATCAACCTGCTCAAGCGGCTCGATCGGAGAGACCGCATCCGCTTCACGGACATCGCCGCGCCGGACTTCGAGCCCGAGGCCGTGGGGCTGAGCATGGCCGACCTCATGGACCGTATCCACGGGCGTCTGCCAGACGGGACCGGCATCGAGGGCGTCGAAGTGTTCCGGCGCCTGTACTCCGCCATCGGTCTGGCGCCGCTGGTGGCGCTCACTCGCCTCCCGGGTCTCAGCAACCTCTTGGACTGGGGATATCGCGTCTTCGCCGCAAACCGGCTGAAGTGGACCGGCCGCTGTGCAGACGGGGTCTGTGCGATTCCGTCCCTCGACGACCTGGATGCAGCTGGCTCGCCCCTCTGAGCGCGCGGTTGACCGGTCAGCGTCGGCGTAAGACTCGGTCGGATCAGAACACCAGGCGTCGCTTTGACGAGAGGTGGGGCCGACGCATCCGGGGCGGCAGCTCGGCGAAGCGCTCGCGCATGTCACTCATCAGGACATCTTCCTGGATTGTGTTGGCGGCGAACAGCACCGCGTCAAGCCCCAGGAGCAACGCTCCCCGCGTGACCATCGACGGTCCGAAGTCCGCGATCTCGGGGGGGAGAAGCTCGCCCAGACCATCGCTCTGAATCAGCGTGCCAGCGACGACGTGCCCAAAGTCGACCCCCAGGCTCATGGCGTAGACAAACTCCGGTCGGTCCCCGCCAAGGTCGAGGGAGAGACCCTCCGTCGTGACAGCCGCCGGCGCCTCGACTCGAGCGCCAGCTGCTCGCTGTGTCGCGGGCAGCTGGCCGCCCCACTTGAGAGACAGACCAGCCCCACCAGGCGCTTCTGTTGTCGGGACAAACCCAGCAACGTCCATATCGACCGCCGCCGGTCCGGACGCGTTCGCGACGGACGGAGCGGCGACAAGGGCTGTAGCAACAAGCAATAGGCGTGTGAGCCGGGTCATGGTGGTCGATCTCCTGCCAGGAGAATATGGTCCCACTGGTCGATTCGCGACCAAATAAACGACCAAAGCGCCCATGCGGGAGATCATGCTCAGCCCTCACCATTGGGAGCACCGACACTGGCTACCTTCCCCCCATGAGCGCTCTCAGCCCACTCCGGCTCGCCGCGTACTCGGCCCCCGCCCTCGTGACCTCCGTGGCGGCGCTGCCCATGGCGCTCTTCGTGCCCGCGTTCTACGCAGACGAACTCGGCGTGCCCCTCGCGGCCGTAGGCGGCGCCATCGCGGCTTCGCGCTTGCTCGACGTCGTGACCGATCCCCTCATCGGCCGCCTGAGCGACCGGTCGCGAGGCCCGGCAGGCCGCCGCAAGCCCTGGATGGTGCTCGGTGTGCCGCTGTTCCTGCTCTCGGTCTGGAAGGTCTTCGTTCCGGGAGAGCAGGTCACCGCCACCTACCTCGCCGGCTGGTCTGCGCTGCTCTACCTGGGCTTCACGTTGATCGACTTGCCTCACAAGGCGTGGGGGGCAGAGCTCTCAACCGACTACGACGAGCGGTCCCGCATCACCGGCTGGCGGGAGGCCATCGCCACCGCGGGCCAGGTGCTGCTCCTGGCCGTCCTCGTGTGGCTCGCTGCCCAGGGCGTCGACGACGCGGCGGGGCAGTTGCGCGGCATGGCCACGGCCATCGTCGTGGGCCTCCCCATCCTGATGTTGCTGTGCGTGACGACAGTCGCCGAGGGGCCGAAGCCAAGCGCGAACAAGGCCTCGGATGGAGGACTGGGCTTCCTACCGGGGCTGAAGTCCGTTGCCCGGAACCCGGCCTTCCTCCGCATGGTCGGCTGCGTGCTGTTCTTCGTCTCCGGCGTCGCCATCCAGGGGACGCTCCACCGACTCGTGCTCGCAGACGTGATGCACGACGAGGGCCGGTTCCCGGTCATGATCCTGATCGAGAACGCCCTGACTCTCCTCGCGGTCCCTGCGTGGCTGGCGCTGTCCCTCCGCATCGGAAAGCACCGGGCGCTCATGGCAGCAGCCGGGTGGCTGGCGATCTGGAGTCTCCCACTGGTCTTCCTTCGGCAGGGGTCCACCGAGCTCATGATGACCGTCGTCGTCATCCGCGGATCCAGCTTCGCCTCCATCCTCTTCCTCGCGAACTCCATGGCCGCCGACGTCATCGACGTGGACACGCTGCTCACGGGAGAGCAACGCTCCGGGTTGTTCTTCGCGGTCTGGGGGATGACCATCAAGGTCTCCCTCGCGCTGGGGGTGCTGCTCGGCTCAGTCCTGCCCGCGGTCCTCGGATACGACCCCAGCGGCGACGTGGTCGGCGCTGCAGTGCAGAGCCGACTGATGTTCGTCTACGGCGGGATCCCCGCGGCTCTGATGGGCGTCGGAGCCCTCTTCCTCTGGGGCTTTCCCCTCACCCGCGAGCGACACGCGGAGGTGCAGGCGCGGCTGAGGATGTCGGCTCAGTAGAACCCTCCTATGCACTGCTCCGGGGGCGGAGCACGGGCAACGACGTGGCCCCCGGGGAGTCCGAGAGAAGCCGACTCTCACGTTGCTTGCGGTACGCGACGATGGCTCGGTCGAACGGGACCAGGACCTCGGGAATCCGCAGACGCGACTCCTTGGGAGTCTGGGCCTCCACCACCGCGCGGTCTTGATTCAGGATGAGGCGATTCATGGGCTTCATTGCCCACTCCCAGAGCTGCCGCACGATGGGCACCTTCACCCGGTGATAGAAGCGCAGGTACATCCGGGTGGTCTCCGCATCGACTGGCGCAAAGGCCACCATGATGAAGCCCATCCCCACCCAGTTGATCCACACGTTGGGCTCACGCCACTCGATGAAGCCAGCCTGCTTCCCGTCGCCCCCGAACCGAAGTCGCACCCGACCTGGTTCGTTGATCAGCTCCGGCTCCGCCTCCGAGCTCGCGAACCTGCCGATGGTGGTCCGGTGAACGAAAGGGAGATGTGCGTAGTCCAGCTGGTTCTCCACGGCACGGCTGAAGTGGGTATTCCAAGACGACCGGAAGCCCGAGTAGACATGCCCATCCAGCTCCGGGAACCAGGACACGGGCTCGCCGCTGGGTTCTGCCCGCTCGTCCCCCCACACCCAGATGAACCCGTGGGCCTCGCGTGAGGGCACGGTACGCACCGTCATGGCCTGGGGAATCCGCGACGTGTCGTCTCCGTGCGCCGGGATGCGGGTGCACGCGCCGTGGGCGTCGAACGTGAAGCCGTGGAACGGACACTCGATGCAGTCGTCTCGAACACTCCCTAGGGAGAGGCGGGTCCGCCGATGCGGACAGATGTCCTCCTGCACGACCAATGTGGAGTCCGCCTTGCGCCAGAAGACCAGCTCCCGGCCCAACCGGGTCACACCGAGAGGTCTGCGGCGTACTTCAGATGTCTCGAGGACTGCGAACCATCCTGCTTCGTTCATCGGGTCTCCCGGGGCCTGTGCATCAAAGGGGGTCAGAAACTGACTGGAGGGCGGACGGCCGGGGTCTCGGGCTCGGGCCCGCTCTCGGGAGGCTCGGCGTCCTCGGGCTCGGGTGCTTCGGGCTCGGGTGCTTCGGGCTCGGGTGCCTCGGGCCCGAGCTCGGCTGACGAGGGTTCGGGTTCGGCCTCGAGCAAGTTCGCTGCTCTCGACGCGGCTTCAGGCTCAGGCGCGGGCTCAGGCGCGGGCTCAGGCGCGGGCGCGGGCTCAGGCTCAGGCGCCACGACCACCTGTGGGTCGGCCTCCACGCGGCCGGTCGGCTGGCCGATCGGGGCAGCTGGAGCAGAGACCGGGTCGACCTCCTGCGCGGCCGATGCGGCAGGTTCTGGCTCCGAGACGGGAACCATCACGGGAGCTTCGCGCCGGTCATCGCTCCTCGCTTGTGCGCTCCCCGGCTCCTTCGGTGACGTAGGCGTCGACGATGGCTCACGGGGAGCATCCCGAAGCAGAAGGGCCACGCCCGCGAGCGAGGCCAGGAGCAGCACCCCTACCAGAGCAAGCAGGGCGGCGGGCTTCCGCCGAGTAGAGACCGGGACCCTCCGCGTGGGCCCGACGGAGGGGAGCGTGCCAGGCGCAGCGGTCACCGGCCACGAGGTCTCCTCGCCGAGAGGAGCGATGGCGGCGGAGTCGAGGGGCTGGCTGGTGATCCCCGCCTCTGTGCGTGCTTCGACCAGGGGCCGCACCCGGAGATGAGCCGTCTCGCTCCGCGGTTCGAAGGCGCCCAGCGTCACGCCGAGTGCATCGACCGGAGCGTTCTTGAACGCGCGGACGACCTCGCGGGTGGTAGGCCGCTGCGCGGGCTCCTTGGCGAGCATGCGAAGCACCAGCTCGTCCAGCCAGTCCGGCAGCTCGGGCCGGTCGCGTTGCATGCTCTCCACCGGCTCCAGCACGTGGGCTCGCAAGAGCGCCGGGCCGGCCAGCCGAAATGGAGGCACGCCCGTGGCGAGGTGGTAGAGCGAGGCGCCCAGGGCATACACATCGGTCGCTGGCCCTACCTGCTGACCCTGGACGAGCTCGGGGGCCATGTACGCCGGGGTGCCCGACACCTGCTCCCGCGCGTCGACGACGTCCTCGAGCCGGGTGGCGAGCCCGAAGTCGCCGAGGAACACGCGGCCCCTTCGGTCGACGAGCACGTTCGATGGCTTGACGTCCTGGTGCACGAAGCCCAGCTCGTGCACGGCTCCGAGAGCGTGGGCGACACGCTCGCCCGTCACCACGAGGCTGGCGAGCTGGAGAGGCCCCTCGGCCTGGAGAAGGATCTCCAAGTCCGGCCCGTCGACGAACCGAGTCACGAGGTACCCCCGGTCACCGACGAAGCCCATGTCGTAGATGCTGATCAGCCCCTCGTGCTCGAGGCTCGCCAGGGCGCGCGCCTCGGCGAGGAAGGCCTCCCGCGCATCGCCCCCGTCGATGGCGTCGGGGTGAAGCAGCTTGACCGCGACGAGACGGTCCAGGACGACGTCCCGACACTTGTAGACCGCACCGGCCGCGCCTTCTCCGAGCAGGCGCAGCGGTCGATAGCGGTCCGATGGCATCGCGGCGCGCAGGCGGTCGTCTTCGATCTCCGACTCCTCGACCCGCAGGTCGACGTGCAGGTCGGCGAGACCCGGCGCGCAGACGAACTCGAAGTCCAGCCCTCGGCCGTCCCGAGCCACCCGCCCTCGATGTCGTCCGGCCTCGAGGCTGACGAGCACCGCTCCTCGCCCGTCCGTGCGCCCATCCACCCGGGCGTCGAGGATCGTCACTTCCCAGCCCGCCAGGGGCACGCCGGAGCGGCTCAGTCGCAGGGTGAGGTCGTTCATGTCAGAGCTTGAGCGTGACGCCGGCGGAGACGCTGTGTACCTGGGCGACGTTGATCCCCCAGACGGTGGTCGCGTAGGAGACGTCCACCTCCCACTTCTCCTGCACGAGGATCACGCCGAACCGCGGCTGAAGGTGGGAGCGGTCCGGGCGCCACTCCAGGAGGAGGAGGTCGTCGGCGGTGAACTCGGCCGCCGGAGTCTCGGGCTTGTCGGTGGCGAAGGTCGTGCCCACGGCCTTGCCCTCGGCGACGGTGTGGGTGAGGGCGATCTCCCCGTACGGGATCAGGAAGGTGCCGATGCGCACGCCGGTCTTGTAGCTGGCGATGACCTGGGGTCCGGGGCCGAAGAGGCGAAGTCGGAACCCCACCGAGAGGCGGTTGAACCAGCGCGGGTGGGGGATCAGCCCGAAGTGCATCAGCCCCGTGATGTCCAGCTGGCCATCACCCAGGGTCACGTCATCGGCGACGCCCTCTTCGAACTCGTCGTCGTCGAAGGTGCCCGCGGGACGCTCGTATCCCGTCGGGATCTTGAGATGCAGCTCCGGCGTGGCCACGAACCTCCACAGGGTGTCCGGGGTCAGCCGATACTTCACGTAGAGCTGGACGTCGCCGACGCCCGTCACACGGCGGTCCAACGAGGTGATGTTCTCCGCGATCTGCTGCCGGTCACTGAGCTCGCCAATGTCCGGAACCAGGGGTGCGCCGAAGTAGAGCTCGTCGGCGTCGTACTGGACGTGACTCAGGGCGAGCTCGGTTCCGATCTCGAGCCGGTCGGTCACCCCGTAGCGCACCGACCCCCGGAGGTTCGCCGCGAAATAGCGGCCTCTGAGCGGGAACTTCTGGTAGTTCCCGTTGATCAGCCACTCGCTGCCGGCCCACTGGAAGTCCGTTCCAATCCGAAAGGTGATCTTGTTCTGACTCAGGGTCCAAGGCGATGCCTCGGCGAGGGAGGGCACGAGCAGGGCCGCGGCGAGGAGCAGGGAGAAGCGGGACATGCCGATCTGCGCGATCCTCATGACCGTCGCCGCCGCACGCCGACGAGCCGCAGCGCCGAAACCAGCCCGATCAGCGCCCAGGGGCTCGCGGACCCCAGGGGTACGAAGTCGCAGCCAGCAGCGTCGCGGTTCTGCTGCGCCGGGAGGTCGAGCCCCCCGTCATCGCACACCGTCTCGGTCGTCGCGTCGATTGGCGCGTAGGGGTCGACCTCGTGAAAGGTCTTCGTCAGGGTCATCCACGAGCCGAACTCGCCGAAGTCCTCGGGTCCGAAGTCCTCGACCGTCCCCGTGGCTACCCACAGCTTCCCCGTCTCTCGGCCGGGGTGCCACGCGACCACGTAGCCAACACCCGCGGGCACCGAGAGCGTCTCCTCGACGAGGATCCAGCTGTCCGTCTGGCTGAAGGGCTCGTAGAACGCGCCTGGCTCGCCGACCTCGTCGGTGTGCATGACCATCGCGCCAAAGCCGTCAGGCAGGGCGAAGGGCAGTTCCTCTTCGGGGGCGGGCAACCCCGGGGCCAGCACGGCGACCGAGGGCCGGTAGTCCCCAAGGCGGTCGATGACCGGGACACCCAGCTGGACGTACAGCTCGGCGTCGTCCTC
>JAGSHC010000110.1 GCA_023954745.1 Deltaproteobacteria bacterium | reverse complement strand
GACTGCGACGACGCGGACGCCGCCAATGTCCCGGGGGGCGTCGAGGTGTGCGACGGCCAGGACAACGACTGCGACGTCAGCACGATCTTCGCCGGTGAGGCCAGCGATGTGGACACCGACGGGTCCATCAGCTGCCTCGACTGCGACGACGGCGACGCCAGCAACTTCCCCGGCAACACCGAGGCCTGCGACGGCGCGGACAACGACTGCGACGCGCTGACCTTCGCCGACGTGGCGGGAGAGGTGGACATCGACTCCGACGGCGTCCTGAGCTGCCTCGACTGCGACGACACCGACCCGCTCAACTACCCCGGCAACGCCGAGGTGTGTGACGGGCAGGACAACGACTGCGACCCCGCCACCGTGCCCGCGGGCGGCGACGACGACGTCGATGGCGACGGCGACCCGTCCTGCACCGACTGCGACGACGGCGACGCCGCCAACTTCACCGGGAACGCCGAGATCTGCGACGGCCAGGACAACGACTGCGACGCCCAGGCCAACTTCGGTCTGGCGAACGACTGGACGATGGAGGACTCCCTCACCGGCGCCGTCGCCTTCGCGCCCCTCTCGATGGCTGGGGCCACCCCGCTCTCCCTGACCGACGACGAGACCTCGGCGGCGATTCCTCTCGGCTTCTCCTTCGACTTCGCCGGAGCGACCTACACCGACGTGTTTGTCCGCAGCAACGGTTGGGTCGACTTCGTGGGTCAGTCTCCCCAGAGCATCTACGTGGCGTACCCCATCGGGCAGGACGACGCCCTCAACGACTTCATCGCATTCTGGTGGGCCGACCTCGACCCCAGCGCCGGCGGCACCGTGGGCTACCGGAGTCTCGGAGCCCCGGGAGTTGGCGTGTTCGTGCTCGAGTTTGCCGGCATCTCCTACTTCAACCCCGACGCAGCGGGCAGTCCCACCACCCAGCAGGTGACCGTGCAGCTGCACCTCATCGAGGCGGGGAACCTCATCGAGGTGCACGTGGTGCAGGGGGACGCGCAGCCCGCGAACATCTCGGCGCTCGACAACTCGCGCCTCACGGTGGGGGTCGAGTGCGGCCCCCCCAACGCGGACGTCTACATCGACCAGGACCCCACCGCGTCCCTCACGAACACCGCGATTCGTTGGTCCCCTGCCGAGGAGGTGGACACCGACGGCGACGGAGTCAGCTTCTGCGCGGGCGACTGTGCGGAGCAGGAGGCCAGCGTGGCGCCGGGTGCGGTGGAGACCTGCGATGGGTTCGACACCGACTGCGACCCGTCGACCACCGTCGCGGGGGACCTCATCGATGGCGACCGGGACGGTGACCCCCAGTGCAGCGACTGCGACGACGCCGACGTGTTCAACGCCAACGGATACACCGAGGTGTGCGACGGGCAGGACAACGACTGCGTCGGCGGCGCGGACTTCGACGTCGCGGGGGAGGTGGACATCGACGGTGATGCGTCCATCTCCTGCTTCGACTGCGACGACGCGGATGCCGCCAACTACCCCGGGAACAGTGAGATCTGCGACGCCCAGGACAACGACTGCGACGCGGCCACCTCGGCCACGGACGAGAACACGGACGTCGACACCGACGGCGACCCTCTGTGCAGCGACTGCGACGACGGGGACGGCGCCAACTTCAACGGCAACAGCGAGCTCTGCGACGGGCAGGACAACGACTGCGTCGGGGGGGCGGACTTCGACCTGGCGGGAGAGGTGGATGGAGACGGCGACGCCTCGCTCTCCTGCGCCGACTGCGACGACGCAGACCCCAACAACACCCCCGGCGGCACCGAGGTGTGTGACGGAAGCGACAACGATTGCGATGTCACCACCTCCTTTTCCGGCGAGAACACGGACGTCGACACCGACGGCGAGCCGCTGTGCAGCGACTGCGACGACGGCGACCCCCTGGCGTTCCCTGGCAACCCTGAGCAGTGCAGCGACAGCGACAGCGACTGCAACGGCGTCGTCGACGACTACCTCACCGCCTCGTACAGCTCGAGCCCTGGCAGCGCGCTGGGTCCCAACGCGGGGACGATCACCGTGGACACCATCGTCGTGACGGATCCGGGCGTGGTCTCCGACCTCAACGTGGCCGTCGACATCACTCACACCTGGGCGGGCGACCTCACGTTCACCCTCACCTCTCCCGCCGGGACCTCCGCCCAGGTTCACAACAGCATCCAGCTGGGCTCTGGGGCCAACTTCACCGACACCGTCTGGGACGACGAAGGCGCGAACGCGGTCATCACCACCGCCGACTCGGCTCCCTACACGGGCTCGTTTCAGCCGGCGAGCCCCCTCGACGTCTTCGATGGCGAGACCATCGCGGGCACCTGGACCATGACCATCTCCGATGACAACAACCAAGATGGCGGGACTTGGAACTCCTGGTCCCTGGACCTGTTCCCCGACGGATACGGCGATCAGGCGGAGTGCGGCGCGCTCTCCTGCTCGGAGCTCATCGACCTCGACCCCTCGGCCATCGACGACGACTACTTCCTCGACCCGACGCTGTCTGGCAATGCCTCCCTCTATTCGTGCGACATGACGACGTCGAACGGTGGCTGGACCAAGGTCTTCGACTTCGATCGAGAGAACGACGGAGATGGCATCGCCGAGTTCGAGGCGGAGTTCAGCACCTCGTTCACGGAGTCCATGGGCATCTACACGGAGCTGTCGGACAGCATTCGGTGGCAGGACGGCAATGGGTCGGAGGACACCCTCGACGGCGTCGACGCGGTGGTGGTCCCCAATGGCGGAGAGGTCCTCTACGACCTGCGATTCCAGGGAACGTCGATGGAGAACTCCGGCATCTTCTTCGGCGCGGGCACGGCGAGCACCGAGGAGCAGCTCTGGTGTAGTGACAACGCGTTCAACTCGTACACAGCGGCGGAGCTGGCCGGGAAGCCCTACACCTGCAGTCTGTCGTTCGTGGCGTCCCCCAACTACCAGCCAGGTCCGACCCAGGTGACCATGAGCTCGGAGGTGACGTCGGTCTTCATCTACGCCCTGATGGCCGACGCCAACGGAGGCGATGACGCCCGGCTCTTCCGGCACGAGGTGTGGGTGCGCTGAGCCGCGCTCGCGGAGCCCCTCTCCGGCGGCCTACTCGGCGTCGGCGGCAAGGCTGCGGCTGAGGGTCGCTCTGGCGAGCCCTCGATTGGCTCGGTCCAGGGAACGCAGCAGGTCGCGGGTCAGCGCGTCCATGAACTTGAACGAGGCGCGCGTCTCGCCGGCCAACAGCCGGTGCAGGGCGTCGCCGGTGTATTCCACCAGAGCGGCGCTCTCCCGAATCCGTACGTGGGATGGGGCTGGCTGGTCGAGGAGGAGGGGGTGCACCCCCACCGCGTGGCCGGGGCCGAGGAGGGAGGAGCGCTGGCTCGCGCCGGGGGGCATGACCTCCACCGCGCCGCGCAGAACGACCCACACCGACCGCGTCTTGCATCCGGCGGACACCAGCGTCTCGCCACGGTGGGCAGAGCAGAGGGTGCCTTCGCCGAGCAGCGCGTCGGCGTCCCGAGGGCCGAGGTCCGCAAAGAAGGGGAGGACGCCGAGGAAGGGTCGTGGGTCGAAGTCGCAGGGGCCGCGCGGGCCGGCCTCGGTGGGAGGGCAGTCCGGAGGGCGCCCTTGGGCGTCGGTGGTCATGGCCAGGGCGTCGGCGAGGTAGGCAGCGGTGGACTGAGCGACCCTCTTGAGCAACCGGAACGATGCGGGACGCAGTCCGTACAGCAATGCCTGGAAGTCCCGGCGATCAATGAACTGCGCGACCACGTCGTGGGTGGCCCGCGCCGAGAGCGAGCGATTCGCAGTCCGCATGAGGGCGGGCTCGCCGAGGAGGTCCCCGGGGCGCACGGTGGCGATGATGGTCGGAGCGCGGCCGGGGATGTCCATCTCCAGCTGCACAGTGCCCTCGTCGATGAGCCAGGCGCCATCGGCGGGGTCGCCCTGGACGAACAGGAGGTCTCCAGCCGCCACGGAGCAGGGCTGAGCGACGAGATCGAGCTCCTGCAAGACCGCGGCGCTCTGGGTGTCGAAGACGTGGGGTCGGTCTCCCATCAGATGTCCATCGCCACGGTGTCGATGTGCAGCCCGTCGTTGTCCAGCGCCGCCACGATGGCGGTGTACTCCGGCACCTCCACCCAGCCGGCGACGTTGTGGGTGAGGGGCTCCGAGGCTACGAGGAGCGAGTCGCCGGCCGCTTCGCCGTCCATCCTCCAGCCCCCGTCGGAGTGGGCGAAGCGGTCCCCCACGGCGTACCAGAGGCTCAGGTAGTTCATGCCCGATTGCCCGAGACGGCTCGGGTCATCGAGCCGATATCGCCCGTAGTCGAAGGCGAAGCGCAGGGCGATGAGCCGGGTGCCGTCGGTGAGGAACAGGTTCGCCGAGCTCGAGATGTCGATGCCGTAGTCGGCCCGCACGGAGGCGAGGATCTCCAGGGTGCGTCGGAGCGCCGCGACGATGACGTCCGTGGCGTGTACCTCGGTCGGGTCGTCGAGCTGCGACATCCACAGGGCGTAGACCCACTCGGAGTCGGTGGAGCCTCGAATCTGCGCCGCGATCGTCGGCTGGATGAAGGGGAGGAGCCCCGCCCGCATGCGCGCGCAGTCGGCGAGGTCCCCGTTGTGAGCCATGGCCCAGTTGAAGCCCGCATACCGAAAGGGGTGCAGGTTCTCACGCCCGTAGTTGCTGGTGGTCGAGTAGGGGATGCCTCGCACGTGGGCGAGCAAGCAGCGCGCGTGCAGCTTCTCGGACAACGACCGCAGGTTGGGGTCGTACATCGGAAGGTCTGTGGAGCGGTAGGTGAGAGGCTCGCTCGTGGCCCCGTCTTCAGGCAGCCACGCCACCATCCCAAAGCCTGCGAGGTTGAGGATGCCCAGCTTCTGTGGGGCGTAGGCCTGTCGCACCAGCGCACTGTCCGGTTCGAACAGCAGGTCGCTCAATCGCTGGGGTTTGCCCAACCAGGCCGCGACGCGACACATGGCTATCGACCTTCGCGGGAGAGGAAGGCCCCCACTTCATCGGCCAGGGGGAACCAGCGCCAGCGCTCGTAGTCCTCAGGCAAGTCGAGGTTCTCTCCCTCCGACGTCGCCCGCTTCGCTGCCTCTTCGAGGACGCGCCGGCCCTCGATGAGGTGGTCTGCGAGCACCGTCTCGGGGAGGGACTCCCGCTCGGAGGGCCAGTGGGCGCCGGTCACGTCCACGACGAGGTCGGAGAGGGAGCCGGGTTCCTGCTGGGGGCCGTCCTTGTGGGTCCAGAGGCCGCTCCCCGCGTCCAACCGGTAGTCCGGCAGCAACGCGTAGCCGTAGGCGGCCACGAGGTGCACCGCGGCGACGATGTAGCGAAACTCTTCGTCCCCGATGAAGTAGTTGAAGTTGACCCGCGCCCAGCCGGGCTTGATGGAGCCGAAGCCGCGCGCGGCGACGTCCAGCATCGACCTTCCGGCTTCATCGTCCATTCCGAGGAGCCGTGCGCCGTAGGGGCCGGCGCAGGAGCATCCCCCTCGAGCCTGCACCCCGAAGAGGTCGTTGAGCAACGCCACGACGAAGTTGTGGTGCAGGTAGCCGCGGCCATGGCGCACCAGGAAGGAGACGATGGAGAGGCGGCTTGCGTCGGGGGAGCCCAGGACGCGAACCGCGGGATTGCTGCCCCAGGAGGCGATGGCCGCGCGCACGTAGCGCTGCTCGAGCCCGTGGATGACGTCGCCTCCGACCCGGTCCTTGAGGGCGAAGACGAGGCCGCAGCGGATCGACTCCACGATGGCTGGCGTGCCGCCCTCTTCGCGGTCCACGAGGCTGTCGGAGTACAGGGTGTCGGTTCGGGTGACGAAGTCCACGGTGCCGCCGCCCGGCTGGGTGGGTACGGCGGTGGCGCCGAGGGCCTTCTTGAGAACGAGGACCCCGGGAGTTCCCGGTCCGCCCACGAACTTGTGGGGCGAGATGAACACCGCGTCCTTGTAGGCGAGAGACGCGTCGATGCCGTCGCCGGAGGGGTTCATGTCGATGGGGACGTAGGGCCCGGCAGCGGCGTAGTCCCAGAAGGACAAGGCGCCGTGGCGGTGCAGCAGGGTGGACACCGCGATGACGTCGGTCTCGATGCCCGTCACGTTGGACCCCGCGGAGAACGAGCCGATCTTCAGGGGGCGAGAGGCGTGGCGGGTCAACTGCTCCTCGAGCTCCACGAGGTCGACCCCTCCGTCGTCGTCGACCCCCACGGTGACGAGGTCGGCCAGGCAGTGACGCCAAGGCAGGATGTTGCTGTGGTGCTCGTAGGGGCCGATGAACACCACAGGCCGAAAGGCCGGCGGCACGGGGACCGGCTGCACCGAGGGCGTCTCCCGCTGAAGGGGAATGCGGATGCCGAGCAGGTCGATGAGCTTCTGGACGGCGCCCGTGGCCCCCGAGCCCACGAAGATCACTTCGTCCTCGGGTCCTGCGCCCACGGAGGCCGCTACGCGCTGCCGCGCTTCCTTCCGGTAGCGGGTCGTCTGGAGTCCGGTGAAGGACGCCTCGGTGTGGGTGTTGGCGTAGGACGGTAGGACCCGGTCCCGCAGGAAGTCCTCGATGAAGGAGAGGCTCCTCCCCGAGGCTGTGTAGTCGGCGTAGACGAGGCGTCGCTTGCCGTAGGGAGTCGTGAGTACCTCGTCCCGGCCAATGACCCCCTCGCGAATGACCGAGAGGAGCGCGCCCTGCTCGTGGGGAATGGTGGACGACAGCGTGGGCTCGAGGAGCAGATCGAGGTCCACCTCGAGCCCGGGGGCGCCGGCGCCCCACCCTTCGAGATGACCGACGACCTGGAGGAGCGCGCCGAAGTCCTCCTCGGGGCGGGCCAGGGACTGGATCAGCTGGTTCATGGCCAGGAGCTGGGAGCGGGTCGTCGCCAGCAGGCATTCGAAGACGAGGCGTCGTGGCTCGCCGGCAAGGGCATCGGCGGCTGGCCGGGTGAGCTGGTAGACCCAGGAGGGCTCGACGGCGACCGCCGAGGCGGAGCGCGGGTCACCCGCCAGGAAGCCGGCTGCGCCGAAGAGAGATCCAGGCCCGAGCTGCGTCAGCGCGCGTGGATTGCCTTCGTGGTCGAGTCGGACGATGGAGACCAGACCGCTCGCGACCGCATAGAGGGAGTCCTCGCGATCTCCTTCGAGAAAGAGAGCCTCGCCGCCAGCGACGAAGTGCGCGCTCGTGGCGGCGCCGACGGCATCGCGGTGAAGGGCCGGCGCGCTCCCGAGGACGGGCAATGGCAAGAGGGCATCATCGACGGGCGGCGGTCGACGAGTGGCCGAGCCCATGCGCTGAAACAGCTGCTCCAGACCCGCCAGGGCGCCGGCCTCGGGGACGAGCTGCCCCCCGCTGAGTCGGCCAACCTCGCCATCTTTGGCGTGGAGGCTCGCCCAGGCAGTGTCTCCCGCCCGCTCCAGGATGTGGTCGTACAGTGCTGGCGCGCTGCTCCTCAGAGTGCGCAGGTCCGCTCGGTGCAGGACCCAGAGCTCGCTGGCCTCTCGGGCCTTGACCCCGGCGGTTCGCGTCTCGCCGGGAAAGAACACCGACAGCTCTCCGACGCTGTCGCCTGCCGCGAGCTCGGCGACCTCACGCCCGCCGATGAGCACCGCCAGTCGCCCCGAGGCGATCACACAGACGCTGTCTGCCGGATCACCCTCAGTCCACAGATACTCCTCCGCCTCGACGAATCTGCTGTGCCAGCCGGCCGCTCGTGCGGCCACCACGTCCTGGGTCACTATCGAAAGCAGTTGGCTCATCAGACTCCCGCGTCGTTTGGCAAACGTACACGGGGCTAAGATGGTGTACATGCGCACCCTTCGCCTCGCTCTCCTCGTCGTGCTGGTTCTCGCAGGGCTCGTCTTGTTGTTCCTCCAACCCATTCGGCGGGCGGCGGTCGCATACCTGTCCCTGGACTACGTCGTGGACGAGGCTCCCACACAGGGCGCGACCTTCGACGCGTTGGACGAGGGCCGCACCCGCTTCGAGGTCGCGATGCGCGAGGTGGCGTCGGGCCTGGACCAGCCCACGGAGCTGGTGGCAGTCCCCGGGAGCAACCTGCTGCTGGTCGCTGAGCGTGGCGGAACCCTGCGCTGGCTCGACATCGAAGGAGGCGCGCGGGGCGTCCTGCTCGAGGTGGACACGCGCACGGTGTCCGAACAGGGGCTCCTCGGTGTCGCGCTGCACCCGGAGTTCCCGAAGAACGGCCGGCTCTTCGTCAACTACGTCCAGGAGCGGGCTGGCGATGACCACACCGTCATCGAGGAGTGGAGGGTCCCCGCCGGGAGCGACCTCGCGACGGCGAAGGCCACCGCCCACGCCGAGCTCCTGACGGTCGAGCAGCCGTACCAGAACCACAACGGGGGCCAGCTGCTCTTTGGTCCCGACGGCAAGCTCTACGTGCCGCTGGGCGACGGCGGCCTGAAGAACGACGTGCACGGGAACGCCCAGGACCGGTCCACGCTCCTGGGATCCATTCTGCGGTTGGATGTGGACCTCCCCGCCCCCCACGTCCCCCCAGACAACCCGTTCGTGGGTGAGGAGGACGTACGCCCGGAGATCTGGGCCTACGGAGTGCGCAATCCCTGGCGCTCCGCGTTCGACACGCAGGGCCGTCTGATCGTCGCTGACGTCGGTCAAGACCTCTGGGAGGAGGTCGGGTTTGCCCGGCGCGGTGAGTCCCTCGGGTGGAACGCGTGGGAGGGCCTCAACTGCTTCCCCCCCGACGCCGAGTGCAATCCGGGAGGGCACATCGCGCCGTTCTGGGAGTACCCGCACCCTCAGGGCCTCTCCATCACTGGGGGGCTCGTCTACGCCGGGGCCGCCATCCCCGAGCTTCGCGGGCGGTTCCTCACCGCGGACTTCGTCACTGGGCGGCTGTGGGGGGTCCCGGTGCCTCCGAGCGGCGACGGGCCCGTGACCGACGCGGACGTCTTCGCCATGGGACGCTGGGACTTCTTGCCGTCGGCCTTCGCGGCCACCCGGGACGGCGAAGTGCTCATCGCCGACTTTGGTCGCGGACGGGTGATGAAGCTGGAGCCGAAGTAGGCGCCGTCGCGCTCAGGGCGTGCCGGCTCGTAGCGTCACGTGAATCTCGTCCTGGAGGTCCACGAGGGTGTCCCCGCTGACCTCCTCGGCCCCCACGGAGAAGACCCCGGTGACGCCCTCGTAGTCTGAAGGTGGAATCGACGGGTTGCCGAAGAACACCTCGTACCAATGGGCCGCCGTCTCTCCGTCGTCCTCACAGGGGACCTGGAAGCGGATCGCGCGCCGCGCCCCGAGCTCTTCGCCGTCGTCTGTCCGAAACACGAGGGCGAAGTCCTCGAGGATGGTCCCGCCGTCGATCCCCGTGAACAGCAGGGGCACGAAGGCGGTGACGTCACCCTGGGGTCGACGCTCGATGAAGTACTCGGCGCCGTCGGTGAGGGGGACGTGGCTCTCGTCATCGGCGATGAAGAAGACCTGGGGGAGGCCCGGGGTTCCCTCGCAGTACAGGCCGTCGTCGTCGTCGTTGGGGCTGCTCGGTCCCCCGACCGCGAGGGGCGAGGTGCCGCACCCGGCGAGCAGGCCGAGGCAGGCGAGGGCAGCGGCGCGAACGAGGACCCGCATCAGCTCAGGGCACCCGAGGAGGAAGGAGACCGGCGATGACCTGGGCCGCCGCCTGGGCGGGGGCAGCTCCCATTGCGGTGGCGCCCTTCGCGGCGAGGGTCATCTGCTCGTGCGAGGTTCCATCGCTGGCGAGTTGGGCGACGAGGGCCCAGGTAGCGTCAGGGTTCTCTCCCTGTCTCAGTGCCCCCGCGGTGACCAGGTCGGCGGTGCTCTGGGCGTTGCTGCGGACGTCGGGCCCGATGACGGCCGGACAGCCGGCGCGGGCGGCTTCGGTGGCGCTGTGCCCGCCAACATCGCTGGTGGAGCCGCCAATGAACGCCAGAGCGGCGGCGCCGTAGGCCGCCCCCAGCTCTCCGAGGGTGTCGAGGAGGAAGACTGCGTCAGTCGGTCGGGGCAGGCGCACCGTCCGCCGACTCGTCGGAAGCTGCCGCTGGTCGATCAGCGCCTGGACCTCGTCTGCGCGGCGCGGGTGGCGGGGGGCGAGGATGAGGAAGAGGTCGTCGCGTGCGCCCACGATGTCCAGCAGCGCTGCCTCCTCACCGGGATGGGTGCAGGCTCCCAGCAGCACCGGGCGTCCCGCGGCGGCGTCGCGGAGCGCGTCGCGCAGTTCTTCGTCCACCGGCAGGGGCGCGGCGGCCCCCTTGAGGTCCCCAACGACGTCCACCGGCACGTGAACCCGCGCCGACAGCGCCCGCGCCCGGTCCGAGTCCGTCGCAAGCACGCGGTCGAAGCGGCGCAGGGTCTGGGTTCCGAGGGTGTCCATCAGCCCCCAGAAACGCAGGCTGCGGTCCGACGGAGCCGCTGACGCCAGCACCAGGGGGATCGAACGTGCGGCGGCATCCCGCAGCAAGCCCGGCCAGATCTCGGCCACCAGCATCACCGCCACGCTCGGGGCCCAGTGGTCGAGGAACTGCCCCCGCCACGAGGGATGGTCGAGCGGCAGGTACTGATGCACCACCCGCGGGAGTCCAGCGAGGATGCGCTCCCCGCTGGTGGTGAAGCTCGTGGCGAGCACGGTGCCTCCGAATCCCGTGTCCCGCAGCGCGGCCGCCAGGGCGCCCGCCACCCGCGCCTCTCCCACGCTCGCGGCGTGCATCCAGATGAGCGGTCCCGGGGGCCGAGGCTGCGAGGGGACCCCGAGTCGCTCCCCCCAGCGCGCATCGTCAGGCCCCAGGCGCGGCCTCGCCCAGCGCTGCATGGCCGGCCCGGTCACCCGCCAGGCGGCGTCGATCAGCGGCTGCATGGGCTCCGCGCCGCGTGGGCGGCTCTCACGCGCTCCAGGTCCTCGGGGGTGTCGACGTTCAGGGGCGCGTAGTCCGTCGGCACCACCTGAATGGCGAAGCCCGCGTCGAGAGCTCGCAGCTGCTCGAGGCGCTCCCGGCGCTCCCACGCAGACGCTGGCAGGTCTGCGAAGCCCAGGAGGAAGTCCCGGCGAAAGAGGTACACGCCGATGTGGGTGTGCAGCGTGGGCACGTCCCCGGCCACGCGGTCCAGGGGGTGTCGGCTGAAGGTGCGCGCGCGCCCGCCGGCGTCGAAGGCAACCTTCACCGTGTGCGGGTCGTCCAGAAGAGCCGGCTCGCTCAACGGGGCCGCGAGGGTCGCCATGGCGAACTCCTGGGGAGCGAACGCACTCATCAGGCCGTCGATGGCTTCGGGGCTGATGAGCGGCTCATCCCCCTGGACGTTGAGGACGGCGTCGTACTTCGGGTGGCCGGCCGCCACCTCCGCCACCCGGTCGGTGCCGGTGGCGTGGTCGGCGCGGGTCATCACGCAGGAGCCACCGTGGGCGAGGACGGCCTCATGAATGGCCGGAGAGTCCGTCGCCACCACCGCGTGGTCGACGCGGGCTCGCCGTACCGCGTCGAGCACGTGCACCACCATGGGCTTGCCGCCGAGCATCGCCAGGGGCTTGCCCGGCAAGCGGGTGCTCTCCATGCGCGCTGGGATGACGGCCAGGACCCTCACCGACGCGACTCCGGCGAGTGGGCCTCCTGCTGGATGGCGGCGACGGTGCGCTCGAGGGCCGCGAGCAGGGCCGTCGGCGCAGCGGGGCGGGAACGGTAGGCCTCCACCAGGGCGCCGTAGTACCAGAGGGTCCCGGAGCGCTGGCCCGTGAATCGGTCGAAGATGGCGGGGCCGTGAGCCCTCAGATCCCGCAGGATGGAGCCAGCGTTGTGCAGCTTGTCTGCCATGGACACGAGCAGCACGTCGTCGCCCACCTCCTCCCGCAGATGAGCCAGGTAGCTCTCTTTGCGAGGGCGCCACGCCGGCTTCTCCTCTTCGAGGGTGTCGGACAACGACCCCACCAGGCGCATCGTGCGCTCCCCAAAGCGTCGGCCGACCTCGTCGAGCACCTCCTGGCCGCCACAGTCCTCGGGCCCGTCGTGAAGCAGCGCCGCGATGGCCTGGTCTTCGTCTCCACCGTGCTCGAGCACGATGCTGGCGACGGCCAGGGGATGGCTGATGTACGGGACCGTGGTGCCTTTGCGGAGCTGGCCGGCGTGCAAGGTGGCGGCCCAGGCGGCGGCGTCGGCGAAGCGAGGAGAAAGGGATGGACTCATGGGTCTCCGGGAGGGCGCCGAGCGTACCCGCAGCGTAGGATCGACGCAGGAGGCATCAATGACTGAACGGAACAGCCCCGAATACCTGCGCCAGGGACTCGACGAGGGGCGCTTCGTCATCGCGTACACCCTGAGCGACCACTTCCAGAAGGACCTCGTGGAGCAGGCGCTCGAGGAGGCAGACATTCCCCACGCGGTGCGGATGTCGGGAGAGAGCGAGTTCGCTCTCATCTTCGAGGACGCCCAGGGCTACGGAACGGTGCTCGTCCGGAAGGAGGACGCCGAGCGGGTGGGCCAGCTCTTGGACGAGATTCGCGCCTCCGACGCCGAAGCGGCCGAGACCGTGCGCGAGATGTTCGACAAGGACTCACCCGCCGAGGAGTAGGCGGCTGCGCGTCTCGTCGCTGCGCTGGCTCAGCGCACGAAGGGGTCGCTGAACTTGCGGTCCTCGACCATCTCCTCGTCGGTGAGGGTCTCGAGGAACGCCACCAGAGCAGCCTTCTCGCTGTCGCTCATGCCCGTGTTCGGGGCGCCGGATCCCGGCGGGCCCAGGGGCGGGTCCATGTTGGGGTGGCTCACCACTCCGTCGCTGTAGTGGTCGATGACCTCCTCGAGGGTCTCGAAGCGTCCGTCGTGCATGTAGGGCGCGCGCAGGGCCACGTTGCGCAGTGACGGGACCTTGAAGGTGCCTTCGTCTGAGGAGTTCTCCGTCACCTCGCCGTAGCCGCCATCGTCGTCGGAGTCCGCGTCGAGTCCGTTGTTGGTGGCCTCCACCGCGATGAACCCTTCGCCCTGGTGGCACACGAAGCAGCCCATGCCGCCCTCGGGCGGGCGACGCACGAACAGCGCCTTGCCGAGGTTCTCGCGGTCCGAGAAGTTGGGGAAGGGATCGAAGCGCGCGTCCACCTGGGCGCGGCCTTCGTCGTAGGGGCTCGTGGTGCTCACCATGCTGCGCACGAACTGCGCGAGGGCGCGGGAGATGCGGTCGGACGTGACGTCGGAGTCGCCGAACGCGGCGTCGAAGAGGTCGGCGTAGTCGGCGCGCTCGTTCACGCGGGCCACCACCTCGTCCAGCGTCATCCCCATCTCGACGGAGTCCTGGAAGGGCATCAGAACCTGGTCTTCGAGGGTGTCGGCCCGCTGGTCCCAGAAGAAGCGCCCCTCTCGGTAGAAGCGGGCGTTCGTGAGTCCCATGGAGTGACGCCGCGTCTCGCCGCCATCGAAGCCGGGGCTCAGGACCTCGTCGTCCGAGAAGCCGTTCTCCGGCTCGTGGCAGGTGGAGCAGGCCACGGTGTGGTTCTGAGACAGGTCAACGTCGTAGAACAAAACGCGACCCAGGGTGGCTCCCGCATCCGTCGTCGGGTTGTCGTCCGGCGTGTTGTCGTCGTTGAGGAGGGGCTGCTGGGCGTGCCAGCCCTCGGACTCCACCGAGAAGTGGTCCGGGAAGTCGGGATCGGCGTAGTTGAAGAGCTCCTCGGGCAGATCGAGGGTGGCGGAGGGCTCCTCTGCCGGCGTGGTGCACGCGGAGAGGAGGCCCGCGGCGAGCAGGGTGGAGAGGGCGAGAGCGGAGTTCGGGAGTCGTCGCATGGGTCCTACCTCTGGCAAGGGACGTGCCAGCGCGGGACACTAGAGGGTGAGGAGCTTCTCCGCGATGACGCTTCCGTTGTCGCCGATGAAGCTGACCCCGGCCTCGCCGGTGCTGGGGTCGAGGTCCAGCAGCACGGTGTTCCACTCGGCCACGACGACGTCGTACTGGTCTGTCCAGGATGGCGGCAGGAACGCCATGGGGTTCACGGTGCTCCCTCCGGGGCCGGCCATCACCTCCCACAGCCCCGCGCCCACGTCACCGCTCCCGCTGACACTGCAGACGGAGCCGAAGTGCATGTCGCCGCTGAGGAACAGGACGCCCTCGATGTTCTCGTCCTCGATGAACGACAGCAGCTCGGTGCGCTGGGCCGGAGTGCCCTGCCAGCGGTCGTCGGCGCTTATGCCGCCGATCCAGTCGCTGAAGTCGATGATGGGCACGCTGTTGAGGATGATCTTGAAGCGGGACGTCGACGTGGTGAGGGTGTCCTTCAGCCAGCCCATCTGGTCGGCGCTGATGTACAGCCCGTCTCCCCGGTCCGCGCGACAGTCCAGGACGATGAGCTCTGCCGCATCGCCCCACTTCAGGGTGCGGTAGACGCGGTCCGCCGCTGGGCCGGGGCGTTGGGGGAACGACTCCCGGTAGGCGGCCAGGGCTTCGTCCACCCGATCACCGTGCTCGCTCCAGGTCCAGTTGTTGTCGACCTCGTGGTCGTCCCACGTGCTGACGAAGGAGGTGGCGAGGCTCATGTAGTAGAGCCCGTCGCTGCCCAGGGCTTCGTCCCAGAAGCCGCGGTACTCGTCGAGGGTCTGCGCGCCGTCGGCGTACACCGTGTCGCCGAGGAGCAAGCAGGCGTCGAGGTCCTCGGACGCGACGTCCTGGAGCGACCGCCACGGCGCGCCGGCCCGTCCCAGGCAGGACGTCACCGCCATGCGCAGCGATCTCGAGGCTCCCGCCGCCAGCGCAGTGCGGAACTGCACGACGTCCGAGCGCCGCTCTACGCGGTGGACCCCGCGGGAGAGCAAGTAGGTGGTGTCGGAGCTGAGGGCGGTGATCTCGGCGGTGAGGATGCCCTCCGGCGCGGCGAGTACGTCCGACTCCCAGACCAGGTGTTCGACGCCGCCGATCTCCTGTCCCAGCCGCAGCCTCAGGTCGGGCTCGATGGTGCGCAGCGCCACGAGGACGGAGTCCGGGTGGGCGTCGCTGGTCTGGATGGCCGAGGGGAACGAGGTCGTGTCCAGGGTGCCTTCGACCACCCACTCCGGCAGCGGCTCGGGCGTGGGGTCGGTGGCGTCGTCGTCGTCGCCCGTGGCGCTGTCGTCGTCGTCGCCCGTGGCGCTGTCGTCGTCGTCGCCCACGAGGGCGCTGTCGTCGTCGTCACCGATGGGATCGGTGCACGCGGCGAGGGGCAGGGCGGCGAGGGAGACCAGAACGGAGCGACGAGTAGGCACGGCGGAAGCCTACCGGTCGAGCCACGCGCGCACGCCCTCATGTGCATCGACGGCTTCGTAGAAGGTGCGAATGGACGGCCACGGATCAAAGAACGTGGCGGGGATGTGGTCGTAGTTGTCGGTCATGAAGGCCCGCAGGACCGTGTAGAGCTTCAAGTCGGCGACGTGCAGCGTCTCGCCCTCGAGGTACGGGCCCTGGAGCTGGTCATCGATGGTGGCGGCCCACCGGGTGAGCCAGCCGGCCGAGAAGGCCTCGCGCTTTTCCTTCTTCTCCTCGTCCGGCATCCCGCGCCCGCCGGGCATCTTGTGGCGAAGGTCTTCCACCGACTGCATGAGGGAGTCGTGCTGCGAAGCGGTCCAGGCGTCCGCGGGGTGCATTCCGTGTTGGGAGCCGAGGTAGCGCAGAATGGCGGTGCTCTGGGCGAGCTTCTTGCCGTCGATCTCGAGGACCGGCAGCGCGCCGTAGGGCATGGTCAGCTTCGTCTCGGGCCACTGCTCGCGCTTGAGGCGGACGTCCTCGAAGGGCACGCCGGCGATGGTGAGGGCGAGCCGGCACTCCAGGCCGCGTGACGCGTCGAAGTTGAAGTACGTGAGAGAGGTGCTCATGTGTTGCTCCCCGGCGCGGCCTTGTTGAGCTCCGCCTCGATGTCGCTTGCCATGCTCGCCGGGGTGTCCTTGGGGGCGTAGCGGCGCAGGATGGTGCCGTCGCGGGCCACCAGGAACTTCGTGAAGTTCCACTTGATGGCCTTCGAGCCGAGCAGGCCCGGGGCGGCCGCCTTCAGCTGGGTGAAGACCGGGTGGGCCGCCTTGCCGTTGACGTCCACCTTGCTGTGCATGGCGAAGTCCACGCCGTAGTTCTTGGTGCAGAACGCAGCGATCTCCCCATCGGCGCCGGGCTCCTGCTTCCCGAACTGGTTGCACGGGAACCCGAGGATGGACAGGCCCTTGTCGGCGTACTGCTGATGCAGGGTCTGGAGGCCTTCGTACTGAGGGGTGAACCCGCACTTGCTGGCGGTGTTCACGACGAGGACGACGTCGCCTTCGTAGGCGGTGAGGTCCGTCGTGTCGCCCTGGAGGGTGGTCACGGGGGTGGTGTACTTGAGCTGAGTCACGAGCGTCTCCGGGGATGGGGTTGGAGTATGGCGCGTTGGTTCGAAGTCGCACCTCGCCGAACGGGTGGCGTGCAAGTCCACTACCCTCCCGCCTCGGATGGGAGCGCTGGTCAGTGAACGGAGAGCTGTTCGAAGCGCTCGTCCTCGCCTCGGCAGGCATCGCCTCCGTGGGGCAGATCCTTCTGGTCTTGCTGGTGCTCACCGCCGAGGACGGCGTGAAGAAGGCGCTGGCCTACTCCCTCGGCATGACGGGAGTGCTGTTCGCGGTGGGGCAGGGGGCCCTGGTGCTCGGCTCGCGGGTGCAGGAGTCCCAGCCCGAGTCCTCCGGGCCGGGAGCCGCCGCCTACGTCTCGGTCATCCTGGGATGCCTCTTGCTCACCCTCGCCGTGCGGACCTGGCGCAAGCCCAAGCCCGAGGAGGGGACGCGGCCAGCCCTCTTCGCCTCTCTCGATTCCGCCACGGCCACACGGCTCCTCGGCATGGGGATGTTGGTGGGCGGCATCAACGTCAAGAACCTCGCCATCTACCTCTCCGCAGTCGACGTGGTCGTGCGGGCCCGCCTTCCATGGATCCAGGGGGCGCTGATGGTGACCCTGGTCACCTTCGTGTTCTGCCTCTGCGTGCTCGGTCCCATCGCGCTCTTCGCCATGGGTGGGCAGCGGGGTCGGCGGATGCTCGATGCCTTCCGGGCGTGGCTGGAGGCGAACTTCCGGGCCGTGGCCATCGGGGCGATGCTGGTCTTCGGCAGCGCATTCGTGGCCCGGGGCGCGCACCTCTTCCTCGGCTAGCTCACAGGGACCAGGCGCCCTCCACCGCCGCGGCGCCCACAGGGTCGTGGGACAGCAGGTCTTCGCGGTCGAAGGGGTAGAAGTCGTTGGTCCAGAACCAGGCTTCGCTCAACTCGGCGAAGTACTCCTGCACGTTGGTCGTGGCGTAGGCCTCCTGGATGCCTCCGGTGGCGTACTCCACGGCGTCGTAGAGGCCTGCGTCCATGGCGTCCTGGTACGCGCCGAGGATGGTGGCGTCGCCGTAGCCGACCACCTGGTGATGCCAGGCGTGGCTGAACTCGTGCAGCACCATGGCGGGCTGCACGTCGGTCCAGTCGAGGTAGTTGCGCGCGTTCCCGAGCTGGATGCCCTCGGCCCACTCCGGCGGGTACCCGTTGTCCGAGAGCCACTGCGCGCTGGGGTGGTAGACGGCGCCGGGGAACTGGGGCTGGTCCACCTCCACCCAGATGGTCACGGTGTGTAGCTGGTCGATGCGCCCCGGGGTGAGGGCTGCCCGGATGGTGGCGAGGTCCGAGGTCAGCCGGTCGAGGACCTCGCAACCCAGCTCGGTGTCGTCTTCGAGGAGCTCGAGACGCATCTGCACGGGCCAGCCGTCGAGGTCGAAGGAGCCATAGTCGCCGTCGACGTCGAACGCCGGAGGGCAGTCGAGCGCATCGGTCGCGTCGTCATCGTCGGCAGGGGCGTCGTCGTCATCGTCCGGGCCGTTGACGGAGGAAGGGCAGCCGGCGAGGGACACGCTCAGGAGGAGGGGGAGGAGGACGAGTCGCATGGCGCGAGTGTCCCACGGTCGTCGTCGGGTTCACAGCGACGCGTCGGGGGGAAGCGGTCCAGGTCCGTGCCCCGGATCTGACGGCTGAGGGTCTAGATTTAGAGCCCGTCGATGATCGCGTTCAGCGTCGCGCTGGGCCGCATCGCCGCCCCGGCGAGCGCGTCGTCGGTCTTGAAGTAGCCGCCGAGGTCCACCGGCGCGCCCTGAGCGGCGAGCAGTTCCGCGTTGATCTTGGCCTCGTTGGCGGTCAGCGCCTCCGCGACCGCGGCGAAGCGGGCCTTCACGTCGGCGTCCTCGTCCTGGCTGGCCAGGGCCCTTGCCCAGAAGAGCGCCAGGTAGAACGTGCTGCCCCGGTTGTCGATCTCGTTGACCCTTCGGGACGGGCTGTGGCCGCTCTCCAGGTAGTCACCGATGGCATCGTCGAGGGTCCTCGCGAGCAGCGCAGCCGTCGCGTTGCCGCTGCTCGCCGCGATGTGCTCGAAGGCGGGGACCAGGGCGCAGTACTCGCCCAGCGAGTCCCAGCGCAGGTGCCCTTCCTTGACGAACTGCTGCACGTGCTTCGGCGCGGAGCCGCCAGCGCCAGTCTCGAACAGGCCGCCGCCGTTGAGCAAGGGCACGATGGAGAGCATGCGCGCGCTGGTTCCCAGCTCGAGGATGGGGAAGAGGTCCGTCAGGTAGTCCCGCAACACGTTGCCGGTCACCGCGATGGTGTCCTCGCCGCGGCGGATGCGCTCGAGCGAGAAGCGCATCGCGTGCACCGGGTCGAGGATGCGGATGTCCATCCCTTCGGTGTAGTGCTCCTCGAGGTAGTGGCGCACCTTGCGGATGAGCTGACGGTCGTGCGCGCGCTCGGCGTCGAGCCAGAACACCAGGGGCGAGCCCGAGGCGTTGGCGCGGGTGACGGCGAGCTTCACCCAGTCACGGATGGGCCCCACCTGGACCCGGCCCATGCGGAAGATGTCCCCGGGCTGGACCCGGCGCCTCAGGATCTCGCGACCGTTCGCGTCGATCAGGATGTACCTGCCCGCCTCGGGGGCCTCGAAGGTCGTGCCGTGGGAGCCGTACTCCTCGGCCTTCTTCGCCATGAGGCCCACGTTGGCCACGCTGCCCATGGTGGCGGGGTCGAACTGGCCGTACTTCGCTGCGTTCTCGACGATCTCGGCGTACATCCGGGCGTAGCTGCGGTCTGGGACCATCGCGATGCAGTCCTGCAGCTCGCCGTCCCAGTTCCACATGCGGCCGCCGTCGCGCACGATGTTCGGCATCGACGCGTCGATGATCACGTTGTTGGGCACGTGCAGGTTCGTGATGCCCTTGCCCGAGTCCACCATCGCGAGGGCCGGCTGGCTGGCGTAGACCGCCTGGATGTCAGCCTCGATCTCCGCCTTCTTGTCGGCGGGCAGACGGTCGAGCTTGTCGAGTACGTCCTGTAGGCCGTTGTTCACGTTCGCGCCGATCTCGGCGAGGGCCTCGGCGTGCTTGTCGAGGGCGGCGGCGTAGTACACGGACACGCAGTGGCCGAACATGATGGGGTCGGAGACCTTCATCATCGTGGCCTTGAGGTGCAGCGACAGCAGCACCCCCTCCCGGCGCGCCTCCTCGATCTGGTCCGCGAAGAACCGGCGCAGCGCGGCGACGTTCATCACCGCGCAGTCGATGATCTCACCGTCCTTGAGCTGAAGGCCGTCCTTGACCGTCACCTGCTCGCCGGTGATCGACGACTTGAAGTCGATGCGCGCCTTGATCGCCATGGGGACGGTGGTCGAGATCTCGGTGCCGTAGAAGTCGCTGCCGTGCATGTAGGAGACGCGGGTCTTGCTGCCGGACTCGGGCCACGGCTTCATCATCCGGTGGGGGTTCTTCTGGGCGTTGCGCTTCACCGCGGCCGCGGCGCGACGGTCGGAGTTGCCCTCGCGCAGGACGGGGTTGACCGCCGAGCCGAGGCAGACCGCGAAGCGGGCCCGCAGCGCCTTCTCCTCGTCGGTCTCGGGCTCCTCGGGGAAGTCCGGGAGCGCGTAGCCCTTGGACTGCAGCTCCTCGAGCGCGGCCTGCAGCTGCGGAATCGATGCGCTGATGTTCGGCAGCTTCATGATGTTGGCTTCGGGCTCGAAGACGAGCTTGCCCAGCTGAGACAGGTAGTCCGGGAGCCGCTGCTCCTCGGTGAGATACTCGGGGAAGTTCGCGATGATCCGGCCGGCCAGCGAGATGTCGGCGGTCTCTACCTCGACGCCCGTGCCCTTCGTGAAGGCCTGAACGACCGGGAGCAGGGAGTGCGTCGCAAGGGCCGGAGCCTCATCGATCTTCGTCCAAATGATCTTCGCCATGTGTGCCTCGTCTGGGAGTGAAGTGCAGTGCCCGCGGGCTCCTGGACGCACGCGGGCGTGCTCGGGAGCGATGGGGGTCGACTGGATACTCCGAAGGAGGGGTCCGGATCAATGCTGGCGGCGGAACAGGCGCCGGGCGTCAACGGCCGGTGACCTACGTTCGACCGCCGAAGAGCCGGTGGTCGCGGTATCCCTCG
>JAGSHC010000388.1 GCA_023954745.1 Deltaproteobacteria bacterium | reverse complement strand
TCTTATCCAGGCGCACACCGGCAAAGTAGACAGCACCCGTCACCGGTCGATCAAACGTCGCCTCAAACACCGGCTCAGGGTCATCGAGCAGGTCCCCCATGGACCCCAACGCCATGTCCTCGGAGAAGCCCGTCACCTTGGGGCCACCAGCCCCCAAGCCCTCGCCAAAGCGAGGAACAAGCGGAAGCATCAGCAGCGCGCCAGCCACCGCGACCCCACCGAGCCATGGCGGAGGTGGCGCCCCCACGCACAGCGCCCGAGGTGCGAGCAATGCCCAGACCACCCACACCACCGCGAACACTGCGCCGGGCGGCCCCGTGGTCGCCAGTACCAGGCACAGCGACGACAACACGATCGCCCAGCGATCATCTGGATTTTGCCGTAGGGCAAACATCCGAAGAACCAACATGCTGCCAATCAACACACTGGCCGCCGCACCCGCGCCACTGCCCGACAGCAGTAGCGCGCCCACCGCGAGCAGGGCTGGGATTACGCCCATCCACAACGGCGCTGCCGCGAGTCGCGTGACGAAGCCGCCCCCAGCGGCGATCGCGGAGTCGATGCCGTCGGACCACGAGTAGAAGCCGAAGCCACCTTCGTAGGTGGTCAGCCAGTCCTGCTGCAGCGCAAAGGCCCCGAGGTCCTGCCGCCCACCGGGGAGCGGATGCACCTGATCCCAGGCCGCCAGGAGCTGGGCCTGACCGGGAAAGGCGTCGCCGCCCTCGGGCCAGTAGTCGAGGGCGGCGAGGTCCTCGACGATGGCCGGCGCGGTGGTGGTGTAGGGGTAGTACGACGTCCAGGCCGACGGACCGAGGGGGTCCTCCCCGGCGGCGGTCAGCAGGTGCGGGGCCGTCCAACGGAAGCCGGTGTCGACGCCGCCGAAGGGGCTGGCCAGGGCGACGAAGCGCCGGATGTCTCCTCGGTACTCCGTGCCGCGGTTGGCGTAGCGGGCTCCTCGGCCCTCGCTCCCCCAGTCCACGCCGGGGCGGTTGCCCAGGTAGACCGCGGCAGCGATGCCGCCCTTGCTGTGTCCCACCAGATCCACCTGAGAGGCTCCGGTGAGGGTGAGGATGCGTTCGACGGCGTCCGCCACATGCTCCGCTTGCTGGAAGCAGTCGCCATGCAGGTGCGGAAAGGAGATGGCGAACACGGCGCGACCACGGCTGGCCAGCGAGCGCGCGAGGGGCCCGAAGACCCCCGACGCCGAGGTGGATGCCCCGGGGATGAGGAGGACGGGCGTCTCTGCGTCCGCGAAGGCCCATCCCGGCGCGTAGTGCAGGAGGAAGTCGGACGAGCTCGGCTCGGCGCTCCCGAACAGCGAGACCATGTGGGGCGACAGCTGCGCGCTGTCGGACAAGGAGTGGCCAGGCGCCACATCCTCAGAGACGAAGAGCGTGGCGTCGCTGTCGCGGTGCAGCTCGATGCGGTCCCACAGGGGCAACCCCTCCGCGTCCGTCACCAGGGGCGACGAGTCGTTCCAGGTGGTCACCGCGGTGGTGGCATCGAAGGCCGGCGTCGCGGCGGCGACCTTCGGCAGCCCCGCCACGCAGAGCATCGTGAGACCGAAGGCTCCGGCTCGGAGCGTCGCTTCTGCGGAGTCGATCACTGCCCCGCCCCCTTGCTGACGACGACGTCCGCGAGCCGCGACACCGCGCCGGTGAGGGCCACGAGCTGTTCCTGGAGGGCCTGCACGCGGGCTTCCAGGGCATCCGCCCGCGCCTCGGACCGATCCGCGCGATCACGGAGGGCAGAGCCGGCCTCCTCCAGCAGGTTCAGAGCCTGGACGACCCGCGCCAGATCTTCAGACCCGACGGGAGCTGCGGCGCGCAGGGTGTCGGTGACCTGGGAGCCGAGCTCCTCCAGGGCGCGACGACTCGCCTCCATGGCCGAGAGCCAGCTGTCTACGCCTGCGTTGTGGGTGGTGCCGTCGCTCATGGAGGGCACGCTACCCCCGTTGTGCGGACGCGGCAAGACCATGTTCGCAATTGCAACATTCGACTCTGCGACACGGCGCAAACCCGGGTGGATGCTACCGTGACAACGCGCCTGCAACAGCGCGACTGCACACGGGACCCCACGATGGCTGAGACGATCCTCATCAAGAAGTACGCGAACCGACGTCTGTACGACACCCGGCGCAGCCACTACATCACCGTGTCAGAGCTCTCCGAGATCGTGCGCGGGGGCGGCAAGGTGAAGGTGGTGGACGCGAAGAGCAACGCCGATCTGACCCGCCAGGTCCTGCTTCAAGTGCTCCTCGAGGACCAGGAGCGGCTCGACCTGCTCCCCGTCGAACTCCTGCACCACATCGTGCGCGTCCAAGGAACTCTCCAGGCGGCGCCGTTCGCCCGCTGGCTCGCCGACAGCTTCGCCCAATGGGAGACGGTGGGAGAGGTGGTGAGCAGCGGACTGTCCGGGGCCGGGAACCCAGCGACGGCCTGGATGGACGCCATGCGCAAGGCCACCGGCTGGGGCGGGCCCCAAGCGAGCCCGGCCACGTCGGCTGGGACCTCCTCGACGGCCAACCCCGGCTCATCGGAGCCCGCTGGGCAGGCTGATCGGGAGCCCGAAGACACAGTGAAGCCGGACCCCGCGCACGACCCGCTGGCGGGGCTGCGCGCCCAGATGGACGACCTGCTCGGCAAGCTCGGAGGCTGAGAAGAGTCGCGCCGCGTCCCCCTTGCTCTGAGGGCTGCAAGCGCCTCACCCCCCTCAGGGCTGCAAGCGCCTCAACTCCCGCACCTCGGACAGGGTGGGGTCGGTTCCTTCGACCCTGGCCAGCTCCCCCACGCACGGTCCAATCCACTGCTGGATGAACGATGTCTCACGGTTCGCCTCCAGGCCGGCGGCCACCGCCAGCGAGCGCGTGACCTCGGTGCGGAGCACCATCACGTCCCGCACCACGAGGTCGCCCGGCAAGACCACATCGCCGCGGTCGACGACGGAGAAGCTCCAGTCCTCCACCCCGGCGTTGGGCGCCCCCCCGAGCCGCGCGTCGCGGAAGGTGTGCTGCCCTCCCCAGGCGTGGCCCACCTCCATCGGCGTGCGCAACATCGTCGGCGCCACGTCGTAGCGCATCAGGGTGCTCGCGGCCCCCGGGGACCGAGAGACGAGCCCGAGGGCGCGCAGCTCGCCGGGAGAGGCGGCCCAGACGGTCTGGAGCTCGGGGTCCTCCAGGGCCACTCGACCCACGAGGGCATCGGGGTCGAAGTGCGGCGCGTACCAGGCCTCGGCGGACAGCTCCTGGAGCGAGAGCGTCGCTCCGACGTCCGCCGGCCCCTCCGAGAAGTCCCACCGCGTGCCATCGGGGCCCTCGCTCGGCGCAGGGTCGAACGCAACGGGCACCCCTGGCTCGTTGCGCAGATACGTCGCTTCGACGCCCACCACAAAGGGCAGCTCGTCCGTGGCGAGCACGCCGTCCACCGACGCGACACAGTCCAGGGGCTGCGGCAGCGCGGTCCCCTGCCCTCCGGGGTTCACGGGGCCTTCGCAGGCGAGAAGCCCCACCCAGGCGAGAGCGACGAGGCCGGTCTTGGTGGGAGGCATCCCCATCAGAACAGCACCGCGAGCACGGTCCGCGCGAGGCCAGCGGGCTTGGGCGTGATGGTCCCCGCGACGTTGCCGAGCCCCGCTCCCGGAAGGAACAGGCCGCCCTGCAGTCGCGCTTCGAAGCCGGGGACGGGGGTCCACCGGGCCACCACGTCCACCTCCCCGCCGATGACGGAGCTCCCGCCGGGGGTGCTCGCGTTCTGCAGGGCGAACGACGCAGTGCCAGAGACCTCGAGCGAGAACGCGGGGTTGGGCACGAAGCGAAGCTGGGGCCTCAGGATGAAGGCATCGGAGACCGCCCCCACGATGCGTCGCCAGAAGATCTGGTCGACCTGGAAGTTGGGGTGGAAGCGGAAGTTGTCGATGCGGTCGTCGCCGGCGAGGTCGAACTGCGGTCCGTCGAGATCGCCTGGCTGGCTGGCGGTCTGCCCGACGGGGGGCGCGACTCCGAGGCCCGGTGCCGGATCCCCAGACGCCACCGCGACACCGAGCTCCACGAACACGCGACGTCGCGCGACCTCGACCTCCACCTCAGCGGCCACGCCCAGCTGGTCGCCGCGAATGGGGGCGAGGGAGACTCCAGGGAGCAGCGAAGCGTCTCCGAGCTCCAAGTGGGCGTAGGCCACCTCGAGCTCCACCCGCACCGGGCCGATGTGGGCGCGGGTCCAGCCGTCCACCATCAGAGCCCACATGCGGCGCTCCACGGCGTCCGAGTCCACGAACGCGGAGTCCTCCCCGGAGATGCCCTGGAGATAGAAGGTGGGGAAGTCGACGAGCTGCCAGCGGAACGTGCTGTACGCGCCGTAGCTGATGGTGGGCTTCTTCGCGGCGCGCCGCCTCACGTGGGACGCCTCGTCGTGGTCGCGGACGAAGCTCACGGTGGCGGTGTA
>JAGSHC010000278.1 GCA_023954745.1 Deltaproteobacteria bacterium | reverse complement strand
GCGTCGTCATCGGAAGCAGGCGCGAGTCCGCGAGCGCGGCGGTGCGGTGCCCGAGCCCGGCGAGGTAGGCCTCGTTGCTCGCAAAGGCAACAAACTCCTGGGCGCTCGGATGCTTCACCAGCAGCACGTGGTCCCAGGTCTCATCCGCGGGCCCGATGAGCATCGTCCCCCCGTCCCCCACGTAGAGCACCTCGGAGCCCGCCTCCCGGATGAAGGGCATGGCGTGCCTGGCGTACCGCGCGTAGGCCTCCCGTCCGCTGATGGGCGTGTCGGGAGCCAGCTCCGGTGAGGCGGAGTAGTCCGCCACCTCTCGAAACCGAAGCAGGTTCAGCATGACGACGGGCTCCCTCCGGTCGCTGGTCATCAGCTCCCGGAAGGCGTCGTGATTGGGCTCGATATACACGGCGGCGGTCGTCCGACTGCCGCTACGCGACCGTCACGCTCTCATCCAGGTACACGTCCTGGATGGCGTTGAGCAGCGCGACCCCTTCGTTGCGGGGCTTCTGGAACGCCTTGCGCCCGCTGATGAGGCCCATGCCGCCAGCCCGCTTGTTCACCACCGCCGTCTCGACCGCCTGCTGCAGGTCGTTGCTGCCGCTGGCGCCGCCGGAGTTGATGAGGCCCATGCGGCCCATGTAGCAGTTGGCCACCTGGTAGCGGCACAGGTCGATGGGGTGCTCCGACGCGTACTCGGTGTAGATGCGCTGGTCGAACTTGCCGTAGCTGGAGTCGCCCATGTTCAGCGCCGCGAAGCCGCCGTTCCGCACGGGCAGCTTCTGCTTGATGATGTCCGCACCGAGGGTCACGCCGAGGTGGTTCGCCTGACCGGTGAGGTCGGCCGACGCATGGTGGTCGGTGCCGTCCGCCTTGAACGCGCTGTTGCGCAAGTAGCACCACAGGATGGTGCCCATGCCGAGCTCGTGGGCCTTCTCGAACATCTGGGCCACTTCGACGATCTGCCGGTTGGAGTCGTCGGAGCCGAAGTAGATGGTCGCACCGACGGCGGCGCAGCCCATGTCGAAGGCCTGCTCGATGCTCGCGAAGGCGATCTGCTCGAACGTATTGGGGAAGGTCAGCAACTCGTTGTGGTTGAACTTCAGGACGAACGGGATCTTGTGGCTGTACTTGCGCGCCAGCGAGGCGAGCACGCCGTAGGTCGTGGCGACCGCGTTGCAGCCGCCCTCGATGGCGAGCTCGATGATTCCCTCGGGGTCGAAGTAGTCCGCGTTGGGCGCGAAGCTGGCGCCGGCGCTGTGCTCGATGCCCTGATCCACCGGGAGAATCGACATGTAGCCGGTGTTGGCGAGGCGGCCGGTCCCGAAGATGCGCTGCAGGTTCCCCAGCGTGCGGATGTTGCGGTTCGAGGGCCCGTAGATCCGATCCACCTGATCCGCGGATGGGATGTGCAGGCGCTCCTTGGAAATCTTTGGGCTGTCGAAGCCGAGGAGGTAGTGGGCCTTGTCTCCGAGAATCTCAGCGGTGTTGCTCATGGGGTCTCCGCAGGTGGGGCCCGGGAAGGTAGCAAGCGCCGGGCACACTCACATGGCGATCCGCACAGAGGACGACCGGGCGCCACGTCGACCGGGCACCGAGCGACACGCGAAGCGGGAGTGCTCCGAACGCCTACGTGCTGAGCGCTGCCTTGGCCATCCAGGCCCAGGCTGCGAGGAAGCAGAGGCCGCCCAGCGGCGTGATGGCTCCGAGAATCCCCACGCCGCTGAGGGCCAAGGCGTACAGGGATCCCGAGAACAACAGAATCCCCGCCGTGAAGAGCCAGAGCATCCCGCGGCGGGGCGCCGGGTGCAGCGCCACGAGACACAGCGCGAGGCCGTGAAGCTGGTGGTAGCGGACTCCAGTCCCCCACACGTCGCGCAGATGGGGGTCCGAGACGATGGTCTCCAGGCCGTGGCTCCCGAAGGCGCCCAACCCCACGCCGAGCACCATGGCCCCGGCTCCGAGCGCCCAGCCCAGGCGCCGCGTGGAGTCCGCCTCCTCGGACATGCTCAGGCGCTCAGGATCGCCGCAGCAATGCCGCCCACGACCAGGAGGATCAAGATGGCCAGCGCTGCCCAGGCAACCGGCGAGGTCGTGTACTTCACGTGGGGGGTGGCGTCGATGATCGCCCGATACCGCTCCGTGAAGATGACCTTCCCCTTGGGGCCGTGCAACAGGTACAGGAGGTACCCGTTGATCAGTGTGCCGATGGGGAACGAGAGAAGGCCAAAGCCAGCCAGCAGGGTCACGGGAATCTTCACCTTCGGGTCGAGGCGTCGCAGCCCCAGGCCTCCGTAGGCGTAGATGGCGCCCACCACCGCGAGGATGCCTCCCATCATCGGTCCGTACTCATCCGTAGCGACCGTGAACGCCACCACTGCTGCGAACCCCGAGCCCACGGCACCGAGCAGCCACAAGCTCCCGAATCCCTTGAGGTTCGACTCCGCCGACAGGTGTTCGCGCCGGATGGCCTCCCACTGCTCGGGGTTGGCACCGGACAGACCTGCATCGTCCACAGCCGCGCTGGGCGGAGCGTAGGGGTCTTGCGTGCTCCCGGTGTACGGGACCCCCGTTCCATACGGATTGTTCTGCTCGCTCATGGCTCTCCCCCTCAGTACTGGCTCAACCGACCACCGCCGTCTTCACTGTGGTGCGGGCCACCGGCGGCCCCCGCCTCAGCTCGCGCGCTGCGTGCCGTGCCGCCCGCCACATCCCGGCGGCGTGGGCTCGGCGCTGCACGGCCACGCGCAGGCCGTCGTGTACGAACGACCAGCCGCTCTTGCTCGGGACCGCGAGTTGCTCCGAATACAGCCGGTCGAGGAACCCCCGCGGGGGGGTAAACCCCAGGGTGTCGCACCCGCTCCGGAAGACGTCGTGGTGCACGCGGCCGCCCATGGCCGCGGCCACCACCAGACAATGGAAGCCCTCGGGGCCCATGCCCTCGAGCGCATTCTCGATGCGGTGTTCCCACAAGGCGGGCAGATCCTGGGGGATCGATGCCTCTTCGCCCGCGCCGAGCCGGAAGCCCCAGGGACCGGGCTCCAGGACGCCCCTCCGAACCCACTCGCCCATGAGCTGCGTCGCGAACAAGGGGTTCCCGCCGCTGCTGGAGGCCACCTTCGCCGCGAGCTGTTGCTCCAAGCCGAGGAGGTCGGACAGCAGATACTCGAGGTCGTGCTCGCCCAGGGCGGGAATGGGGATGCGCATCGTGCTCGGGTGTCGGTCCACCTGTCGCAGGATCTGGGTGACCTCCTCGTCGTCTTCGAGCCCCGCGCGTTGCATCGAGAGCAGGATCAGGATGTTGGCGGGCTTGCTCTCCTGGGCGCGCAGCACGTACCAGGCGAAGGCCAGCGCCTCGAGCCCCCACTGCGCGTCGTCGATCCACAAGACCACCGGCCGACGCCGCGCCATACGGCGCAGGAACCGATAGAGCGACTTGAAGCGCGGGCGCTCGCCCTCCACGGCGGACAGGGTCGATACGCTCGGAACCGGCGACGCGCGATGCAGCGCCATCCACCGGGTGAGGTCCTTGGCGAACTCTTCGGCCTTGTCGGGGTTGGCGAGGTCGCGGCGGAGGAGCAGCTCCTCGACCCGCTCGTGCTGCATCGGGGAGCTCAGACCCACGCAGCGGAACTCGCGCGCGAGCATGCGTCCCAGCCCATTCGCTGGGGTCTTCTGAGGTGCGTGGGTGGCCCAGAGGATGTCGGCGACGCCGAGCTCGTGAGCGCGCTCGCACATCCAGAGCGCAACCCGGCTGGAGCCCACTCCCAGAGGACCGTCCACGATGACTGCCCGAGCGGCATGGTCTCGGTGGGCAGAGCGCAGCTCCGTCCAGATGCGGTCGAGCTCCTGGTCACGGCCCACCAGCGGAGTCTGGCGCAGACCCCACAGGCCGAGGCCCACCCCCGCGAGGCGCTTCCACTTCCGGGGCCGGCGATGGCGGCGCCAGGTGAGGTTGAGGCGCCGTCCAGCGCGGATGGCGCTCACGTCCGCTTCGTCGATCTCGTCGATCTCGTCGTCGTCGCGGGGCACGCTCACATCCACGCGCACCGGCGCCACGTTCGTGAGGGTCTCGAGCCCCAGCTCGTTCTCCAGGGTGGCCACCGCAGGGCTCAGCTTCGCCGGATGGCTGCTCCTCAAGGACCGGGTGAGGAACTCCTCGATGTGCTGGGGCTGCACCGCGGGGATCCCGTCCGCCATCGTGAGGCCCAGGTCGCGCGTGGGGTCGGTGTCGTCGTTGCGGCCCAGGCCCTTGAGCTCTCGAGCCACATCCGAGGCGCGGGAGGGCCGGTCGAAGGGCTCCTTCTCCAGCAGCATGTACACCCACTCCGCGAAGCCCTCAGGCACGTCGAAGACCGGATCGAGCAGCGGAGGCGGCTCGTCCAGGTGCAGGTCCATGAGGTCGAGAGGGTCCTCAGCGTCGAAGGGCAGCCGCCCGCAAGCGAGCTCCCAGGCGATGCACCCCAGCGAGTACAGGTCGGTCCAAGGGCCGAAGTCCCGCCACCGGCCGTCCATCTGCTCGGGTGCCATGTAGTGCAGCGTGCCCATCACCGGGGCGGCACCCTGCTCCGCGGGAAGCGCGCGCTCCACCGCGTGGGAGATGCCGAAGTCGGTGAGCTGCAAGCCCCCCGACTCCGCCGCGTGCGGGTCGAGCAGGATGTTGGCGGGCTTGAGGTCCCGGTGAATCACGCCGCGAGCGTGAGCGTGCGCGAGGGCGTCGAGCAGGAGCAGCAGCGTGCCCTTGAGTTCGGCCCAGTCACGCGGCGGGGCGTCGAGCAGCGTCTGCCCGTTCCCCACGAGGTCCATGACGATGTAGGGCGCGCCGGCCATGAGGCGGCCGCAGGACTGGGCGGCGAGGTCCGCTGAGATCACGCCCTGGTCGAAGACCATGACGATGCCCCGGTGGTCGAGGCGGGCCATGGCCCAGACCTCGTTGCGGAAGGCCTTGCGGAACGCGCCCGACTGGAGCTCGTCTCCCAGCATCACCTTGACGGCAACGGAGACCCCCTGCCCCTCGTGCACTCCGCGCCAGATGACGCCCATTCCCCCAGAGGCGATGGGCTCCAGAAGGCGGAATGGACCGAGCTGAAGCGGCGAGATCTCCTGCACGGGCTGACCATACACAAGGTGGCCAGCCGTGCAGGTGATGTCCCGGAATCGCTACCCGAGGGCGGCGAGCACGGCGTCGTAATCGGGCTCCTGCGCGATCTCCGGCACGAGCTGGCTGTGCACGACGTTGCCTTCACCGTCGATGACGAGGGCGGCGCGGCCCAGGAAGCCGGCCATCTTGCCGTCGACCATGCGGATGCCGTAGTCGTCGCCGAAGCTGCTGCCATCGAAGGTGGAGAGGGTCATGGCGTTGTCGACACCCTCGGCTCCGCACCAGCGCTTTGCGGCGAAGGGGAGGTCGGCAGAGATGGTGACGAAGGCGACGTCGTCGCGGCCCTTCACGGCTTCGGCGAACACGTGCGTGGACTTCGCGCAGATGCCGGTGTCGATGCTGGGGAAGATGCTGACGATGAGGCGCTTGCCGGCGAAGTCCCCGAGGGACGTGCGGGACAGGTCGGCGGCCACGAGCGTGAAGTCGGGGGCCTTGGAGCCCTCGGCGGGGAGGTTGCCGGACGTGTTGACGGCGTTGCCGCCCAGAGTGATGGAAGCCATGTCGTTCCTCGAAGATCGTTGGTGAATCAGTGGGTTGGCGCGAGGTCCGTCGCGCCGGGGCCAGAAGGTGTAGCCAACCGTGCGGCGTCCGTCGCGGGCTCGTCACCGTCGTTCCCGTGTCCCCCGCCCATCAGCTCGATGAGGTCGGCGAACACGCGATAGACCGGGGGAATCACGAGCAGGGTGGTGGCGGTCGCGAACACCAGGCCAAAGGCGATGGTCGTGGCCAGGGGCGCCCAGACGTCGCTCTTCCCGCCCAGCCCGATGGCCATGGGGAGCAGCCCGAAGACGGTGGTCACCGTGGTCAGAACGATGGGACGCAGCCGCAAGCGCCCCGCGGACACGATGGCGTCTCCCACGGCGAGCCCACGCTTTCTCTCCCCGTTGATGAAGGAGATGAAGACCAGGCTGTCGTTCACCACGATCCCCAGCAAGGCGACGAGGCCGTACATCGTCAGGATCGAGAGAGGAGTCCCCGTCACCAGAAGAGCCACCGCCGAGCCGAACATGGCGCCGGGGAACGTGAAGCCGATGATGATGATGGGCTGCAGGAAGCTGCCGAACTGGGTGCCCAGGATCATGTAGACGAGCAGCAGGCCGACGACGCTGAGATACGACAGGGCCTGCAGACTGCGCTGGAACTCCTGGAACTCTCCGGTGTAATTGATCGCGTAGCCAGGGAAGCGCTCGCTGAAGTCCGCCAGGCGCTGCTTGGTCTCGGTCACCGCATTGATGGCCGTGTTCTTTGTCTTGTCGACGTTGGCGGTCATCGTGATGGTGCGTTCGCCCTGGTAGCGCCGCACGGCGTCGATGCTGCGCCCCGTCTCGATCCTGGCCACCTCCTTGAAGGGCACGAGGCCTCCGGTGGCCGTGGAGACCATCGTCCGGTCGAGCCAGGCCAGGTCGCGCCGGGCCTCTCGCGGGTAGCGCACCAGCACGGGGACGTCGTCGCCGTCGTCCTGGAAGCGGGTGGCCTCGGAGCCGTCGTACGCAGCGCGCAGCGCCATGCCCACCTGGGCCTCCGACACGCCATAGAGCGCCGCACGCTCCGCATCGACCGTGACCCGAAGTTCCTTCTTTCCGTACTGGTAGTCGTCTCGGATGTCCTCGACGCCCTCCACGCGGGTCAGCTCGGCGCGCACGACCTCGCTCAGCTCGTCGAGGCGGGCCAGGTCTGGCCCCTGGAGCTTGAGCTCGACATCGCCGCCGGCCGGCGGCCCGCTGCTCACGGGCACGAGCTCCACCGAGTCGGGCCCGGGAATGCGCTCCACCTGGGGCCGCAGCAGGGCCATGAGGTCGTTGAGGGTGCGGTCGCGGTTCTTGGGTGGCGTCAGCTGGATGTCGAGCTGGCCGTAGTTGGCCTTGAAAAACCACTCGGTCTCGGTCATCAGGAAGCCGGCGTGGGTGGTCACCGACACGAGGTCCCCGGCGGGCAGGGTCTCCCGCGCGAGACGATCCATCTCGGTCATCACCTGGTCGGTCTGCTCCAGCGCGGTGCCCTCGGGCAAGCGCACGTGCACGAAGAACTGCGGGATCTCCTCGCCGCCAAAGAGGTCCAGGTCCACCTGGGTCCCGATGCCGAGCGCGAGGGGCACCATGCCGAGGTAGACGGCGCCCAGCACGGTGAAGCGCAGGTGCCGAGCGCGGTCGAAGAGCTCGGCGAAGGTCGTGAAGAGGGTGCCCCGCACCAGACCTCGGAGGAGCAGACCTCCGATGCCGAGCACGGGCACCGCCAGCCCGGCAATGGCGCCCACGTTGCCGAAGACAATGAACAGGCTGCCCGGCACGAGGGCCAGGAAGAGGAGCGCGGTGACGAGCAGCGCGAAGAGATTGGCCGTCGGCACGAGCCACGTGAGCGCGTTGCGCACGAACCCTCGGGCGTCCCGCGGGTGGGGAAGGCGGGATGTGGTCAACCGCTGGAGAAGTCGCACGTAGGGAGCCGTGAACCGGTCGAACATGCGCTCGCGGGCCTCGAGCTTCTCGGGGTCCTTCTCTCCCCACTCGTGCAGGTGGGCCGGCAGGGAGAGCAGGGCCTCCACGAGCGAGGCTGCCAGGGCCATGGACACCACCACGGGGATGATGCGCATGAACTTGCCCATCAGGCCGGGCATCAGCATCAACGGAAGGAAGGCCGCGATGGTGGTCAGGATCGCCGCGATGACGGGCACCGAGACCTCGGAGACGCCGTCGACGATGGCGGTGACGGCGTCCTT
>JAGSHC010000164.1 GCA_023954745.1 Deltaproteobacteria bacterium | reverse complement strand
GGCTTGAGCCCGCCTCCCTCCGCTCCTCCTTGCCTCCTCGACCTCGCGCGGCTCCGCACCTCAGGCGCGGAGCCGCGCGATCTCTTCGTCGGTTGCGGTCGTCGGTCGGTGCGACGGGCTTGAGGGGTGCCCTACGCGGTCTCTTCGAAGGCCGCGGCGAGGCGCTTCTTGATGGAGGCCTCGAGCTTGCCGGCGTCGACCCCGGCGGCCTTGGCGAGGAATCCGAGCTTCACCGTGATGTTCACGTTGTCGTCGGCCACTTCGGCGCCGCCGGACACGCCGGTTCCCTTGAGCTTGGCCTTGTGACCGCTCCAGTCGAGCTTCACTCCGTACTTGCCGAGGCTCTCCTCGAAGACGGCGAGGCGGGACTTGGCTTCGTCCTTGGGGAGGGCGTGGGGCTGGTTCACCTTGATCGTGCTCATCTACTCGTTCTCCTGAGCCCCGACTCCCGGGCGGCCGATGAGGCTCCGGGCGAGGTCGGGGCGGTCCGTGATGATGCCGTCCACGCCGGCGTCCAGCGCGGCCTGCATCGTCTCTTCGTCGTTGATCGTCCACATGAACACCGGCATCCCGGCGTCCTGGATGTTGGACACGATCCGCTCGGTCTTCAGGTTCAAGCCCGAGCTGGTGTGCGGCATCCACATGACGTCGTAGGTGGGGCAACCGCCTCCCCCGAAGGGGAACAGCCCATCGGTGGACCAACAGCGGATCCCCGACGCCGGCATCGAGATGCAGGTGCCCTCGGGGGCGGTGCGCGCGAGCTCCTGGGTCACGCCTTCGTCGAAGGCCAGAAAGCAAGAGCGATCGAAGGCGTCGAGCTCCCCCACCAACTCGAGCAGCGCGGGAACCACACTGGGGTCCTTCTGCTTGATCTCCAGCATGAAGCGCTGGGTGGGGAACGTGACCAGCGTCTCGCGCAGCGTGGGGATGGTGATCCCCGTGCCCGCGTACGGGCGGGACCCATCCTCGGTCGTGTAGCAGGCTCCAGCGTCGAGCTCCTGCAGCTCAGCGAGGGTGAGGTCGTGGACCTTGATGTCGCCGAACGTCTCCGCAGTGGTGTCCTGGGCGATGTCGCAGCCCTGGCCGACGCCGGTGGTGCGGTCCACCGTCTTGTCGTGGATGACCACGAGCACGTCGTCGGCGCTGCTGTGCAGGTCGATCTCCATGACCTCGGCCTCCATCGAAGGCTCCTGCGCGCGTTGGATGGCTCGAATCGTGTTCTCGGGGCCCACGGAGGCCCCGCCGCGGTGAGCCACGACGATGGGGTGGGTCGGGAGCCACTCCACGAAGGAGGGCGTCGCCGGGAGGGCGCAGCCGGAGAGGAGGAGGGCGAAACCGAGCAGAATCCTCATGGCGCCTGGTACCCCGTGAGGGCGATGACGAGCAGAGCCCCTCCGCCGGTGGTGAGGGATGAGCGGCCAGGGCCGGCTGAGCCTCCCCGAAGCTCGAAGAATGGCTCGGCGGCGACGGTCAGTCCGATGCGGCGCTGGGGGCCGACATACTCTGCACCGAACCGCCCCCCGAGAGCGATGCCGGGCTGGACGACGCCGGGGGCGATGTTCAGCCGTGCTCCGGCCATCGGACCGAGGACGGGCCGCACCACGTGGTTGCCCACCGGGCAGTCGCATTGGCCGAGCTTGAGCCAGAAGACGTCGGCTTGCAGATCGAGTTGCTGACGCAGCCCCGCCGCGTAGATCGTGTTCAGCAACGGGAGGCGTACCCGCAGCTGCCACAGCTTCGTCCCGCCCGGGGCGGCGGCGAGCTCGAGGGACGGCAGGTTGATGCGGGGCGCGACCTGAGGGGCCGGCGAGTAGGCGGTGACCCCGAAGCCCATCGACGAGCCAGCGCCGGCGTTCTCTACCGCTCCAGCGGTGGCTGGGGAGACCAGCAGGAGGGCGAGGAGAAGGGGGATGCAGCGCACGGCGGCAGTATATACGGGACTACTCGGCCAGCTTCGCCAGCCGCGCGAGGCGCTCGGGCTCGTGGTCTTTGAGCCAGCTGTCCTTGAGTCGCGTGTGCGCTTCGGCGAAGGCGGCCTTCGCCTCGTCAGCCTGACCGAGAACGAGGAGGTTCTCGGCCAGCTCCTCGTGCACGAAGCCGTCCTTGAGCGCATCGTCGCCGTACGCCTCTACGATGGCGCGGAGCTCGCCCAGGGCCTCGTCGTTCCGTTCCAGGGACCGCAAGCAGCGTGTGCGAGCCCAACGAGCGATGCGGAGGGCTGGCTCCTTGGCCGCCTCTCGCCGGACCTCGATCTGCTTGTCGAAGAGCTCGAGGGCCTTCGGGAACTCGCCCTTGTCGTGAAAGGTCCACCCCAGGTTGTTGTAGAGGCTGCCTCGCCAACGGCGGCCATCGGGCTGCGTGGACGACTCGGCGAGCTCCAGGCCCTTGAGGCCCCAAGCGAGCTCGTCGTCCGTGCCCATGGCCGCGATGGCGACCATGTGCGCGGCATCGACCGCGAGACCATCCTGCTTCGCGGATCGCCCCAGCTCCCAGGCTTCCTCGAAGAGCGGACGTGCCTTGGCCTTGTCGCCGGCGGAGTTCCAGCACCTGCCGCGCTCGAGCAGCGAGCGAATCCGCACGCGGTCGAGGCCGCCGTCCTTGCTTGCCCCCACCTCGGAGTCCACCGCATCGAGGAGCACGTGAGCGGCGTCGAACTCCTTGCGCAGGCTGTGCGTGCGCGCCACTTGCGTGCGCAGCTCGAGGCGCCAGGGAAGGGGGGCCTCGGCGTTGGCTTCGAGCAGCGCGGTGAACTTGCCGTGAGTGGCGGCGGGGTCGCCGAAGTTCCACAGGGCATCGAAGTCGGGGGTGCTCACGGCGAGCTCCTTGGGCGTGGAGGGGGGGGACGCCTCGTCTGTCGTCGTCTCATCGACCGTCACCTCGGCCGCGGGCTCGGCGGGTGAGGACGAGGGCCCGCACCCGGCGAGGGAGATGGCGGAGAACAGGAAGGCGAGGGCTGGCTTCATGGCGAGCGATGGTACTGCGGGGGACGAGCTGGCACACCCGTTGCCCTCGACGCCCCCGTGGAAGTGACCCTCGATCCGGCCTGGGCCGCCTTCGCCCCCTTGCGCGACGCGCCAGCGGAGCTCCCTGCGCAGGTCAGCATTCGGCGCGTGGCACCGAGGAGGTGGGTTCGGGACAGCGGGTGGTGGCCCTCGGGTGGACGGCCAGCGACTGCTCGTGGGGATGAGCCCCGGCCGGATGGACCTGCTGCACGCGTGGGGTGGCCGGGGAGGCAGGCGACTCCAACGCGCTGCGTAGTCAGGCCGGCGTCGAACCCGACGGATGCCGTAGGGCCCAGGGCAACAGAACGCTGGCCAGGACCGAGACGACGGCGAGCCCCTGGAACAGGACGGGCCCCCCGAACGCGGGGAGGGCCTGACTCGCAATCAAGAGCGCGGCGAGGCTCCCCAGCCCAAATCCGCTCGCGACGAAGCCGGCCTGTGCGCTGGCTTGCAGGTGCTTGGGGGCGGCCTCCGAGGCGTAGGCGATGCCGCCCACCCACCACAGGCCAAAGGTCAGCCCATGGGTGGCCTGCACCAACACGAGCGCGGCGTGGTTGTCGGTGACGCCCGTGATCCACCACCGTGGGATGCCGGCCAGGACGGCGACGACGAGCAGGGTGGAGGGCTTGAATCGGGAGAGCAGGGCAGGGGAGAGGAAGAGCACGCCTACCTCAGCGCCCACCCCCAGGGCGAAGGCGGCGCCGATGGCGGCATCGCTGAGGCCCTGCGCGGCGCCGTGGAGAGCGAAGAGGTGGTCGTAGGCGCTCATGGCGGCCACGTGCAGGACTGAGATGACGAAGAAGCGCATCAGCACGGGATGCTCAAGCAGTGATCGTAGGCGGACTGGCTCGCTGGGGGCGCGGGCCCCGGGAGTGGGGGGCAAGGCCCAGGTGAGTATGGCGAGGCTGCCCATGAGCGCCGCATTGACCCACAGCGGTGCATCGGGCCACCGCACTGCGAGCACGCCCACCAGCTGCACCGCGAGCACGAACATCATCGAGCCCCACATGCGCACGCGGCCGTACGCGGCGCGCCCCTCCTCGCCGCCGCCCAGGGTCGCGATGGTGTGGACGTCGAAGAGGGCGATGGCGCCGCCCCGGCTGGCGGCGATGAGCGCGAGGGCGGGGACCAGCAGCGCGACGTCTCGAGCGAAGAGCGTGCCGAAGGCCCCGAGGGCGGCGGCGCTCATGGCGAAGGACACGACGCGCACGATGTTGCCGGTGCGGTCGGCGAATCGTCCCCAGAACGGAGCAGCGAACAGCAGACCCAGGGGAAAGAGAGCCAGCAGGAAGGGGATCTCGGCTTCGGTGGCCCCGCGGCGCAACAAGACGAGGGAGAGGAGAGGATGGAAGGCGCCCAGCGAGCCGATGGCCAGGCAGTACCAGAGGATCAGGCGTCCCCGCGGCGGAGCGGTCACCCCGTGGCGGGCAGTCGCAGCACGAGGCTGCCCACCCAGATTCCCCAGAACACGAGCAACCCGATGCCCTCGGCGCGGCCCATGCGGCGTCCCTTCCAGAGGAGGAGAGGAACGGCGACGGTGAGGGCGAGCATGGCCCAGAGGTCTATTTGCGCCTCCGCACCGTTGACGACCATGGGACGCACGCTCGAGGTGACACCGAGGATGCAGAGCACGTTGAAGATGTTGCTGCCGACGACGTTGCCGAGGACCATGTCGCTCTCGCCCTTGCGGGCTGCCGCCAGGGAGCTCGCCAGCTCGGGGAGTGAGGTGCCCACCGCCACCATCGTCAGCCCGATGACTCGCTCGCTCACTCCAATGTCCCGGGCGATGCCGACCCCCCCGTACACCAGGGCTTGCGCGCCGCCCACCAGGAGGAGGGAGCCCCCCACGACCCACAGCAGGGACTTGCCGAGCGAGCCCGCGTCGTCGTCGTCATCGTCGTCGGGGGCCTCCCGGCCCGTCTGGTACATGAAGCCGAGGTAGGCGAGGAGGAGCGCGCACATGGCGATGCCCTCGCCGCGGCCGATCAGATCGTCGTAGACCAGAGGGACCATCAAGGCCGAGCACCCGATCATGAACGGAAGCTCGCGCAGGATGAATCGGGTGGTCGTGGCCAGCGGCAAGAGGAGGGCAGACACGCCCAGGATCAAGCCGATGTTGGCGATGTTGCTTCCGACCACGTTGCCGAGGCCGAGCTCGGGGGCGCCAGACAAGGTGGCCGTCATGGTGGCCGCGAGCTCGGGGGCGGACGTACCGAACGCCACGATGGTCAGGCCGATGACGAGCGTGGACATCCCCAGCCGCCGCGCCAGCTTGGACGCGCCGTCCACGAGCGCCTCGCCGCCGAAATAGAGCAGGGCGATCCCGAAGACCAGAAAGAGGGCGTCGACCAGCATCGCGCCGCACTCTGCCACGTTTTCGGCGCGTGTCGGAGTTCTGACACCCCGGGAGGCCGACGCGACCCGACTCGTCGCTTGCTCCCAGCGACGACCCAACGATTCGTTGGCTTGTCGGTCGGTGGCAGTCCAGTTGCACGGGGGCTGCTGTAGGTCTCTGCGGAGGTGTCCAATGGGACGGGAGATCGTTCGAATGGAACGCGCCCGAGCACGCGGCGGAGGGCAACGCCGAGGGCGTCTGGGGGACCTGGACTGACGCCACGTCTCGCCTCTGAGCGACCCACCGCGATTCCGCACCGGCTTGACAGTTCGGCTCCCCTTTTTGAGAATGTCTGTCGGAGAAGGGCGTCGACGCATCGCAGCGTCAGCCCCCATCGGAGTGGAACATGCTGAGCCGACGTCTCCTGACTGTCACTGTGCTGGCCTTTGCCCTTACGGGCGCGGGTGGAGCCACCGCGCAGACCGCCATCGACCTCAACGCCATCAACGATGGTGGAGGGGGAAGTGACGACGTCTACGAAGTCGTGGATGGCGACACCCTGTGGGACCTCTGCTCCCAGTTCTTCAACGATCCCCAGTACTGGCCGACCCTGTGGTCGATCAACAACGACGAGGTCACCAACCCGCACTACATCTACCCGGGACAGCGCCTGCGCTTCCAGCCGGGGACGGACGTGCGGCCGCCCTCGATCGTCGTGGACTCCGGCGACGGCGACAACCTCGCGTTCGACGACAGCTTCACGCCCCTCGTGCACTTCCTCGCCACCGAGCGGGACTGCGAGCTCTACGTCCCGTTCCGAGGCACCGGTGAAGAGGTCACCCTCCGCTCTCCGGGCTTGATGACCCGCCAGGAGATCGAGCCGCTCGGCGTCATCGACCAGGCGGTCGCGGAGAAGGAGAACCTCGGCCAGTCCGACGTCGTCTACATGCGCTTCCGCAACACGGGCGATGTGAACTGCGGCGACGTCTACACCGTCTACCACCATCAGAAGGAAGCCCGTCACCCCGAAGTGCGCAGCGCGCGCTTGGGCCACATCTATCGCGTCACCGGAGAGGTGATGGTCAGCGATGTCGGTGACAAGTGGGTCACCGGTGTCATGGTCCAGAGCCACACCGAGGTGGAGCGCGGCGATCTCATCACCGATCGTCTCCCCGTGTCGGGGCGTGTGCGGACCGGTCAGCTGAGCTCCCTCGTCGATGGATTCATCATCGACAAGCTGCACGACGAGAACATCCTCATGCAGGCCAACCAGGTCGTGTTCATCGACCGTGGAAAGAGCGACGGCGTGCAGAGCGGCACTACGTTCTATGTGGTGCGCCGCGGCGACGGGCTTGCTCGACGCCCCCGTGACTTCGACAACTCGCTGCCCGATCAGGTGGTGGGACGTCTGGTGGTCTTCTCTGCCGACGAGAACGTCGCGATGGCGGTGATGACCGATCAGTCCACCGATGTGAAGATCGGTGACCGGATCACCTCCCGCGTCGACTAGGGAGTTCCCGGGCGGGAACGCCCGATCGACCCGATCTCTTTGTCGAGGGGGACGTCCGGTCTCATCGTCTAGCGCAGCGTTCGGGCGTACGAGCCTGGCCCGTCCCTCTTCAGCGCGCCCTTCGCGACCAGCCGGAGCAACGCCGAGCGAGCCCTCTCGTGGGGGAGGCCGGATGCGTTCAGCCACTGGGTGGCGGGGCCTGAGGCGCCGGGGGCCCCTCGGAGCACTGCCGCCTCATCGGGGTCTTCGAGGGCGGCCACAGCACGCGCGCGCCCGACCAGCGCCAGGGCGTCGTCGACGCCGGTGATCGGCAACGCACCGGCGCGCAAGAGGGCGTTGGCGCCGCGGCTGGCTGGGGAGAGGATCGAGCCTGGCACGACCCCCACCTCGAGCCCGGCGGCGAGGGCGAGCGCCACTGTGCCCAGCGTGCCGCTCGGTAGGCCGGCCTCCACCACGATCACCGCGGAGCAGAGAGCGACCACCAGGCGGTTTCGGCGGGGGAACTCCGAGGCGCGCACGGCTGCGGCGGGGGCGCGCTCGGACACGAGCCAGCCACCATCGGTCACGATCTCCTCACCGAGGCGCCGGTTCGCGCGCGGGGTGGGCTCGTCCACAGAGGAGGCGAGCACCGCGAGCGTGCGGCCGCCGGCGTCGAGGGCGCCTGCGTGAGCTGCGGCGTCGATCCCCAGCGCGAGACCCGACACCACCACGATCCCCCCGCGGGAGAGCCCCGCCGCGAGGTCCCGTGCGATGGATCGCCCGTGTTCGGTGCACCGGCGCGCACCGATGAGGGCGACGCACCGGGACGGAGAGGGCAGGGGACCCGTTCCGCGCACGAACAGCGCCTTGGGAGGTGGGCGAAGCACCGGGCCGTGCAGGGCCGACGGGTAGTTGGGGTCCAGAGGGCCAATTGCCCGCACCGGATCTGGGCAGCGGAAGCCCCGCGGGGCGTGTGAGCGTGGATGGTCGCGCAGTGCAGCGCGCCGCAGGGCGATGGACAGATCCATGAAGGGGGCTCCCGGGGAGGTTCGAGGAGGACTCGAGTCCGCTGCGGCGGCGCGGGGAGAAGGCGAAGGAAGGTGGCCGCAGCGAGCGAGAATATGGCCTTCGAGCCGAGGTCGAGCAAGCCCGCACTGGACGTGGACCCGCACAATGGCCAAGCATGCTGCCCCGTTCCCGCAGGAGGTCTGCCGACCATGAGCACTGAAGAGATCCTCGCCCACATCGGCCGCCTCGCCGTGTCGGGTCAGTGGCCGGCGGACGCCGCCGCGCGGCTCGAGCTGCTGCTGAACTCGGGCTTCGAAGAGCAGAGCGCACGCTCGGCGTTGGGGATGCCCATGGTGGGCTCGCCTCGACGAAACGAAGTCCCGGTGTTGAACCTGTCTGAGGCGGCGTCGGGGTTCCTCGTGGGCTTGCGTGACCTGGGGTACCTGACCGCCGACATGGAGGACGAGGTGCTCGACCTGCTGCTCGAGGAGGCGCCCGCTGAACTGGCCGTCGGCCTCGAGGATGTGCGCCGTGCCGTCGCCTCGGTGCTCTTCGAGCGCCAAGGGGAGCTCGACAAGGAAACCCGCGGGTTCCTGGATGAGGAGTGGCGCATTGCCTTCCACTGAACCGGTTCACGTCATCGGCGGCGGCCTCGCCGGCTCCGAGGCTGCCTGGCAGCTGGGCTCCCGAGGCATCCCCGTGGTCCTTCACGAGATGCGTCCCGTCAAGCGGACGGCGGCTCACGAGACCGACCGGCTCGCGGAGCTGGTCTGCTCGAACACCCTGGGCAGCAAGATGCCCCACACCGCGCCGGGGATCTTCAAGCGGGAGCTCGAGCAACTCGGCAGCCTCATCGTAGCGGCGGGACGCGCCTCCCACGTCCCCGCTGGCGGCGCTCTTGCCGTAGACCGAGAGGTCTTCGCCGACGTCATCACGAACTCCCTGACCGGTCTCGGTTGCGTGGAGATTCGGCGCGAAGAAGTGACCGAACTCCCGCCGGAGACCGTGCGCACCCTCATCGCCACGGGTCCCCTGACGTCCGAGGCGCTGACGACCCAGCTCAAGGTCATCACCGGCGACGACGACCTCTACTTCTACGACGCCATCGCGCCCATCGTGAACGCCGAGACCGTCGACATGGAGAACGCGTTCTGGGGCAACCGTTACGAGGACGCCAGTGAGTCCGACGGTGACTACCTCAACCTGCCCATGGACAAGGAGCAGTACGAAGCGTTCCTCGATGCGCTCCTCACCGCCGAGCAGGTCCCGAGCAAGAACTTCGAGAAGGAGAAGTTCTTCCAGGGGTGTCAGCCCATCGAGGCCATGGCGGGCAAGGGGCGGGAGTCGTTGCGGTTCGGTCCGATGAAGCCCGTGGGACTCACGAACCCGCGTACCGGCCGTTGGGCATGGGCCGTCGTGCAGCTGCGACGGGAGACCGCCCACGGCGCGGCCATGAACATGGTGGGCTTCCAGACGAAGCTTCGGTACGGCGCCCAGACCGCGGTCTTTCGGATGATCCCTGGCCTGGCGGAGGCCGAGTTCCTCCGGCTCGGCTCTGTGCACCGCAACACGTTCATCAATACCCCGAGGCTGCTCGACCGCGGTCTTCGCGCCGTCGCCCGTCCGAGTGTCTCCTTCGCAGGCCAGATCATTGGCTGTGAGGGGTACACAGAGTCGTCGGCCATGGGGCTTTGGGCTGCCCTCAACATCGTCGCCGAGCGCGAAGGTCGAACGCTCGACCCGCCCCCCATCGGCACCATGTTCGGGGGCCTGCTCGACTACCTCGCCAACGCCGAGCCCAAGGGCTTCCAGCCCATGAACGTGAACTTCGGACTCCTTCCGGCAGACACCATGCGGGTGAAGAAAAAGGACAAGAAGGCTCGCCGAATTCATCGCGGAGAGCAGGCAGTGGAGCTCTTCACGCGGTGGGCCAGGGAGCAGGGCGTCGCCCGCACGGACGGCGCGCTGCCTCAGCCCGCCGCTTCCTGATGCGCCAGCAGGTCGAGGACTTCGTGCAGCACCTGCGCGTGGTCCGGGGCCTGTCCCCGCACACTCTGGCGGCCTACGAGAGCGACCTGCACCAGATGGTCGCCTTCCTCGAGGGCGCGGGTCTGGATGACCTCTCTGCGGTCACTACCCGGACCCTGCGCGCCTTCCTGGCGTCGCTGGGGGAGACGGCAGCGTCCACGAGGGCCCGCAAGCTCTCGGCGGTGCGGGTGTTCTTCGACTGGGTCGCCGAGGACCGCGGCGACGACCGCAATCCGGCCCGCGCCCTCGCCACCCCGCGCAAGGGTCACAAGCTCCCCCATGTGCTCAGCGCCGGAGAGGCGGACCAGCTCGCCGAGCCGGCGCTTCGCCCCGCGACATTGCGCAAAGCCATCCTCCAGGCCCGAGACGCTGTCCTCGTCGAGCTTCTCTACGGTTCGGGGTTGCGGGTCTCGGAGTGCGTGGGGCTTGACATCGCGCAAGTCGACCTCAAAACAGGCGAAGTGCGGGTCGTCGGCAAAGGAAACAAGGAGCGCGTGGTCCCTCTCTCGGAGGCGGCCGTCGACGCGGTGCATCAGTGGCTCGAGGTGCGCCCTCTGCTCGAACCGACGGCAGCCCAGGCGCTGGTCCTCAATGCCAGGGGAGGCCGACTCACCGCGCGCTCCGCGGCGCGTCTCCTCAAGGCCCGAGGGTTGAACGCGGGAGTGAACAAGGACGTGCACCCGCACGCCCTTCGCCATAGCTTCGCCACCCACCTGCTCCAGGGCGGGGCAGACCTGCGGAGCATCCAGGAGATGCTCGGCCACGCCTCGCTCTCCACAACCCAGAAGTACACCCACCTCACTACCGACTCGTTGCTCTCGGTCCACCGTCGCTGCCACCCCCGTGGTGACGCCGATGCCGCCGACGACGAGGGAGACGACCGATGACGACTGTTCTGTGTGTGCGACGCCCCGACCAGGTGGCCCTGGCGGCTGACGGCCAGGTCACTCTTGGAAACACCGTGGTCAAGGGCACGGCCCGTAAGGTGCGGACCCTCGCAGAGGGCTCCGTGCTCGCCGGCTTTGCGGGCTCGACGGCCGACGCGATCACGTTGTTCGAGAAGTTTGATGGGCGTCTGGCGCAGTCCCCGGGGAACCTGCCCCGCGCGGCGGTGGAGTTGGCCAAGGAGTGGCGCACGGACAAGTACCTGCGCAACCTCGAGGCGCTGCTTCTGGTCGCGGATGAAGAGCGCACCCTGGTGATCACGGGCAGCGGCGACGTCCTCGATCCAGACGGCGGCGCGGCGGCCATTGGCTCCGGTGGTTCTTTTGCGCTGGCAGCCGCCCGGGCGCTGCTTCAGAACACCGACCTCTCGGCCAAGGAGATCGCCGAACGCTCCATGGCCATCGCTGCGGACATCTGCATCTACAGCAACGAGAACGTCACTCTTCTCAGCCTCCCCGAGGAGGACTGAGCCGTGGAGATCCACTCCCCCGACGACAAGCCCAAGCCCGCCAAGGGTGCCGCGAGCCTCACTCCAAAGGAGATCGTGGCGCAGCTCGATCGCTTCATCATTGGCCAGGGGGCAGCGAAGCGCGCGGTCGCCATCGCGTTGCGCAACCGCTGGCGGCGGAAGCAGGTGCAAGGTCCCCTGCGCGATGAGATCGCGCCGAAGAACATCGTGCTCATCGGCCCCACCGGCGTGGGGAAGACCGAGATCGCGCGTCGGCTGGCGAAGCTGGTCGCTGCACCGTTCATCAAGGTCGAGGCGACGAAGTTCACGGAGGTGGGCTACGTCGGGAAGGACGTGGAGTCCATGATCCGCGACCTCGTCGAGGCGTCCATCCACATGGTGCGCAGCGAGCTCGAGGGCGACGTGGAGGAGGACGCGGCGGAGCGCGCGGACCGACGCGTGCTCGATGCGCTCTACGCCCCGGCGGGGCCCGGGGCGTCCGAGGACGAGCGGGAGCGAAACAAGCGCACCCGCGACAAGCTGCTCACGATGCTCCGCCAGGGCCACCTCGACGAACGGATGGTCGAGATCGAGATCGACAAGCGCACGAGCACGCCAGGCATGCAGGTGTTCGGCGCCCAGGGCATGGACCAGCTGGGCGGCCTGCAGGACATGCTCAAGGGGCTCGTCCCGAAGCAGAAGAGCAAGCGCAAGGTGTCCGTCGAGGAGGCGCGCTCGCTGCTGCGTACGGAGGAGGCCGGCGGACTCGTCGACGACGACAAGGTGATGGCCGAAGCGCTACGCCGCGTCGAACAGGACGGCATCGTGTTCATCGACGAGATCGACAAGATCGCGGTGGGCAGCACCCAAGGAGGTGGAGCGCGCGGTCCCGACGTGAGCCGAGAAGGCGTGCAGCGGGACATCCTGCCCATCGTGGAGGGGACCACTGTGAACACCCGCCACGGCGCGGTGCAGACAGACCACATCCTCTTTGTTGCGGCCGGGGCATTCCACCTGAGCAAGCCGTCGGATCTCATTCCGGAGCTTCAGGGCCGATTTCCGATCCGCGTGGAGCTCGAGGACCTGGGCACCGAGGAGCTCCGCCGCATCCTCGTCGAGCCCGACAACGCCCTGACGAAGCAATACGTCGCGACGATGGGGACCGAAGGCGTGGAGCTCGTGTTCGAGCCGGAGGCGGTGATGCGCCTTGCCGAGATGGCCGCGGAGGTGAACACCCGCCAGGAGAATATCGGCGCTCGTCGTCTGCACACGGTGCTCGAGGCGCTGTTGGACGAATTGAGCTTCGACGCCTCGGACCGGCCTGGCGAGAAGGTGGTCATCGACCGCGCCGAGGTCGAGCGACGCCTCGACCCGCTCCTGGGCGACGAGGATCTGTCCCGCTACATCCTGTAGCATGGGCGATCCATGCCCCGAACGCCGTTCCCAGACACCGGTCCCGCGCGCGCCTCTGCCGAGGCCGAGGAGGCGTTCGACGGTGCCTTTGAGGTAGACGACGACGAGGCGGGTCTCGAGATCGAGGACCCCTCCGAAGAAGTCGTCGAGCCACCGGCGAAGCCCGCCGACGACGTGGATCTGAAGAACGATCAGCGCGCCGCGATCGACATGACCTACACGGGCATCGATGAGAAGAGCTTCTACGAGGTGCTGCTCCTGCCGCGTACGGCGGATGCGAAGGCGATCAAGCGCGCCTACTACCGTCTGAGCAAGGAGTACCACCCGGACAAGTTCTATCGGAAGAACCTCGGGCCCTACAAACTCAAGCTCGAGGTGATCTTCAACAAGATCACCGAGGCCTACCGGATCCTGAGCGACGTCGAGGCGCGACAGGACTACGACGACCTCGTCTTCGGAAAGCCCGAAAAGGAGGAGCAGCTCAGGACGGCTCCGGTCTCGGAGGCGTCCACTACCGTCGACTTTGTCCCTGCGGCCGAGCGCAAGCGTGAGGCGGCTCGCAAGGCCAAGGACAAAGCGCGACAAGCGGTCCGCAAGAAGAAGGCGCGCCCCGTCTTCATGCAGAACTTCCAGAAGCAGCTGGCCCAGCGGATCGCCAAGGCGCGCCTCGCCTTGAAGGCTGGCCAGGAGGCCATGGAGGTGGAGAACTGGGAAGAAGCGTCTTCGCAGTTCCAGCGTGCGATGACTCTCGATCCGCGCAACCCGAAGGCAAAGATGCTGTTCAGGCGGGCCCAGGGCATGCATCGGAACACCAAGGCCGAGTCGTACTACCGCCAGGCGCAGGACGTTCTGCTCGCCGAGGACACGAAGCGCGCCGCCGAGCTCTATCAGCTGGCGGTCGACTGCAAGCCCACCAAGGGCAAGTACTACTACGATTTTGGTAAGCTCATCCTCGAACACACGCTCCAGCAAAAGGTGGGGCTCGAACTTCTCCGCAAAGCGGTGGAGTACGAACCCAGGAACTTGAACTACAACCTCGCACTGGGGCGGGTGTACGAGGAACTGGGCATGGCTACGTATGCTCAGAGGACGTTCGAGCGAGTGCTGCAGCTGGACAAGAAGAACTCCGAGGCCACAAAGGCGCTGCGGCGCCTGAGGTAGCCGACCGCCCACGGAGGGCGTCGGAGAGAGAAGCGGAAGCGGAACCGAGGGTCGCGCATGGAGAAGGTCATCGGTATCGACCTCGGCACGACGAACTCGTGCGTGGCCATCTTTGAGAGCAAAGGGCCGGTCGTCATTCCGAATCGCGGCGGGTATCAGACCACCCCGTCGATCGTTGCGTTTGCCGAGAACGGCAAGCGGCTGGTGGGCCACATCGCGAAGCGACAGGCCGTCACCAACGCAGGCAACACGCTCTACGGGGTCAAACGTCTGATTGGTCGTCGGTTCGCCAGTCCCGAGGTGGCTCGCACCCTCGAACTCGCGCCGTATTCGGTCGAGGAGGGCGACGAAGGTGACTGCCGGCTCCGCGCTGGCGGACGCAGCTTCACGGTCCAAGAGGTCTCTGCCTTCATCCTCATGGAGATGAAGAAGATCGCCGAGGACTACCTCGGCGAAGAGGTGATGAAGGCCGTCATCACGGTGCCCGCCTACTTCAACGACGCCCAGCGCACGGCGACGAAGCAGGCTGGCCAGGTCGCGGGCCTCGACGTCATTCGCATCATCAACGAGCCCACCGCGGCGGCGTTGGCCTACGGCTACGACCGCGAAGGCGCGCGGAATCTGGTCGTGTTCGACCTTGGCGGCGGGACCTTCGATGTGTCCGTGCTCTCGATCTCCGAAGACGTGTTCGAGGTCGTTTCGACGTCTGGGGACACGTTCCTCGGAGGGCAGGACTTCGACTCTCGAGTGATCGACTACCTGGCGGAGTCGTTCCAGGCACAGCACGGGATCAACTTGCGGGAGGACAAGGTCGCCCTCCAGCGGCTTCGTGAGGCCGCCGAGAACGCGAAGTGCGAGCTCTCCTTCAAGCGCACGGTGGAGGTGACCCTTCCGTTCATCGCGACGAAGGACGGGCAGCCCATCCACCTCCAGCAGTCGCTTTCGCGCGCTCGTTTCGAGGAGCTCGTCGGAGACCTCGTCGAGAAGTGCGTGGAGATCTGCCAGGCCACGCTGGAGAACGCGGGCATGACCGCCACCGAGATCGACGAGATCGTCGTCGTCGGGGGGCAGACGCGCACCCCGCTGGTCCAGGAGAAGGTCGAAGAGTTCTTTGGGCGCCCCCTCAGCAAGGGCATCAACCCGGATGAGGTCGTGGC
>JAGSHC010000170.1 GCA_023954745.1 Deltaproteobacteria bacterium | reverse complement strand
GGCCACGAGCAGAGACGCCATGGCCATGGGGCCCACCGCGAGCTGCCGCGAGGTCCCGAGGACCGCGTAGATCAGCGGTGGGATGGTGGCGGCATACAGGCCCATGATGGGCGGCAGGCCGGCGAGCATCGCGTACGCCATGGCCTGCGGAACGAGCATGACCGCGGTGGTCAGCCCCGCCGCGCCGTCCGCTCGTGCAGCGGACGGGTCGTAGCGACCAATCCATCCGAGGATGGGAAGCCGACGTAAGAGGATGTTCCGCATCCGCGGAGTGTACGCACGAAGATTCGCGAACAGCGGGTCGTGTATTCAGTTTCTTCGACAACCCAGGGTGGGAGTGCCCAAGGGGCTGCTCATTTCCCTGAACGCCGTCTACGGGCAGACCTCGTTGGGCAATCCGGGACTGCCGAGGTCTCCGGCGCTGCCGGCCCAGGCCGTCGTCGACGCGCACCAGTTCACGGGATACCAGTAGGTGCTCAGCGAAGGCGCCGTCGCCCCGGTCACGCTCATGGAGGCGCCCGGCGTCAGGGGCCACCCCGACAGCGTCCAGTACTCCAGCGCGAAGGTCTCGGTGGCCGTCCAATCGTCGATGTAGATCTCGTCGTCGATGTTGTCGAGCTCGAAGCCCGAGTAGACGTAGTCCACGTTGACGCCGCCGTTCGTGGCCAAGTTCCCGTTGTTCCCGAAGACTAGGTAGCCCAGGGCGGGGATGACCAGAGAGCCGTTGATGTCGAAGGAGTCGCCACCGCCGTCGTAGATGGTCCAGTCCTCGAGCTCCACCGGCACCGAGAGGGTGTTGTAGAGCTCGAACCACTCGCCCTGGCTGTCGGGAACTGCCTGGGGGTCGGCCATGATCTCCCCCACCACCAGGAAGAAGTAGGGCAGCGGCTCCGAGCTCGTCGCGCTGGAGCACTCGGGGTCGTCGCCATCGACGAGACCGTCGCCGTTGTTGTCGATGCCGTCGTTGCACTCCGCCGTGCCCGTGCCCGACTCCACGAAGGGCGCGCTGGCGCAGTCCGGGTCCGCGCTGTCGGTCCACGAGTCACCGTCGTTGTCGACACCGTCGGAACACCCCACGGACTCGGAGATGGTGGCCCCGTCGGAGCAGTCCGCATCGGCGCTGTCGATGTCCCCGTCGCCGTCGTTGTCGACGCCGTCGTTGCACTGGGCCGTGGAGAAGCCCAGCTCGTCCCCCGCACCGGGACAGTCTGGATCGTCCAGATCGACCCAGCCGTCGCCGTCGTTGTCCGCGCCGTCCGCGCAAGGGCCGGCTTCGCTGTCCCCGGTGGGGGAGGCGCACTCCGGATCGAGCCCGTCGATGAAGCCGTCCCCGTCGTTGTCGGCCTCGTCGCCGCACTCGTCGGGGCCGACCATGGACTCGTCGGTGTCGGCCGCCGACGCGCAGCCCGGGTCCGCGAGATCGACCCAGCCGTCGCCGTCGTTGTCGAACCCGTCGGCGCACGCCACCAGCGCCGCGCCCGACGCGCAGTTCGCCGTGCCGGGAGACGCCGTGCAGGGGCTCGCGACCCAGTTGGCAGGAAGATCCCCCACCGCGATGTCGAGCTTCTCGACCGACGTTCCGTTCCCGGGGTTGAAGGGCGAGCTGTAGGAGTCGATGACCGCCGCCCCGTCCGTGTCGAACAGCGTCACGGAGTCGTTGGTGGCGAGCCCGGAGCCCAGGGCTGCGTCGTCCACCGTGACCGTGGTCACTCCCGCCGGAATGGCGTACTGCCCCGCGTAGCCCGTATCGAGGATCAGCCCGTACGCGCCGGCGGCGAGCACCGTCGTGCCAGCGTTGTACGCCACCACCTCGTCGGCGGCGTCGCCGTCGTCGAGGATCAGGCCCGCGAGGTCCACCGGAGTGGTCCCCCCATTGAAGACCTCGACATACTCGCCCGTGGCTTCGCTCAACGGGTTGGCCATGACCTCGGAGAGGCTCAGGCCGCCAGGACCGCCGGTGCCCGAGCCCCCCGAGACGCAGTTGATGGCGCCGGGGCTCCCCCCCCCTCCACAGGTGCTCGGCAGCCAGTTCCCCGCGACATCCCCGCCCAGGGCCGCCAGCTTCTCCGCCGAGGTTCCGTTGCCGGGGTTGAACGGGGCGAGGTACGCGTCGATCACCGAGAGCCCGTCGGACTCGAGCAGGGTGATGGGGTCGCTCACGCTGAGGCTGTTGCCGAGGTGGTTGTCGGCCGTGGTGACCGTGACGACTCCCGAGGGAAGCGCGTAGTTGTCGTCGTAGCCGGAGTCGAGCACCAGGGCGAGGTCTCCGTCGGCCAGGACCGTCGGCCCACCATTGCGAGCGACCAGGGGCTCGGAGGTATCCCCATCGCTGATCCAGAGGCCCGCCAGGTCCACCGGACCTCCGGTCAGGTTGAGCAGCTCGAGGTACTCGCCGGTCTGCTCGTTGAGCGGGTTCGCCAAGACCTCGTTGAGGACGAGGCCTGAGCCCACTCCCCCGGCGGCGCACGCGAGACGGCCCGCGGAGTGGCCCTCGGCGCAGGGGCTCGCGACCCAATTGGACGCGACGTCCCCCACGGACGGGTCGAGCTTCTCGATGGAGATGCCGTTGCCCGGATCGGTGGGGAAGGTGAAGCTGTCGATCACCGTGGTGCCGTCGATGTCGTAGAGGGTCGCCGGGTCCGTGCCGTTGGCGAGCCCGTTGCCGATGGTGGCGTCGGGGGTCGTCACCAGGAGCACGCTGTCCGGGACCAGGTACTGCCCCGCGTAGTTGGGGTCCACGATGAGGGCGCGCCCCCCCGCAGCGAGGATGGTGTCCCCGCTGCCCCAGGCGACCAGGCCGTCGGTGGAGTCGTCGTCGGAGATGACGAGCCCGGCGAGGTTCACCGCCTCCGAGCCGCTGTTCCACAGCTCCACGAACTCGCCGTTCTGCTCGTTGAGCGCGTTTGCCAGCACCTCGGTCATCACAAGGACGCTGGGGTCGTTGGGGGCGATGGTGCCCGCCGCGCAGTTCAGCGCCCCGGGGCTCGAGCCCGAAGAGCAGGGAGAGGCGACCCAGTTGGCCGGCAGGTTCCCGCTGAGCACGTCCACGCGCTCGGCGGAGGTTCCGTTGCCCGGGTCGAAGGGCACCGTCCACTCGTCGATGACCACCGAGCCGGTGGCCTCCATCAGCTGGATGGGGTCGTTGGTGCTGAGGCCGTTGCCGATGCTCGGCGTGCCGATGGTCACCAGGGTGGCCGCGGGGATGGTGTAGTTGCCTGCGTAGCCCGGGTCGAGGACCACGGCGTAGCCTCCCCCGGGGATCACGGTGGAGCCGCCGAGCCAGGCCTCGATGACCTCGTCGCCGTCCCCGTCGCTGAGCACGAGCCCCGCGATGTCGACCGGCGCGCTGCCCACGTTGGCCAGCTCGATGTACTCGCCCGTGGACTCCACCAGCGGATTTGCCATGACTTCGTTAATCACCACGGAGAGCCCCGACGCAGACCACTCGTCGGCGCCGATGTCCCACCCGGCCCCGTAGGGACGGGGCAGCCCGTCCCAGTCGTTGGACGGCGCACCGGACGCAGTGCCGGCGTCGATGAGCGGCGAGCCCGGCAGGAGCCGCAGGTCATCGCTCGTGAGATTGACGAAGAGGGGGTCGACGCTCAGGTCCGTGGGCGCCGCAGCGCTGTCTCCGGCGTAGTTGGTGGTGTTGCCCCAGATGTTGTTGGTGGCCGCGACCACCGTGCACCCGTCGCAGTCGAGGCCCACCGCGTTCCCCGTGAGGTTGTTGTTCTGCACCGTCGACGTCCCGCTGCCCAGGGACAGGGACGCATCGCGGTTCGCGGCGCTGCCACCGAACGAGTTGCCGAAGAACGTGTTGTTGATGGCGTCGATGGACGCTCCGTCGAGGCCGTACGCCCCAGACCTCAAGTTGTAGTTGAAGTAGTTGCTCCACAGAGAGACCGAGCCACTGGTGACGACGACGGCGTCGCCGTTGGAGCGAAAGGTGTTCCTGTCGAGCACCGACGCCAGCGGAGCCGACGCGCCGGCGTCCAGGCACACCCCCTTGAACCAGTTGCGCACCCGGGATGCTTCGAGCACCACCGAGTCGCCAGCTCCGACCGCGACGCCGCAGTTCCCCCCGGACAGGCCAGGACCCTCGACGGTCACGAAGCGCACTGCGGCTTGCCCGGAGCTGACCGTGATCTCTCCGGCGACGAAGGTCTCCTGCCAGCCCTGTCCCTGGAGGATCACGCCTCCAGGCACGGTCAGATCTTCATTCCAGATCCCGGCGCCCAGGGAGACCACGTCACCGGGGCTCGCGGCGGCGAGGGCGGCAGCCGCGGTGGTGTAGTCGCCAGGCACGGCCAGGGTGATGGGGAGCTGGAGCTGCGGTAGGACAGCGGGCAGCCGACCCATGTCGGACGAAGGCTGGGGCGCGCACCCGCAGGCCAACGCCGCGAGACAGACAGCAGCGCTGGTGCCGGCGAGAGAGAAGCGAGAAGTCATGGTCCCTCCTGGACGGGCGGAGGATACAGCCCGGGGCCGCTCCCCACGCCCGTCGCACTCGGAGCTCGTGCTGGCATGCCATCCACCGGGGTCATTCCCGTCCCCTGAGCGCCCGCAGGCTCCCGCTCCAGGCGAGGTCGCTGGCTCAGAGAAGATCGCCGCGCTCGAGACCACAGACGCCTTCGTCACAAGTCGTCAGCCAGGCTGCGCAGCCCATCAGATTGCACCCGTACCCGGGCTGACATTGCTCGCTGTACCGGTCGGTCACCGCGTCCGCCTGGTCGCTCGCGACGGAGCGCGCCGTGCCGCCGTTGCAAGCGTCGCAGCACCCAAGCTCCACCACCGTGCAGTCTTCGGGCCCGTCGCAGGCCGTGTACTCCGCCGGCAGCTCCTCGGGGGGTGGGTACTGGGGATTGCATGCCAGGAGGAGGACCATGCCGAGGAGAGCGACGAGACCGGGGATGAGGCGCATGAGGCCATTCTATCCCCCCCTTTCCAAGCACTCACCACGCCACGACCAGGACGGAGACGGAGTCTGCGACGACGCCTAGGCGGCAGCTGCCGCTGGCGCGACCAGGACGGACAGCCGCTTCTTCTTCGCCTCGGACACCTCGCCGGTCTCCGCGTACTGCTTCATCTCCGTCAGGAACTCCAGCACGCTCGACCTTGCCTTCCGCTTCATCAGCGCCCCCACCAGCATCCCCATCATCGGAGTGAGGCGCAGGGTGCAGCGCATCTCGGCGACCGAGGTATTCGCGTCCAAGGCCTTGATGGTCCAGTGGTTCTGCGCCAGCAGGACGAAGGACGGCAGGCCCTCGCCCACCACGTACGCCAGCTCGCGCTTGCTCTCGTCGTAGTGAGTCAGTCGCTCGGTCATTCGCTCGTAGCCTGAGATGTTGACCTGGCACACCCGCTCCTCGAAGGGAGCGCCCTCGAACTGCGGCTCTCCGGCCCCGTGGGAGCGGTCGACGCTCGTGGTCCACGCGCCGACCTCGCCGAACCCTGGCCCCAACAGGTCCCATAGGTCAGCCGCCGGCACCGCGATGGGCTCGCTCGTCAGGTGGATGGTGTACTCCTTCGCCGGCCTTCCCCGTCTGGCCACCGGGGCTCCGGTCTCCAGGTGGCTGCGCAGCCCCTCGAGGACGCGCCGCAGGGCGTAGCCGATGCCAGCCCTCATCACGAGCACGTCGGCGATCGTGCCCAGGAATCCGCCGGCGGGCGTGTACTCGGTGTGCAGGGTGACCCGGCTGCTCTCGGCGTCGATGGGCTCGACCCGCATGCCGCCTCGCACCTCGCCGAAGAAGCGCTGAGGGCTCGCGGCGACGACGAAGGAGGTGCCTTCGTTCCACTCCACCACCCGCTCCATGAGCGAGGAGCCGTTGTAGAGGTTGCATTGCCGGGCGGCCCCGACGCCGCGGTCCGCCTCCGTCATCTGGTCGGCGCTCTCCACGAACGGGTGGAACACCTGCACGTTGTTGTAGTCCCCGATCACGCTCCAGACCCTGCTCGCTGGCGCCCGGACAATCTTGCTTCTCGTCGTGATTCCCATGTCGCTACTCCCGGCGGCGCGGACCTGTAGTGGCCCGCTTCCCTTTCAGGAATACGCCGCACCGCGATCGATCGCAACATTAATTGAAACATATGTTTCATTTCGAGTAGAAGCCAGCCCATCGACGAGGGCGCATCGCCCGCTCGGGCCTGGGTTCTCACCCCACCCCCAGATTTGTGGGATACGCCCCGCGGAGGCGACGCGACACCATCTGCAGACACCGAGCGGGACTCACCCCGCCGACCCAACCAGGAGGTACCGCCATGACCATTCGTATCGAGCAGAGCATCTGGATCGACCGCCCCGTCCCCGTCGTGTTCGACTTCATCTCGGACGCGTCGAACTTCTCCAAGTACATCCCGGGCCTCATCGAGGCCGAGCGCATCGGCCTGGACGTGGCGAGCAAGGGAGACCACATCCGCTCGAAGATGTCGGTGCTGGGAACGAAGTTGGAGGTCCTCGCCGAGTGGACCCGCTACGAGCCCAACGTCGCCATTGGCAGCAGGAACGTCGAGGGGATGCCCGTGGACATGCTGACGACGTTCCACGAGGAGAACGGGGGGACGCGCATCGAGCGCGTCCTGAACATGGAGCCCAAGGGCCTCTTCGGCACCATCACCGCTCCCCTGGTGCGCCGCACTGCGGACCGGAATGCCGTCACCGAGTTCGAGACCCTCAAGGAGCTCCTCGAGAACTGACCGTGCGCCCCTCGCACGATCAGTCCCGGGCACGGGTCAGGGGCGGTCGCCCAGGAACCATCCATACGGCGACGGCCGTCGGTCCGCGGCGTGCTCCGGTAGGTAGCGGTCGAAGAACAGCTTCGCCAACACCTCCTTGCGGCTCCGGACCCCGACCTTGTCGAAGATGGAGCGCAGGTGGTCCTGCACCGTGTAGTCCGCCAGATCGAGCTCGAAGGCGATCTGCCGGGTCGACCATCCCCGGGAGAGGCCGCCAGCCACATCCCGCTCCCGAGGAGTCAGGCCGTACGCCCGCACCAGCCGGTCCGCGAGCCGATAGGGGCGAACCCGCTCCACGATGACGGCCTCCTGGGCACCAAACGAGGTGGCGTGCGCCGTCACCGGCCCCCCGATGCCTTCCACCACCATGCTCGCGGAGTGCCCCGGGCGTCGGGTCGCGCGCAGTACCGAGAGCCAGTGCCACGGCGCCTCCGCGCTCCAGGTCCCCAGGAGGCGCTCCGCCTCGGGGCTCACGCTGGCGATGCTCACGTCGTCCTTCATCAGGATGAGGCCCGGCGGGTCGGTCATGCCGTCCTCGTCCAATGCCTCGCGCAACAGACTCAGGCGTACCAACGCGGCGAGGCGCGGGCCCACCGCCGCCGCGGTGTCGAGCTCGGTGCGAGTGAAGGGGGTCTCGCGCCGAATCAGCGACATCATCGCCCACCCCTCGCCCGCGTCCTTGAGCACGAGCCGCAGCTCGTCCTCGACGATGCCCGGCACGGGATAGAACTCGTACCGCGGGCTTCGGTCGGGTCGTCCCCCCGTGATGCCATGCAAGGTCGCGACGCTCCCCGGCGCACGCACCAGCGCCGCGGGGGAGAACGAGTCCTCTACGGACAGCTCGAGCTTCATGAGCCGCTCCAGCAGCTTCAGCTCTGTCTCCCTCGGACTACGCCCCATCATCGCCGTGACGCTCTGGTTCAACTCCTGGAGCAGCGGGTCCAGGGTCCGCTGCTCGAACCGCGTCGGGAGGAGCGTCGGGGGGTCCAGTGCGAACCACGTCGCCGAGTCGAAGGGCACAGCGCGCTCGATCAGGTCGAGACAGCGCGCAGGCACCTCCGCCCACGAGGGCGCGCTCTTCTCCAGCCGCGTGAGCGCCGCCTCGGTCGCTCGGTCGATCTTCATCCACTCACCTGCCCGAGGTATTTTCACACGGAGTGAGCATGCAGTTCGACTTCGAAGAAACGATCTGGATCGCGAGGCCTCCTCTGGAGGTCTTCGAGTTCATGACGACGCCCAGCAACTGGCCGCACTACGCGCCGGGGATGGTCGCCGCCAAGACGCTCGGGGAAGGGCCCGTGGGCCCAGGCACCCAGATGCTCATCAGCATCGGGATGCTCGGCACGACCGTGGACATCAAGGTGGAGTTCGAGGAGTTCGAGCCCGGCAAGGTCTTCTCCTCCCGGAACATCGAGGACCCGAAGATCATGACGGTCAATCGGACGACCCTGGTCGAGGAGAAGGGCGGCACGCGCATCACCCGCGCCTCGACCATTGAACCTCGGGCCGTCTTCGTCCACCTCACGGCGCCGCTCGTCCGGGCGGCGGTGCGGCGCAATGCGAAGCGTGAGTTCGAGAACGTCAAGGCGATGCTCGAGCAGGGGCCTGACGCCCTCGGCCCGCGGCGCGACCCTGCAGCGGTGGCGCCGGACTGAGCCCGGTCGTTTAGACTCGTCCGCCTTGGAGGCCGCCCATGTCCAGCTCCGCAGTCTGCGCGCTCTGTAGCGCCACCGACGCCTTGTCTACGTTCCAGGTTCCCAGCCGGGAGGAGCCCGTCACGCTCTGCGGCACCTGCCGGCCCCAGGTGGAGGGAGCGCCCCTCGATCCGAAGCATTGGTACTGCCTTCAGGAGTCCGCCTGGAGTCAGGAGCCGGTGGTGCAAGTGGTCGCCTGGCGGCTCCTGCACCAGCTGCGGGGCGAGGGGTGGGCGGCGGAGCTCCTGGAGCAGCTCTACATCGAAGACGACGTGCTCGCCTGGGCCCAGGAGGCCGTCGACGACTCGGACGACGAGCCCTCGGTCGTGGACTCGAATGGTACGAGGCTCCAGGACGGAGACTCGGTCACCCTCATTCGGGACCTGGACGTCAAGGGCGCCAACTTCACGGCAAAGCGCGGCACGCTGGTGAAGAACATCCGGCTCGGCGACAACCCCGGGCTCATCGAGGGGAAGGTCCACAAGGTCGCCATCTTCCTCAAGACGGAGTACCTCAAGAAGGCCAACTGACTGACTCGGAGCGACCCGACCTCTGGCGGTCAGGGCTGGACGACAGTCCCCTCACCGGCGCACTCCGCCTCGACGTCCGCGAGGGTCATCGGCGCGTAGTACCAGTCGGTGACCGTCTCGAGGCCACCATTGTCGTCGTAGAGACAGCCTCCGACGATGCCGTCAGTGGGGCAGGGCCCGCTGCCCGAGACGCCCTGCGACACATCGCACGTGTCGAGGAAGGTCTGCTCGGACGTGGCTCCGATCAGCGGATCGACGCTGCGCTCCTGGCAGCGGTCCTCCTGGCCGGTCGTGGCGTTGACGAAGTCGCAGTGGTAGCGGCTCTCTCCCGCGCTGGGGCAGGCGGTGAGGGAGACGAGGCTGGCGAGCAGAAGCAGGATTCGCATGGCAGGGGTCCTTTCTGGGACGCCGGCGCGCGGAACCGACCGCGCTGCGCCTCAAGAATGCCACGGCCGGCGGCTGACGCGAGTCAACCCGCTGGACAGAGCCGCGATGCTGTAGAACGCGTCCGATGCTGTCCCCTCGCACCGCCCACCTCGATCTCGCCGAGGCCGCCTCCCACTTCGAAGAGCACGGCTTCGCCCCTCTCGGTCGGGTGCTCACCGACGAGGGCGCCGCAGCGCTCGCCGCACGGGCCGAGGCCCTGATGGGCGCCCGCGCTCCCCATCCCGGGGTGTTCTACCAGCACGACTCCCCCTCGGGTCGCTACGAGGACCTCGACTTCGGCAAGGGCTGGGTGGGCCCGTCGGACCGGTACCGCAAGCTGGAGAAGCTCGAAGCCGACCCCCAGTTCGGGCGGTTCATCGAGAACGGGTTCTTCGCGCGGCTGACCCGCCAGCTCCTCGGCGCCGACGTCTTTCTCTACCGCGCCGTGCTGTGGAACAAGGCTCCTCGTGTGGGAATGGCGGTGCCCTGGCACCAGGACGACGGGCGCTTCTGGGGCCTCGACCGCGCCCCATTCCTCCAGGTCTGGACGGCTCTCGACGACGCGCCCATCGAAGCGGGTTGCCTGCAAGTGCTCCCCGGGAGCCACCGTGCCGGCCTCGCGACGCCCGAAGGCGGAACCATCCCCCAGCGCGCACTCGACGCCGAGGACGCAGGCAGGACCAGCGTCGCGCTCCCCGCGCGGCGTGGGGAGAGCTTCCTCGTGCACAACCACACCTGGCACCGCACGGGGCGCAACCGGACACCGTCTCCTCGTCGCGCGGTCAGCATCTCGTTCCTGGACGGACGCACCCGCTGCCGTCGGAGGCGCCGCGCCCCTCGCCAGTTCCCGCAACTCTTCCTCGACCCCGCCCCCAGCTGATCCTTGCCCTAAAGTCCTGCCCCTGACCCACCGCTCCGCTTCCCGGACGAGGAGGACCTGTCCCCACTTTCCCCGTGCTCGACTCGCCCCTTCCCCACCTCCTGCAAGCGGGGGGAGACCATCGGCTGGTCGTCCACGCCGAGACCGGCGCGAGCCAGTACCGGGTCGCCGCCCAGCCGGGCGATACAATCCCCTTCGGCTCCTGCACCGCCTCCTCGCCTTCCACCACGGCGTTCGGCGCCGCCGAGACCCTCCATCAGCACCTGCGGGCATCCGACGACCCCGGGCGGGAGATTGAGCGAGCCACGCTGCGGCAGAGGAAGCGTCTGGCCGCCCTCTTCGAGCTCCCAGACGATGCCCGCATCGTCTTGACCCCCTCGGGCACGGACGTGATCTATCTCGTCTCACTGCTCGCCCTGCGGACGGCCTCTCGCGTCCACCACCTGGTCGTGGGGGCGAGCGAGCTCGGAGGGGGGACCATGCGGGCTGCCAGGGGTCTTGCCATCTCCGACGTGGCCCCGTTCGGCCCCTCCGAGACCGGGGCGCCGCTGGCGGGCCTCTCCGAGCACTGCACTGCGGAGCCGCTGTACCTCAGAGAAGGTGACGGCGCCCAGGTCGACGCCGGCGAGGTGGACGACGACCTCCGGAGAGCCGGGGAATCGGCGCCACCGGACGCAGCCCTCGTCCTCCACCTCGTCGCCCACAGCAAGACGGGCCTGCGTGCGCCGACGACGGCAGTCAGCCAAGAGCTCCAGGCCCAGTTGGGTGGTCGGCTCATCGTGATCGTGGACGGCGCCCAGGGCCGTCTCGCTCCCCGGGACGTGCGCCGCGCGTTGAAGCTCGGCTTCGCCGTCCTGGTGACGGGCTCGAAGTTCTACTCGGGCCCGCCATTCAGCAGCGCCCTGGTCCTTCCAGGCGCGCTCGCGGGCGACCCGGGACCTCTCCCTGCGTCCCTGTCGGATTGGTTCAGCCGCGACGGGCTGCCCCGCTCCTGGACCGAGGCCCGCGCCAGCCTCCGGGAGCCCGTCAACGCGGGCCTCGCTCTTCGATGGGAGGCGGCGCTCGCCGAGATTGACCGGTACCACGACGTGGCTCCCCGCCACCGGGCTGGCGTGTACCACACGTTCGCTGGAGCAGTGCACGAGGTGTTCGGGCCTTCGCCGGTCCTCGAGTTGGCGGTTCCCATGCCTCCCATGCACCGACTCGTGACTGCCTTGGGCGCGTTCCCGTCGGTGTTCTGCTTCCGGGTGCGGGGGCCCGACGGCTACCTGGACAAGGCCGCGCTGGGGCGCTTGCACGTGGAGCTGGACACCGATCGAGGAGACGAGCACCCGGCGCTGGCGAGGCGGTTCCATTTGGGTCAACCGGTCCCCCTCGGACCTCCCGAGGAGACCGAGAGCGCCGTGCTCCGCGTGGCCCTCGGCGCGCGGCTCGTGAGCGACCTGGGCCCCACGCCCGATGCGGGAGGAGCCTGGTTGCGGGAGACGCTGTCCGCGCTCCGACGGAAGACCGAACACCTGGTGAACGAGGGGCTCGCATGACCAGCACCTGGACCGCCAGGCCCACGGCCGCGCACATCTCGGAGATCGCGAAGCAGGCCCTGAAGGACGGATGGCTCGATGGCTCTGGCCGCGCAGTCCTCGTCCACGACCTGGACCGCATGGGTGCACGGCTGAAGGCGGTGCAGGACGCATTCCCCGACACCGCCCTCCATGCCGCCGCCATCAAGGCGCAGCCCGTCGTGTCGATCCTTCGGGCCCTGGTCCTTCAGGGCGCCGGCCTCGAAGCGGCCTCCATCGAAGAGGTCGCTCTGGCGCGCGCGGCGGGCTGTCCCGCCGACCGCATCGTCTTCGATTCCCCTGCCAAGACCCAGTTGGAGCTTGCCCAGTCGCTGGAGTGGGGCATCCGCATCAACGCGGACAACCCCGCGGAGCTCGAGCGGATCGATGGACTCCTGGCCCAGCGGCCGTCCCGGAGCACCATCGGCCTGCGTCTGAACCCAGCCCTGGGCGCGGGGGCCATCGCCACCACCAGCGTCGCGGACCGGCGCTCCCGCTTCGGGGTGACCCTGGACAACCCCGATGAGGTGCGCGGACTCTACGCACGCTATGGGTGGTTGACGGCGGTGCACCTGCACGTGGGCTCTCAGGGATGCACTCAGGACCTCCTCGTGCGGTCGGCGGTGCGCGTCGCCGGGTTCGTCGCGGCGCTGCACCAGGACCTGGGACGCGCCCAAGTCACGACCGTGGACATCGGGGGCGGCCTGCCGGCGATCTACAGCGAGGGCCAGGCCATCCCCGACGTCGCCGGATATGTCGACGCACTCCGGGACGCAGCCCCCCTGCTCTTCTCGGACAACATCAGCCTGGTCACGGAGTTCGGACGCTCGCTGCATGCGCCGTGCGGCCTGGCCATCAGCCGGGTCGAGTACACCAAGGAGATCGACGGCGAACCCCTGGCCGTCCTGCACGTGGGCGCCGACCTCCTCCTTCGCGCGGTGTACCGACCCGACGAGTGGGCCCACGAGTTCCTGGTCCTGACTCCTACCGGCGAGCCACGAAGCGGGCCGACGCGCGGGTGGCGCCTGGCGGGGCCACTGTGCTTCGGCGGCGACGTCGTGGCCCGACGAGCTGAGTTGCCCGAGCTCCGACCAGGCGACCTCGTGGTGATCCGAGACGTAGGCGCCTACACGCTGAGCATGTGGTCCCGCCACTGCTCCCGAGGTATCCCCGCAGTGCTCGGCCGTGTCGACGGTGAGCTGACGCTGCTCCGCCGCGCAGAGACCCCCGAGTCGATGGTCGCGTACTGGGGGCTGCACGCCGGTGGCGGCTAGGACCGAGACCGGGCGACCCAGCTCGGAGTCCTTCCTTGTCGCGTTTCATCGTGCTCACCCGGGCTGTACGTCGGAGGCCTTCGCCCGGGGGCGCATCGACGGGGGCGGCTCGTCCTACCACCTGCTCGCAGACGTCGTGCCGGCAGCACCGGGCGGCGCACGCGTTCTGGATCTCGGTTGCGGGGACGGACACTTGCTGGAGCTCCTGACCGCCCGCGGTCTCCCGCCTTCCGCGTTGGCCGGCATCGACCTCTCCGGGGAGGAGCTGGACCGGGGGCGCGCCAGGCGGGCCCTGAGTGCCTCGGCCCTGGTTCAATGCCGCGCCCAGGAGCTGCCGTTTGCCGCTGGCAGCTTCCACGCAGTGCTCTCCCACCTCGCGTTCATGCTCATGGACGACATCGAGGAGGTGGTCGAGGAGGTCGTGCGGGTGCTCGCCCCGGAGGGCACCTTCGCCACGGTGGTCGGCGGTGGCCCCAAGGTAGGCGACAGCTTCGAGCTGTTCCTCGACCTCTTGGCGCCCATTCGCCGCCGCGTGGGGAGCCCGACCCCGCGCCTGGGGGACCGCAGGTGCCTCCGCGAAGAGGGACTCCACGAGCTGCTCGGGCGCGCCGCCGGCTTCGAAGGGCCCCCGCGAATCGACGACTTCGCGGTGGACCTGCGAGGGACAGCCGACGCCGTCTGGAGGACCTTGAGCACCATCTACGAGATGCACGAGCTCCCGGCGGACGCCCGGGCCGAGCTGCATGGGCGGTTCGTGCCCGCCGCCCTCGCCCTCAGCGACGACGGGGTCACGGTGCCCTGCTCGATGTTCGTACGACGGGTGGTCGCCACCCGTCGGTAGCCCCGCGACCGCAGCCGTAGCTTCTCAGTCGGTGATCAGCGCCATCAGATCCGACACATCCAGCGTCGGCGCAGTGTTGGTGCCGGCGAGCAGCTCCGACGCCAGCGCTCGCTTGCTGTCGTGCAGCTCGAGGATCCGGTCTTCGATGGTCCCCTGGGAGACCAGCCGGTAGACGGTGACGGCCCGAGTCTGTCCGATGCGGTGCGCGCGGTCGGACGCCTGGTCCTCCACCGCAGGGTTCCACCACGGGTCGAGGTGGATCACGTAGTTCGCCTCGGTGAGGTTGAGCCCCGTCCCGCCAGCCTTCAGGCTGATGAGGAAGACGTCACCCTCGCCCGCCTGGAACGCCTTGACGCGCTTGCGGCGCTCGGCCGCTGGCGTGCCGCCGTCCAGGTACTGGTACGGAATCCCAGCTTCGTCGAGCCACTCGCGCACGAGGCCCAGGTGCTTGACGAACTGGCTGAAGATGAGCGCCTTGTGCCCGCTGCCCCGCAGCTCCTCCACCAGCCCTTGCAGCTCAGCCTGCTTCGAGCCCGAGCCCGCGTCGTCGTGCACCAGGCGGGGGTCGCAGCAGGCGAGCCGGAGCTTCGTGAT
>JAGSHC010000080.1 GCA_023954745.1 Deltaproteobacteria bacterium | reverse complement strand
CAGCAGCTCTTCAGCCAACCCTGCGAAGGGATCGTCCAGGGGCATCTCTTCGGACAGCGCGGACAGCTCGTCGTCCCCGTACGCGTCCCCCAGAGGCGCCAGCATGTCGGAGTCCACCTCGTCCGGCTCGTAGGGCGGCGCTTCGAAGGTCTCGCCGCTGGCGTCGGGCAGGTACCGGCGACACACCACGGCGATGCGGTCGCGCATCCAGGCGGGGATGTCCGTCTGGGCGAGGTAGCGCTCGGGGTTGCTCACCTGGAGCATTCCGCAGGCGGGCAGCGCGGCCTTGGCCACGCCGATGCGCCCCGCGGTCTCCCACACGCCCTGGGCCCAGGGCTCGGGCCGCTTCCAGCACATGGCCATCACCAGGGCGAGACTCAGGTTGGCCCCAGCGGACTCCCCGGACACCACCATCCGGCTCACGTCTCCGTCGTAGTGCAGGGCGCGCTCGGCGACCCACTCGTAGGCCGCAAACGTGTCCTTGACCGCGGCGGGGAAGGGCTCCTCCCCCGACAGGGTGTAGTCGATGCTGAACACCACGTAGCCCTGCCGCGCGAAGCCGGCCCCGAACATCCAGTGGGTGTCCTTGCTGAGCAGGCTGAAGCCGCCGCCGTGCACGTAGAACATCACTGGCAGCGGGCCCGTCTGGTTCTTCGGCTTGTACACGTTGAGCTTGTGCTGGGGCCCGAAGCCGTTCTTGTAGGGGATGTTCTCGAACACCTCGACATCGTCCATCCAGCGCCTGCTGGTGGGGTGCACCTTGCCGCCGTAGGCGAGGGAGGTGAGCGTCGCGCTGATGACCTGGGTGACCGCCTTCTGGCGGCCGGTGATGTGGGGGGAACTCATCTCAAAACACCATCAGGTTGCCGCTGCGGAAGAAGCAAGCGCGGGTCAGTCCCCCAGAGCTCACCTCGACGTCGAACGGCGTGTTGTCCATGGGGCCCTGGTAGTCGTAGAGCCAGAAAGGGGTCGGGGTGCCCAGCTCGAGGTCGCCGCCGTGGTTGACCCCCATGCGCAGCTCGCCCGCGGCGTTGGTGCCGAGGTCGTAGTAGGTGGGCGTGAAGGACTCGTAGCTGGAGATCACCCAGGTGCTGCCTACCTTGTGCTGCATGGAGGTCTCGGTCATCACGAGTCTGGCCCGTAGGACGGGGTCTCGGTGGGGGCGTCGCACGCGGCGAGCAGGGAGGCCGCAAGGGCGAGGGAGACGACGTGGCGCATGGATCCTCCAGAAGGGAGCGGGAAGATATCAAGCCAGAGGCCGGGGGCGAGGGACGATCGTGCTCTACTCCGCCGCCGGAGGAGTGTGATGGCGGCAGGGGGCCCAACGGTCGAAGTACGACCGGGCGAGACGGACACCGAGGCGTTGCTGCGTGTGCTGAGCGCGGGCAGCAAGAGCTTCTCGTTGGCCGGCAAGCTGATGCGGCCCTCGCGCCGGGCAGCGGCGGCGGCGGTCTATGCCTGGTGCCGGCGCGCTGACGACCTCATCGATGACGCCCCGGAGGGGCTCGCGGAGGAGCGCGCCACGCAGCTGCGCCGTGAGCTCGACGCGCTGTATGGGCCCGGTGGGCCAGTAGACGGCGGGAGCTGGGAGGGGGTCGAGGGTCGGGACGAGCTGGCGCTGCGGGCCTTTGCCCAGATCGCGCGCGAGCGAGGGATTCCGCGGCAGTACCCCGACGAGCTCGTCAACGGCATGGAGATGGACGTGCGGTGCCATCGCTATGAGAGCGCCGCCGAGCTGAAGTTGTATTGCTACCGGGTGGCGTCGACGGTGGGGCTGATGATGTGCCACGTGATGGGGGTGAAGGACGACCGCGCCCTGGAGCCGGCGGTGCACCTGGGGGTGGCGCTGCAGCTGACGAACATCTCTCGGGACGTGCTGGAGGACTGGCACATGGGGCGGCTGTACCTGCCCCAGGAGTGGCTCGGAGATGCCGGGCCGGACTTGTTGCGGCGGCTGGAGGCGGCGGGGCCGCACGGAGATCCGGGGGAGCTGCCGCGCCGGTGGGAGTCGGAGATTCGGGCGGCGACGCGACGGTTGTTGACCACGGCTGAGCGCTACTACAACAGCGCAGACCGGGGTCTGCAGGACCTGCCGCTGACGTCGGCGTCGGCGATCCGCGCGGCGCGGTGGATCTACCGGGAGATCGGGGCCGAGGTGTGGCGGCGCGACTTCGACGTGTGGCAGGGACGGGCGGTGGTGCGCACCCGACGCAAGGCGTTCCTGCTGGGGCGGTCGGCGTTGCTGGAGCTGGCGTGGGCGCCGCTGCGGCTGCGCCGCGAGCGCGGCGGGCGTGTGCCGGGGCGGGTGATCGAGGACCCGGCGGAGGCGCTGGGGACGTACTGAACCGTTCTCGGTGCTACGCCCCCTGGGCCCGCCGCACCCCCCTCGCTTGGCACGGCTCCCGCACGAGCACCCTCAGGCACCACCTCCGCGTCCAGCTCGGGCGCCTCGATGAACTCGCCACCGCCGAGACGGTGCGCGCCCTCGTGGTCGGGGAGCTCGCCGAGCGCCTCGATGACCTCCGCGACCGCACTGCTCTGCAGGTGCGGCGGCAGGAGGAGGCGGCGTCGTGGCAGTGGCATCACCTCGAGAAGCGCGACGGAATGGAGAGCTGCAGCCCCAGGCTGACCGTGGCCGCCGGGTTCGCCTTGCCCGCCTTTCCCGGGCACGGGAGATGAGGAGGAGTCCGCTGCCCCCGTCCCCGGGTCATGGCCGATAGAGCCGCTGCTGCGGGTGAGGCATCATCCCCCCATGAACGGCCTGCCTCTCCATCCCGCCATCGTGCACTTCCCCATCGCCTTCGCGGTGCTGATCCCCTTTCTTGGCGCAGCGTTTCTGCTGTGGACGCGGGAGAACGACTCCCTCGCGCAACAGCTCCTGAGGGTCCCCGCGGTCCTCCAGGTCGTCACGGCCATCGTGGCGTTCATCGCCCAGCGCACCGGGGACGAAGACCATCACCAGGTCGAAGACTTCGTGGACCGGGCTCTCATCCACGAGCACGAGGAAGCCGGCGAGCTGTTCTTCATCGGCAGCATCGTCACCGCCGTCTTCTGGTTCGCCTCGGCCGTGGCGAAGAAGCCCGACATGGCGCGAAAGGCGGCGATCACCGCAGTGGTGGTGGGGCTCGTGGCTGCGGGACTTGGCCTGCGGGCCGGTGAGATGGGCGGCGAACTCGTGTTCATCCACGGTGGCGCCGAGGCCTGGAAGCCCTGACCGTTCCAGCGGCTCCGCCCGAAGGGGCTAGCGGTCCAGCGGCTCCGCGCCGAGGCCTGAACTCTCGAGCCACTCCGCGCCGTAGGCGTCGATGAAGCGGGTGACCAGCGCCCGCCCGTCGAAGCGCGCGCCGAGCACGCTCAGGAGCATGTAGACCCCGCCCAGCTTCCGGTCGAGGAAGAACGTCCAAGCCGGGGGAGTGCGGAGCTTGAAGGCCAGCACGCCCGCCTTGCCCTTCGCCGCGAGGCGGGAGGGCAGGTCGGTGGCACCCCAGTCGTATCGACCCTGCGCGTCCATGAAGGCGGGAGGGCCCCCGGGGCGGTTCGGGTCCGCGAAGGGCTCCACCACGAGGAGGCACAGCTCCACGAACCGCTGGCGGAGCTCGTCGGGGTCTCCGTCGCGCAGGAAGCCCATGGCCCGACCCACCGCCTCCATGGGAGGCGCGCTCTGGTGCACGGCCCCGGCGATGAACTGCACGTAGGTCCCCATCACGTCGTCGCCGATGGCGCGGACCGCCCCGAAGTCGAGGAGGCCGACGCGGTCGTGGTCGGCTCCGATCCGGACGAGGAAGTTCCCCATGTGGGGGTCCGTCTGCACGGCGCGCAGCACGAAGACCTCCCGCAGCAGCATCTCGAAGACCAGCTCCCCCAGAGCATCGCGCCGCTCCTGGGAGAGCTCCGCCACCGCGGGGGCGTCGAAGCGCACGCCCTCGATGAGCTCGGTCGTGAGCACCCGGGGCGTGCTGAACCGCGGGTAGGTCCTGGGCACCCAGAGTCGCGGCTCCTCGACGAAGGCGGACGCGAAGCTGTCCGTGGTCTCTCGCTCCAGGGAGTAGTCCACCTCCCGTTGGAGCATGGACCGCACCTCGGAGAAGAGCGCGGCGGCCGAGGGGCCCGTGGGGGCGAGGCCCGCGACGCGCAGAAACTGGCGCAGGGTGCTCAGGTCTGCGTCCACCGCCTTGTCGACGCCGGGGTACTGCACCTTGACGGCGACCCGCTCCCCGCTCGCGCGAATGACTGCCGCGTGCACCTGCCCCAGCGACGCAGCCGCCAAAGGGGTCTCTTCGATGTCCAGCTCTCCCAGGCGGTCCTCCCCGAGCTCGTCGAGCAGCCGCTCCTCGATGACCTCCCAACGCAGGGTGGGGGAGGTCGACTGCAACGACTTGAGCACCGCGTTGGCTTCGGCCGGCAGCAGAGCCTCCCCGTACGTGGAGAGCATCTGCCCCACCTTCATCATCGACCCCTTGAGCTCTCCCAGCTCGCGGGTGAGGTCGGCCGCCTGACGCAGCAGCAGGTCCCGCTTGCGCTCGTCCCGGTTCTCCTTGGTGGTGAACAGGCCGGAGACGGCGTGGCCGGTGACCCGCAAGCCAGCGCCCATCGTCAGCTTCGCGATCGCGAAGCCCCGGGACACCCGACCGGTGCGAATGCTCTGGAGGGGCTCCTCGTCTGGTTCCTGGTCGTCGGCGGACACGACCTCAGCATAGGCCCGGGCGGGGATCCGGGCGCCCATCACCTCTTCGCCCACCGCCTTGCTTTATGCTCGCCTGGGGTTGAAGGGGGGACTGAGGAGGGACTGTGACGTCCAAGTACCGCGAAGCCCGACCGCGCATGGCACCCAGCGCTCCCGGAGCCATGAACCGCGCCGATCGTGCCGAACACGATGGTCTCGAGCTCCAGCTCGTCACCGAGGAGCGGGGACCGTGGCCCGGACAGGAGGGCCGCCCGGGTTGGCGGGGGCATCTGTCCGAAGAGGCAGACGACGACCGCACCCTCGCCGCCTCTGGACCCATCCCGAGGGAGCTGTTTGGCCATCTCTTCGTGAACTCTGCGTGCGGGACGATCTCCAACCCGTACCTCCCGCTCGAGGGGTCCGAGGTCACCACGATGTTGGCCGGCGACGGCTACATGATGCGGTTCGACCTCGATGGACGAGCGGGCACCGTCTCCCTGAAGACCCGGCTGGTCCGGACTCCCTGCTTCTATCTCGACAAGATCACCCACAGCACCCCGCGCCTGAAGGTCTACAAGTTCTTCAACCACGGAATCATCCGGTTCAACTGGCTCGTGGGCGCGCGGAACATGAACAACACGGCCTTCTATCCGCTGCCTCGAAAGGGGCAGAGCATCGAAGAGCCGTGCCGCATGCTCATCACCTGGGATGCCGGCCGTCCCTGGGAGATCGACCCGATCTCTCTCGAGCCGAAGACCCCGGTGGGCACGCGCAAGGAGTGGGCCGCGGAGATGTTCGGGTCCCACCCGTTCCCGGTCACCTTCGGCACGGCTCATCCCCAGTGGGACCAGGAGACTCAGGAGCTCTTCGCCATGAACTATGGCAAGGGCATCGACGGCCTCATTCGCACGGTGCCGATCATGGAGAGGATTCACCGCGCGCGCACCGGGGCGTCACGGCGCTACAGCGAGATTCTTCACGGCGTCGGTCTCGGCCGCATCGCCCAGGCACGCTCGGCGGTCTACGACGCGTTGAACCGGTTCCGCACCGAGCGGCAGGACCAGATCTCGGGGAACTTCCTGCCGCAGCGGTTCACCTACGTGCTCCGCTGGGATGGCGCGGGCGCGGTGCAGCGGTTCCAGCTGGTCCATCCCACACGCTCGGTGCCGCCCGACGCCGAGCAGCCAAAGTCGCTCATCGCTCGTTGGCTCAATCGCCAGAAGATGGCGAAGGAGGCCAAGGGTCTGCTGGGCGCCTCCGTGGGGATCTCGGAGACGGTGCATCAGATGTGTTGCACGAAGAGGTACATCATCGTGCTCGACACGGGCTTCAAGGTGGGGCTCGATGCGCTCTACGGCGACCCGCTGCCCTTCGGCCCCGACGCGCTGCGCGGCTTCTTCAAGACCGTCACGACCCGCAAGGTCACCCCGTACTCGACCTTCCACATCGTGGAGCGGTCGGCGATGGACGAGTCACTGGCGGACTGGACCCGGCGCTGCGCGGCCGACCCGAAGTACCGGAAGATGAACCCGACCCCGGACGTCGAGGCGGTCACCATCAAGGTTCCTTCGGCGGCGTGTCACTTCGTCGCCGACTACGACGACGACGAAGGCATCGTGCTGCACGTGGCCCACAGCGACGCGACGGACGTGGGCGAGTGGGTGCGGGCGGGGGCGAAGAACCCCTACGCCAGGGGCTCCGAGGACACCCTGATCGACCCGGCCTACTACGGCCTGCCCGGCGTGTCTGCCATCGATCAGAACCGCGTGGCGAAGTACGTCATCGACGTCGATGACCAGCGCGTGGTCGACAGCCAGGTGATGACCAAGAACCCCTTCACCTGGACAGTGGCGCTGTACGCCGAGCGCACCGCGGGGATTCCCACCAACTTCAGCAAGCGGGTGAAGTACCTCTTCTGGAACTCCATGGGCTTCTTCCCGGAGATCGCCACCCTCGAGCTTCGGGAGCTCTACCAGGACTACATCCACCGCAAGACGCCCCTGAGCGAGATCGACCGGATGAAGGACACCGGCGGACGTCCGTCCACGCTCCTTCGGGTCGACACCGAGAACTTCGTGCTGGGGGACCACTACATCCTGCCGCCCGGCTTCGTGTGCAGCACCCCGCAGTTCCTGCCCCGCAAGAAGAAGAGGAAGACCGTGCACGAGGACCTCGACGGGTACTTGTCCGCGATGGTCTTCCCGCCGGATCCCCCCGGTGGGCCTCCCGCTACCCCCGAGCTGTGGATCTTCGACGCCAACAAGCTGTCTCGTGGGCCCCTGTGCATGCTGGAGCACCCGGACTTCACGGTGGGCTTCACCATTCACAGCGCCTGGATGGGCGCCCTGCAGCCCTACGATCCGGCCAACTACAAGGTCGATCTGCGGGAGGACTTCGCCGACTCGTTCCAGAACGTGCGTCGAGGGGCGGTGCTCAAGCCGATCTTCGAGGAGCACATCTACCCGAAGTTCGAGGACTGATCGCGCCTCCATTCGGCTGAGGAACGGCGCGGGTGCGGCGCTGCGGTAGCATCGCCCCATGCATCGCTCTGCTCGCCTGTTGCCCCTGCTGGCCCTCGTGCCGTCCTTCCTCCTGCTCCCGTCCTGCGCCAAGGAGGGCTGCCTCGACCCGTCCGACGACGAGTGCACCGTTCCGTCGCCCTGTGAGGGGATCGACGAGTTCACCTGCACCGGGGGGGAGGTGGCCATCAAGATCGTGGAGTCGGCGGCCGATGTGCCCGGAGGCCTCGACGCCCTCGGCTCTCCCGGCGACATCCGGCTGAGCAACGACAAGGTCGTCGTCATCATCGACGCCCTCGACCACCCCCACTACGTGGGGCCCACGGGCGGCGCCCTCCTGGACATGAGCACTGTCGGGGACGACAACGACTCGCTCCGGCAGATGATCCAGGGCACCGGTGTGCTGCCCGAGGAGGCCGCCAACTACACGGAGATGAAGCTCATCGAGGAGGACGGTCTGGTGGCGGTGCAGTTCCGCGGGACGCTGGACTCTCGCCCCGACATGCACATCGCTACACGCTACGAGCTCCGCCCCTGCGAGCCGGGGGTGCGCGTGCGCACGGAGCTGGTCAGCATGGAGGCGGACAGCTCGTCCGTCACCCTCTTCGACGCGTCGTACTTCGGCGACCGCGAGATGCTCGACTTCACGCCGGGCAAGGGGGTGGGCTTCGAGCACCCCTCCTTCGGGCTGTCGACCATCGGCGACGCCACCATGTCCACGTCCTTCATGGTCGGCGCCGCGCACTCCGAGCCCGCCGCCACGTACGGCACGGTGGCTTGCGATCGCCCGGAGCTGTGGGGCTTCCAGTCCAACAACATCGCCACCAACGGCACCCAGGCGCGGCCCCTTGCCTACGGCGACTTCGAGACCTTCGAGCGCTTCATCGCCATCGCCAAGGGCTCCTCGGTGGCCGACGCCGCCAACATCCTCATGGAGGTGCGGCGCCAGCTCTTCGACGAGGGGTACGTCGTCATCGAGGGAGTGGTGGCGGTGGATGGGGCCGGCGACGTGCCCATCGACTCGAACCTGCGCGCCTCGGTGCACGTGTCCGAGGGCGCTGTCGGGGACCCGCGCGAGGAGCTGACGCCGTGGAACCACTCCTTTGTGGACTCCAACGGGCGCTTCCTGCTCGCCGTGCCCGCCGACCGCTCCTACGTGCTCGAGGTGGAGACCTACGGAATTCGCGGCACCGCCACCGCGGTCGACGTCGCGGAGACCAATGTGGACGTGGGCACGCTGACGATTCCCCAGGTCGGCCAGGTGACGATCTCTCACGACATCGACGGCGCGGCGGACCACCTCCAGGTGCTCGTGCTTCCGTCGGACGACGGGACGGCGGCTTCGGTCACCGCCGCGATGTTCGACCAGTTCGTGGACTGTGGTCCGCTGCTCGGCGCTCCCTACGGCGCGTCGCCGGCGTGCAACCGGGTGCTTCTGAACCCCGAGGAGCCCGTCACTGTCGGCATCCTCCCGGGCACCTACGACTTCTTCGCCGTCGCGGGGCCGTTCTCTTCCATGGCCGTCCAGCGCAGCGTGCAGATCGCGGCCGGGGCCGTGGCCCAGGTGGACTTGAGCGTCGAGATGCTGCCCGACATGCGGCCGCCTCTGGCCCTGTCCGGCGACTTCCACGTGCACGGGGGCTCGAGCTTCGACTCCAACATTCCCCACGACACCCGCGTCGCCGCCTGGCTCGCCGCGCGCCTGGAGGTGCTGGCCACCACGGAGCACGACACCGCCTGGGACTACGCCGAGGCGCGCACCCGACTGGGAGCCGATGACCGGCTGCGGGTCATGGTGGGCACCGAGAGCACGGGGCACATCCTCTACAAGGCGTTGCCCGACCAGGAGAACCCGCAGGTGTTCGGGCACTGGAACATCTGGCCGCTTCCCTTTGACCCCGAGGGGCCCTACCGAGGCGCGCCCTGGGACGAACTGACGGAGCCGGCGTTCCTGTTCGAGCGGGCGGAGGCGCAGGGCTTTGACAAGGAGACCGGCGTCATCCAGTTGAACCACCCCATCGAGGAGGCACTGTTTGCGCGGGACCAGGGCTGGGCCACCAGCCTCGGCATCGACGGCACCCAGCCCTTGCCCATGGAGTTCGACGGCACCCAGGCGAGTCAGTTCCTCTACACGCCGCCCGGGTCGATGTACTCCAACGGGGACTACGACATCCAAGAGGTGATGAACGGCTCGTCGAACCACGGGTTCCACAAGTACCGGGCGTTCTGGCACTACCTGCTCAACCAGGGAATCTTGCGGGCCGGCACCGCGAACGCGGACTCCCACACCCTCACCGACAACGTCGTCGGCACCCCGCGGACGGTCGTCTTCAGCGGCGACACGCAGGCGGACTTCGACCCCAACCGCTTCAACGCGGCGCTGAAGGAGGGCCGCGCGGTGGGCACCAACGGGCCGTCGATTCTGCTCCGGGCCTTCGACGTGGGCGGAAACCCCACGGACATCTCCCTGAACCCCTTCCAGCCCGACGAGAGCAGCTCCATGGCCCTGCGCGTGCAGGCGGCTCCTTGGGTGCCTGTCGAGGAGGTGCGCATCATCGTCAACGGCGTCGAGGTGAAGGTCTACGGCCCTGGGGAACTGAGCTCGCCGGCGGATCCTCTCGGCACGACGGACCTCGTCCGTCTCGATGTGGACGTGCCCCTGTCGGAGCTGCTGCCCAGCGATGGAAGCGATGCCTGGCTGGTGGTGGAGGCGGGGCGCGCGCTCATCGAGCAGGCCGACCTGGACTGCGATGGCTTCCCCGACACGGGCGACAACAACGGCGACGGCACCATCGACTGGCAGGACGTGGAGGAGCTCGAAGAAGAGCCCGACGAGGCCTGCTACGAGGAGAGCGGGCCCATCCTCGAGCCCCCGGCTCCCCCGCGCGGCACGCCCGAGTACGCCTTCTGGGCGGTGACGCCTGGTGGCTATCCGTTGGCGTTCAGCAATCCCTTCATCTTCGACCGCAACGGCGATGGCGACTTCGACGCGCCGGGGGTGGGACAGTGAGCACTCTTCGTTTCTTCGTCCTGCTCGCTGCGCTCCTGGCGGCACCGTCTGTGTTTGCGGAGGAGGCCGCGCCGGCGGCTCCAGCTGCGGTCGCGGCGGAAGGGGATCCCTGCGCCAACGCTGGCTTTGGGTTGCCCACGGGCCCGACCCGGGCTGGCCTCATTCCAGGGGACCTCGGCGCGGGGCACCGTGCCTGCGGCCGCAAGGAGGTGGGTCTCGGCTTCGGCGGCGGACTCACGGTGGATCTGCCTGCGTTCTACGGGCGGCTCGGCGCGCAGCTCGCCCTCGACGGAAGCTGGATGATCGGGGACCGCCTCGAGGTGTTTGCCGAGCTCGAGATTCTGCGCATCGAGATGCTCATCACGCCCCTGGCCAGCAACACCATCAACCTCGGGCACACCTCGGTGGGCGTGTCCTACGGGTTCCTGCGCACGAAGCCGCTGGCGTTGGCGGTGCACAGCAAGGTCGTGCTGCCGACCGCCGTGGGGCTCTATCGCAACGCGCTGCCGTTCTCGCTTGACGTGGGGGTCGCGGGGCAGCTCGAGATCAACCGCCACCTCGCTCTGCACGGGGACGCCACCTACCTCTTCCAGGCCATGGCCGGCAAGGGAGCGGCGGCGCCGCGGGCTGGAGGAGCCGTGGTCGTGGGTGCCGAGTTCATCCCCATCCCCGAGGTCGCCATCGTGCTCGACCTGAAGTCGCGCTTTGGGTGGGGAGACGAGCCCTTGGACATGCTGGCGGGCGCCATCGGCCTGCGGTTCAGTGACTGCAAGCGCTTCGGCTTCGAGATCGCCGGCACGATCCCCATCGTGGGGCGCGACCGGACCGCGGCGGCGGTGGAGCTTCGGGCCTCGGTGCGCTTCGGCAAGATCGCCCGCCCGCTCTGGGGGGACGTGGAGCACGGTCGCATGATGAAGATGCAGGAGCGGGAAGCGGCGAAGGCCGAGAAGGCCGCCCAGTAGCTCGACCCGTGTGATGCCGCTCGTGCGTCGGGGGCGCGCTTTGTAGACTGCGCGCATGGTCACCATCGTCGTGCACTTCCACGCCGCCGAGGGGAAGCGGTCCGAGCTGCGCAAGCTCCTCGGACGCGCTGTTCCCCGCCTGGCGGACCTCCCTGGCTGCCGCGGCGGGAGCCTCTACAACGACATCGATGAGCCCTTGCTCTTCGTGCTCGTCGAGCACTGGGAGAGCCGTCCATCCCACGAGGCGTACCTGCACCGCATCGAAGAGGACGGGACGATGGACGGTCTGCGTCCGCTCCTGGCGAGTGACCCCGAGCGTCGCTACCTCGGCGACAGCTAGTTCCCGGCCGGGACCGCCGTTCAGACCGCCTCGATCCCCACGGGGTCGGGCATCAGCTGCTCCATCGACAGCATGCGTGGCAGTTCTTCGAGGGCGATGATCCCGGCCTTCACGAGGCTCAGGGCGTGGTCGCGCATGGGCCGCACCCCCTCGAGCCTGGCGGCGGCACGTAGGTCGTCCAGCGGCAGCCGCTGAGAGATGGCGCGCCGCATCTCGGGCCCCACGGGCAGGTGCTCCACGGTCGCGATGCGCCCTCGGGTGCCACGGTCCTGGCACTGCTCACATCCGCGACCTCGGTAGAACCGCATCTCGTCGGAGTACATGCCCCCGAACACCTCGTCGAGGAGGTCGCCGCTGGGGGCGTCGGGCTCACGACAGTGGGGGCAGATGCGACGCGCGAGTCGCTGACTGAACACCGCCGTCAGCTCGCTCGCCACCGAGTTGGGGTGCATGCCCAGGTCGAACAGCCGCTGGACGGCGTCCACCGTGTCGTTGCAGTGCAGGGTGCTGAGTACAAGGTGCCCCGTCTGCGAGGCGCGAATGGCCTCCAGCGCCGTCTCGCCGTCACGAATCTCGCCCACCAGAATCACGTCGGGGTCCTGGCGCACGAAGCTGCGCATTGCCCGAGCGAAGCCGAACCCCAGATCGGGGCGGGCCTCGCACTGCTGCATGCCCTCGATGCCGTACTCGATGGGGTCCTCGACCGAGATCACCTTGCGCGACTGGTCGGCGGCGAGCAGCTGGAGGCCGGCATACAGCGTGGTGGACTTCCCGCAGCCCGTGGGCCCGACCACCAGGATCAGCCCGGCGGGGTTGCGCAGCAGGCGCCGGTAGTCCGATGCGATGGGCGCAGGGAAGCCAAGCTCCTCGATGTCGGGGACCCGCTGGGTCTGCTGGAGCAGCCGGAGCACCACGTGCTCCCCGTGCAGGGCTGGCTGGGTCTGCACGCGCAGATCGAACATCTGGTCGCCGGCCCGCGTCGAGAACCGGCCGCCCTGAGGAATGCGTCGCTCGGTGATGTCGAGCTGCGCCCTCACCTTGACGACCGACACGAGCCCGGTGAGGTCGTCAGGAGTGAGCTGATATCGGTCGGCGTCGTGCAAGTCGCCGTCGATGCGAAATCGGACCCGGACGCGCTTGCCGTACCGCTCGAGGTGGATGTCGCTGGCCCGGTTTGCGATGGCGTCCAGCAGGATGCTCGTCGAGAGGGCGACCAGCTCGGAGTCGAGGTCCTCCTCGAGGGCGGCGAGGTCGGGCACGCCGGTGACGTCTCGCTGGGTGCGTTCGAGTCGGGCGCGGAACTCGGACCCGCCTACCTTCTGTAGGTCCGTAGCCATCCGCAGCCGGGCGAGGTCGGTCGGAGTCACCAGCCACAGCTCGACCTGGGTGGCGTCCAGAGCCTTGGCGAGCTCGGGCACGTCCAGGTTCGGGTCACTGGTGGACGCGATGATGGTGTCGCCGCGCCGCGCGATGGGGATCACGTGGTTGAAGGACTGAAACGCGCGAGGCAGCAGGGTCGCCAGCTCCGGGTCCAGCTGCTCGAGCAGCGGCTCCGCGCCGGTGAATGGCATGTCTCGTTCCTCAGCGAGCCGCCGATACTGGTCGCGCTCACTGCCCTGTCCGAGGGTGGGCATGTCTCCCACCCGCGCCGAGATGTGTCCCTTGTCGCTCACGTCTGCCTCCTGGTACGCGCCTCGGCGTCATGCGCGATGTCTGTTTGCGTGCGGAAAGGGCGCGCGGGGGGCTCCCCCCTACTGCTTCACCGCCACGAGGACGCCGGGGAGGCACATCTCGTTCTGGGTGCCCCAGCCTGGCTCGATGGGCTCGTCGTCCCCCGAGGTGTCGTACACACACTCCACCATGAGGGTGTCGTTGGCGCCGAAGGCCAGGGGAGTCTCGTACATGTAGAGGCGCTGCCAGTTGTAGTCCCAGGCTTGCACCTCGGCGACGCAGGTGTTCCCACCGTCCTCGTGGGCGAGGCTCACGTACATCTGTCGACCGCGCGCGTGCATGTGAGGCAGCACGGCGAGGATCTCGAAGTCCAGCGGCACGTTGCCGAGCAGCCACGAGAGCGGCAGCTCGAAGTTCACCGACGTCTCCGACTCTCCGGGTGGAATCTCCGACGGGTCCGAGAAGCCGCCGAGGAAGCCGTCGGGGAGGCTCATGTAGGCCTCCCGCTCGACGCTGTCTTCGATGCGCAATCGCACCGTGGTCTGGTCTGGCTGTCCCAGGGTCGCCGGGTCCACGAGGTTGTAGTGCACCTGGTAGACCATGACGGAGTTCTCGGGCAGCGCGAGGCCTACCCCTTGGGGGTACTCCACCGGCCCCTGGCCGGGGGCCCAGGCCACCACCTCGAAGTCCGTGGAGACGTTCGGTCCGGCCGCGTTGAAGCAAGGCCAGCCATCGCGGCCGGGCTCGTCTGCCTGCATCTCGTTGATGACTTCGCGGTTCGTCTTGCCGAACGCGTCGCTCGGGTCGTCGAGCACGACGGGGTAGCCGATGACGTGGTGCACGATGGCCGGGTTCCCCGGCAGCACCTCGTAGCCTGTGAGATACGGGGTCGATCCCTGGGTGGGGATGTCCACCATGAAGCACCGGTACTCGTCGAACTCGGCGTAGTCGCCGCCCACGATCTCCGGCACGAAGTTGGGGGTCTGGGTGTCGGTGATGTCGCCGGTGAGCACCCGGGGCTCCGTGAGGGCCACCGTGGCTCCCGCACCTTCCTGCGCGCCCTCCGCGGCCCAGGTGGCGAAGGTCTGGATGGCGGCCTCGCTCAGCCAGTTGCCGTCCTCGAACTCCCCGCAGCTGCCGTCGTCCTTGACGAGGAATGGAGGCATCGAGCGCGCCGCGACCGCCTGGGCCGACGGGCCAGCCCACTGGGCCGCCGCCTCGTAGGTGTCGAGGCGGAACGGGGCGACGCCGCCGTCCTGATGGCACTCCACGCAGTGGGTCTCGATGAGGGGAGCCACATCCGTCCAGAACACCGTGGCCTCGGGTTCGGCGGAGGGGCAGCCGGCGATGAGTACGGCGGACGCGGCGAGGAGCCGCGGGGTCGAGGGCATCAAGTCTCCAATCGAGGTCCATCGGGGGGATCTCAGGGTCCCGGAGGGTAGAACACCGCAAACCGCAGCGCTCGTTCCTACGTTTGCTCGACGACCTTCAAATCTCGACAGTATGGTGACGCGCATGCGTACGACGTTTCTTCTTCTGCTGGCCCTGGGACTTCTGAGCGGCTGCTCCTTCAACGAGCGGGTCGACGCCATCCTCGAGCTGACTCCGGACGCGGCCAATGGGGCGGTGATCTGGGGCGCCGACTGCGAGCGCTGCCACGGCGCAGACGGGCGCGGCAACGACCTCGGCCCCAACCTGATCTCCGAGCTCCACCACGGCGACAAGCAGTTCCTCACCTGGATCCTCGACGGGCTGGGCGACGAGATGCCGGCGTTCCCGGACTACACGGACCAGGAAGCCGCGGACGTCCTCGAGCACATTCACGTGCTGGCGGAGTAGCGCGGAATGCGCGTCGTCACCGTCGCAGGACTCTCGGTCCTTGCGCTCCTCACCGGCTGCGCGGGGAGCGGCGGCTTCGACGACACCCCGGGGGACGACGACGACTCGGTCTCCGACATCCTCACCTACTACGAGGACGTCGAGCCCCTCCTCGATCGCTGGTGCGCGCGTTGCCATCGGCCCGATGGGCCCGGCTCCGTCGACTTCACTGACCCGGGTCTGGTCTCACTCCTCGCCGAGCCCATGCTCGCCCGCATCGACGCCGGTGAGATGCCGCCCCCGGTGGCGGACCCCGACTGCCGCCCGTACTGGGGGCACGAGGAGCTGACCCTCCCCCTCGAAGCGCGGGACACGTTCGCCACCTGGATCGAGCAGGGAAAGGTGATGGGGGACCCCGAAGCGAGCAGCGCGACGGGCGGCGCCCAGAACATGGCGCTGGCCGACGCGGACCTCGAGGTGCGGCTCCCCACCCCCTACACCCCGACATTCACTGACGCGTCGGATCCGGGCAACGAGTACCGCTGTTTTGCCCTGGATCACGGCCGGGACGAGGACTTCTACATCACCGCCCTCGCCCCGCTGCTCGACGCCGAGAAGCTGGTGCACCACATCGTGCTCTTCCGCATCAACGAGACCTCCGTCTGGGACGAGTACGACCCCGCCGTGGGGGTGGACTGCATCGACGACATGGCGGACTCCGTGCTTGGGATGATCGCGGGTTGGGCGCCAGGCGCCGTCCCCATCGAGTTCCCCACCGGGACCGGCATCAAGATCCTCGCGAATCAGCGCATCGGCATCCAGATCCACTACTTCCAGAACGGGGAGGCTGGTCTCGCAGACCAGACGGGCTATGCCTTCCGCACCGCGACCGAGGTGGACGACGAGGTGCGCATGGTCCCCGTGGGCACGTCCAACTTCACCATCCCCGCCGGCGACGACAGCTACACCCGGACAGGCAGCTGGTCCATGCCTCTGGGCATCGCCCCGGTGGTGCACGGCGTCTTCCCGCACATGCACGTGCTGGGCAGCAAGTTCTCCATGTGGCGGGAGAGCGGCGACGGCACCCAGGAGTGCATGGTGGACATGCCGTCCTTCGACTTCGACAACCAGCAGAGCTATCTCTTCGAGTGGCCCCTGGAGCTGGAGCCCGACGACCGCCTGCACTTCTCGTGCACCTGGGACAACTCGGCGGACAACCCCGGCCAGTTTCACGACCCGCCGCAGGACGTCCGCTACGGCGAACGGACGGACGAGGAGATGTGTTACGGCTTCACCTTCATTCAGCTGTGACCTCGCTTCGCTCGCCCTCGCGCCTCGCGGGCGTCGCGCTCCTGCTCAGCCTCTGCCTGGGCGTCGGCCTCGCCGAGGCTGAGGACACGGACGCCGCCACCGAGATCGACGACACGGGCACGGTGGTGGGCACGGTCACGCTCGCCTCCGCCCCGTCCGCGGTCCTCGCCAAGGTCTCCGATCCTGCGTGGGTGGCCCGTCTGGGGGGCGGTGACTCCACGACGGTGGAGGTCGCCAGCACCGACGGCGACTGCCAGATCCTCGACTACGTCTCCGAGCACCCCATCGCCACCGCCGAGTACCGGGTGCGCCAGTGTCTCTTGGAGGGCGGCACCAGGACCCGGCTCGTGGAGAGCGAGGCCTTCTCGACCTACGAGCAGAGCTGGACGGTGAGCCCGTCGGGCGCCGGCACCCACGTCACCTACCGACTCCAGGTCGTGAGCACCCTGCCGGTTCCCCAGTGGATGGTGCGTCGCTCGACGAAGAGCTCGGTGCACAAGCTCATGAAGCGGCTGGGCGAGGCCCTCTGATTCGTCAGGGACTCCCCTTCCGCCATGGGGCAGACTTTCGCCAGGAGGAACGACATGCCCGCGACCTTCCACTTCGTGTCCCTCGAGTGCATCAAGCGCCAGGAGAAGCCCCGTGACGAGATCGTGGTGCTCTATCAGGGCAAGCAGGCGTTCCCGGTGCTGCCGGAGAAGTTTGCGCAGATGGGCCAGGGGGACATCCTGGTGAATGGCAAGGCCCCCCTGCCGGCGCACAGTCTCGCGGGACGGCTCGGCCGGGACGATGCCTTGGACATCTCCGGCTTCTACGAGGTGGACGACTTCCTCGCGGTGACCATCCCCACCCAGGGGCTCGGGGTGACGGTGATGGAGCTGGACGCGGGGTGGAGCGCCGACGACCTCATCGGTAAGTTCCTCGTCTCGCCCATTCCCACGCCGAAGGTGCAGTCGCGCCGACTGACGGGCTCCGGCGCCGAGTACGAGTTCTGCTGGATCGTGACCCCAGGGGCCAAGGCGCCCGCCGACACCTGAGTGGGGCGGTGGTTTCGCGGCTGCGGCCGCGTCGGCGTCTACTCGCGCACCAGTTCCAGGATCCCGAGGTACGTGTAGGACCCGGCGATGCCGGCGTAGTCGATGTGCAGCCGCCCGTATGCGTCGGGCGTCTGCGCCGCCAGCTCCGCGACGCCGTCGACGTTTCCGTCGGGCTGCGCGCCGTCTCCGATGCCGGACCCCGAGACGGCCAGGTCCACCGTGCTTCGCCCGCTTGCTCCCGAGACTGAGTACCGGGTGACTCGGGACTCGCTCGCGTTGCGGCTCGCGAAGAGCCGCACGGTGTAGCTGCCGGTGGGGTCGAGGCCCTCGATGGCCAGGGAGCCGGGGGTGTCCGCGTTGCGCCACACGTAGTCCTGGGTGGCGGTGCCCACGGCGAGGTCGCCCAGGGTGGCGTCGCTGGGATTGAGGAGCCCGCCATTGAGGATCCCGTTGCTGGTCATGGAGCTCGAGAGCACCAGGCGCAGTCCCGTGGCCGTGCCCGCATCGTCGACGAGGTCTCCGAGCTGCTCCCCCGGGAACATGGAGCTCTCGCCATCCATGGGGTGCCAGTTGTTCCAGTGCTGGCCGAAGCCGTCGGGGCTCGCGGTGGGGGTGCCGTCCTCGGGGTTGGAGGGCCCGAGGTCGATGAGGAGGCGGGAGCCGGTGGCGAAGCTCCCCAAGGGGGGCGTGATGGGCTCCGCGAGGGCGGCGAGCTGGGGTCCGATGAGGGCGGCCCACAGGGCGTACCCCGCGGGGCTCAGGTGGAGGCCGTCGCCTTGGAAGAGGCTCGCATCCGGTGGCGCGCCGGTGGCGAGGAACGCGTCCCGCGTGTCGAGGAAGTGCAGGTCACGCCACGCGTCCGCCAGCTCGGCGACGGCGTTGTTGACGGCGTTCGCGTCGTCCCAGGACGCCCAGCGGGACGGGGTGGGGGTGATGGCGATGAAGGCGATGGGCACGTCGCCCAGGTCGTCAGAGATCCGCTCCACGAGGCAGCGGTAGCCGAGCATGACGGTGTCGGGGCTCAGACCGGCGGCGATGTCGTTCGTGCCTGCAAACAGAACCACGGCCGACGGGTCGTGCCGGGTCACGAGCTGCGCGCTGTGCTCGGCGACATCCCAGAGGCGCGAGCCGCCGAAGCCCCGCTGGAGGGGCGACCACGCGGAGAAGTCCTCGAGCAGTCGTTCCCACAAGCGAATGCTCGAGCTGCCCGCGAAGACGGTGCGCCCGCCCTCGAACGGCACCGCGTCCACCTGGTCCGCCCAGGTGTCCACGATCCCCTGGAACGAGCCGCTCGTGTTTCCCGCCATGGAGTCGCACGGCGCATCCGTCCACGTCGGGAGACCCGGGGGTAAGGGAGTCGTGGCGTCGTCGTCGTCCGCTGGAGCGCTGTCGTCGTCGTCGGCCACGGTGGTGTCGTCGTCGTCGGCCACGGTGGTGTCGTCGTCGTCGTCGTTGGCTGGGAGCGGCGCGCTGTCGTCGTCATCGACAGGACCCGAGCACGCAACGAGGACGAGCAGCAACGACAGGATGAGGGGGCGCATGGTGCGACCCTAGATCACCCATCCACCCCGCGGCGTCCGCCGACGCTGTCCATCAGCCCTTGCCGAAGCGGCTGATGCCGAACCAGGTGCCGAGCACCGCCACGACGTGCATGACCTCGAGGACCACGATGGCGGTTGTGTCCTCACCCATCTGCATGACGGGACCGGGCGCCATCATGAGGAAGGCGAGGCCCATGATGGCGAGGAAGATGGTCCAGGCCTTCTCGCCGGCGAACTTCGTCAGCGCTACGAGGACGGCGCCCCCCAGGAGCGACGGAACCAGGCTCATCATGAATGGCATGGGCACGGGGATGGCGCCCAGCTCTCCACTGCCTGGCTGGGGCATCAGGTACTCGGCACCGGCGGCACCGCCGATGAAGTAGAGGATGATGTTGGCGATGCCCGCGGCCGCTCCGCCGATGGCTGCACCCTTGAAGATTCCACCCGTGGTGAACTCGCTCATTGCACTCTCCCAGCGCGACCCGCGCGCATGCCGCCCCGAGGGCGTGTGTCAGATGGACGTAATTTGATCTGTCCGCAGATGACTCGCGTGGGCCGATTTCGGGATGGACTGGTCCGACCGTGGCAACAAACGCGCCGCGATCCCCTGGGGTGCTAGCGTTTGCCCATGCCCAAGACCCTGCTCGCGCTCCTGCTCCTCGCCCTCACCGCCACCTCGGGGTGCGCCATCAACTTCGACATCGGGCCCTACGACGTCGGGGGGCCGGCCGGTGATCTGGGCGGCGCGCCCGCAGTGCAGTGTCCGCCCAGCCTCGGGGGCATCGCCATCGTGGACCTGGGAGACTCCTGCCGCATCGGCGTCGTGTACGACGGAGTGTTGGTGGACGGCGAGGAGCTCACCGCAGACGTGGACGCCGGCATCGCCGCGGCGGCGACGCTGGTCGGCTTCATTACCCGCGTGCGCTCGGGCTCCGTGGCGCTGGACACGGCCCAGATCCTCGGGGGCAACGGCGCCCCGCCCGCCGTCACCTGGCGCGATCTCGAGATCGTCCTGGCCATCGATGGTGGCACCGAGCACGTGCAGAACCAGGCCACGGTCCCCAACACCACGGGCATCTCCTTCAACACCGCCATGTCGAGCGCAGACCTCTCCGTCGTGAACGCGGTGTTGGACGCGCCGACGACGTCCGATCTCTCCGGCGGCATCAGCATGGAGGGCACGCTCAGCCTCGACGACGTGCAGGTTCTGAGCGACTCCGGCGCCTTGTCGTTCGAGGCCTCCGTAGGCGCGGACATCTCCGTAGGACTCTGAGTTCATGAGTACCGACCCTCGCCCGAGCATGCTCGTCGTGGACGACGATGAGCTCTTCCGCACCCGCCTCGCGGCGGCCTTCGAGCGCCGCGGATATGAGACGCGCACCGCATCGGGATACGGCGATGCCCTGCGCTCGGCCCGGGCCGAGTCCCCCGAGTTCGCGGTGGTGGACCTGCGCATGGAGGGCCCCTCCGGGCTCGAGCTGCTGAGGGATCTGCACGAGGTGGACCCGGCCACCAAGGTCGTGATGCTGACCGGCTACGGCAGCATCGCCACGGCTGTCGAGGCCATGCGCCTGGGCGCCACCAACTACGTCCCGAAGCCCGCCGACGCCGACGAAATCCTCGTGGCCTTCGAGCGCGGCGAGTCTCCGCCCCTGGAGGCATCCCGCGAGTACGACGCTCCGTCCCTGGCTCGCGCCGAGTGGGAGCACATCAATCGGGTCCTGGCGGACTGCGGCGGAAACATCAGCGAGACCGCGCGTCGGCTCGGCATCCACCGGCGCTCGCTTCAGCGCAAGCTCAGCAAGTACCCGCCGCGCACCTGAGCACGGTCTCAGTCCAGCTCGTACGACCCGTCGGCGTCGTACAGGTCGCGCACCTGGCTGACGAGCTCCTGGGCGCGGTACGGCTTCTGTAGGAAGCCTGCGAGCCCGCGTCCTGCGAAGCGCGCCGTCGCCTCCTGCTCGTGGTAGCCCGACGACAAGAGCACCCGGACGCCGGGCCGGAGCTCCCGCAGCGCTCGAAAGGTCTCTTCGCCGTCCATGACGGGCATCGTCAGGTCGAGGAGGATGACTCCGAACTCATCGGGGTCCTGCTCGAACAGCTTGAGGGCCTCCAGGCCATTCTCGGCCACCGTCACGTGGAAGCCCGCGCGCTCCAGCGCGACCTGAGCGAGCTGGCGCACGGTGCTCTCGTCGTCGACCACGAGCACCCGGCCGGGCGGCCCGATGTCGAAGTGGAGGAGCGTCGGCACGCTCTGGGAGGTGGCGTGCGTGCTGGCCGGGAAGAACGCCTCGATGGTGGTGCCCGAGCCGAGGGCGGTGTCCACACGAATGGCTCCGCCGTGGCCCCGCATGATCCCCAGGACGGCGGCGAGCCCGAGACCATGCCCCTCCTCGCGTGTCGTGAAGAACGGGTCGAACATGCGGTCGACGACGTCGCTCTGCATGCCGCGCCCGTTGTCTCGCACCTCCAGGACCACGTAGGGCCCTTGCTCCAGCTCGCCTCCGGCCAGCCGCGTGCGGCCCAGGTACCAGTCGTCCACCGTGAAGCGTCGCGTGGTGAGCCGAATGCTTCCGCGCGCGTCCTTGAGGGCGTCGGCGGCGTTGGTGATGAGGTTCATGACGATCTGGCGCAGCTGCACCACGTCGGCGTCGACGCTGGGCAGGTCGTCGTCGAGCTGGAGCTCCAGTGCTGCCGACTTCGGCACCGACACCTCGAGGAGCTGCGCCATGTCGCGCACGATCTCGGACAGGTCCACAGGCTCGACGACGAAGCGACCGCGTCCCGAGTAGGCGAGCATCTGGTGGGTGAGGTCCGAGGCGCGACCCGCCGCCGCCTCGATGCGCTCGAGGTGCTCCTTGATGGAGCTGTGCTCTTCTCCGAGCTCGCTCAGGGCCAGGCTCGCGTTGCCGAGCATGCCCACCAACAGGTTGTTGAAGTCGTGGGCGATGCCCCCCGCCAGCAGACCGAGGCTCTCCAGCTTCTGGGCCTCCTGGAGCCGCGACTCCATGCGCTGCTGCTCCAGCTTGCGGCGCTCGGTGATGTCCAGCGCCGTCCCCACGACTCCGAGATGCTGCTCCGGCACCATCGGCTCGAGCCGCACCTCGTAGACCCGCTCGCCGTCCGTGAACTCACCGCTGCTCGGCGTCCCCGCCAGCGCCCGCTCATGAAGCTCGACGAGCGAGATGACCTCGCCCGACGTCATCTCGTCCAGGGGCTCGGCGCTCAGCCGGAGGTCCGCGAGGTGGTCGGTGACGGAGGCGCCCACGGACTTCTCGGCGTGCAATCCCAGGCGGTCCATGTGCGCGCCGGCGATGGCGGTGAACCGGCTGCGCTTGTCGGCCGCCCAGACGATGCCGGGGAACGCGTGCAACAGCACCCGCAGCCACGCCTCGCGATTGCGGAGCTCGCGCTGCACCGTCTTCAGGGTCTCGGTGGCCTCCTTGGCGGCGGTGATGTCCGTCGAGATCCCCAGAAGGAACTCGGGATTGCCATCCTCGTCGAGCAGCGGAATCTTGCGCGTGTGCAGGTAGCGCAGGCCCAGGTGTGCGGTGTGCACCGGCTCCTCGGGGATGTTGAGCAGCTCGCGCCCCTCGAGCACCTCGCGGTCCTTGCGCTTGAAGAAGGCGGCCTCGTCCGGGGGGAAGAAGTCCTGGTCGGACTTGCCGTACACGTCGCCCCGCCGCAGCCCGACAAGCTCCTCGAAGGCCTGATTCACTCGCACGAACTCGAGGTTCTCCGCGTCCTTGACGAAGAGCATCGCGGGGAGGTGTTCGATGATCGACTCGAAGAACCGCGAGTCGAGCGTCTGTCGTTTCTGATCCGAGCCCATGCAATTCGGAGAATACAGGGGGGGGGAGCGGTACCCTTCGGCCCATGCGGTGGACCTCCTTCCCTCTCCTCGTGGTGCTCCTGATCCCCCTGGGGGCGCACGCTCAACAGGTCGTCGTGGCCCCCTACCTGCAACTCGCGACGTCTTCGGAGGTGACGTTGCGGTGGGAGACGGACGTGGCCTCGGACACCTTCGTGGACTACGGAGCGACGTCCACGCTGGGCACCACGGAGGCGGGGGAGTCGTGGACCTCCATCGACGGAACCACCCTGCACCGGGTGACCCTCAGCGGGCTCACCGCCGGCTCGACCGTGCACTACGTAGCGCGCAGCGGGAGCTGGTCCTCGACCCCCACATCCTTCGTGGTACCCGAGGAAGACCCCGACGCGGTCAGGTTCATCGCGGTGAGCGACATGCAGCGCGATGGCTCCAACCCGAACGTCTTCCGCGACCTCATCGCCGACGGCGTACTCCCGTGGGTGCAGCAGGAGAGCGGCGGGGACCTGACGGACGCGGTGCAGGCGATGCTGGTGCCGGGGGACCTCGTCGCGACGGGGAACAGCTACGGGCAGTGGGAGGATCAGTTCTTCACCCCGGCGGCCCCCTTGATGTCGCGGGTGCCCACCTACCCCGTGCCGGGCAACCACGAAGCAGACACCCCCATCTTCTTCGAGTACTTCGACCTGCCCATGAACGGCACGCCGGGCTACGAGGAGCACTGGTGGTCCCACGACGTGGGCCGGGTGCGGGTCGTGGGCCTGGACAGCAACAGCGGGTACCTCATCCAGGAGCAGCTCGACTGGCTCGATGGGGTGCTCGCCGACACCTGCGCCGACACCGGCATCGACTTCGTCGTCGCCCAGCTGCACCACCCGTACCTGAGTGAGCTGTGGACCCCGGGTGAGAACCTGTGGAGCGGCTCGGTGGTCGCGCGTCTGGAGCAGTGGAGCACCGACTGCGGCAAGCCCTCAGTGCATCTCTTCGGGCACACGCATGGGTACAGCCGCGGACAGTCGCGGGACCACACCCACCTGTGGGTGAACGTGGCCACGGCGGGCGGCGCCATCGACTACTGGGGGGAGTGGCCCCAGCGGGACTACGACGAGTTCGTGGTGACCCAGGACGAGTGGGGCTTCGTGTACCTCGAAGCCGAGTCGGGGGCGGACCCGTCGCTTCGGCTGCGGCGCATCAGCCGGGGCAACCGGGATGTGACCCGCGACAACGAGGTCATGGACGACTTGACCATTCGGTCCACGGGCGCGGCCCCAGACCAGCCGGTCGCGCTCACACCCTCCGCCGAGGATGTGCCGTCCCCCGAGGAGACGACGTTCCTCGCGAGCGCCTACGCCGAGGCGGACGGCGACCCCCACGGGGCCACCCACTGGCAGGTGGCGCTGTCGTGCGACGGCTTCGAGGTTCCGGTGCTCGACCGCTGGGTGCAGCATCGCAACGAGTACGGGGGCGTCGACCTCCAGGCGGGCGTCGACCTCACGGATCTCTTCACGGACTCCCTCGACTCCGAGACGGAGTACTGCTGGCGGGTGCGGTACCGCGACCAGTCCCTGGCGTGGTCGCCGTGGTCCGAGACCGTCACGTTCACGACCGGCCGGGCGTCGTTCACGAACAACCTGCTCGCCAACGGCGGGGCGGAAGAGGGGATGACCGGCTGGGACATCCTCGAAGGAGTCGTGGAGTCCGTCGAGGGGGGCGAGTGCGACGCCGGCCAACCCCACGCCGGCGACCGGATGTTCGTGGTGGGTGGCGTGTGCGACCCGTCCGCGTTCGGCGCCGCGAGCCAGACCGTGTCGGTGGGCCTGTGGGGCGGGCAGATCGATGGGGGTGAGGCCACGGCGCGTCTGCGGGGATGGTTGTCGGACTGGGGCGGAGACGACGAGCCCGCCATGCAGCTCATCTTCCGGGATGGTGACGGCTCCGAGCTCAGCCGGGGGACCCGCTTCGCCATGACCGACGCCAGCTGGACCGAGTTCGGCGAGGACCTGCTCGTGCCCGCAGGGACACGCTCTGTGGAGGTGCGACTGGAAGGCACCCGCAACGCGGGCTCGGACAACGACTCCTACATCGACGACCTCCAGCTGCGCCTCCGGTTCAGCACCGAGGAGCCGGGGGACGACGACGACGCGGGGGATGACGACGACGCGGGGGACGACGACGACGCGGGGGACGACGACGACGGCCTCGAGGGGGACAGTTGTTCCTGCTCCAGCGGTGCCGGTGGCGCCGACGCGGCCTGGCTCACCCTGCTGATGGTCGGTGTCGCCGTCCGGCGCCGACGGGTGTGACTCCGAGGCGGTCGCTGGACTGCGCTGCGGCCCGCGCTACTGCTCGACGCAGAGGAACTGCTGCATGCCGTCGCACTCGACGCTGCCGCCCTGAATCCAGGTGGCCGAGTCGCTCTCGGTCCATCCCACGCGGCCCTCGACTCCGACTCCGTCGGAGTTCCAGTCGTTGCAGTGCTCGCCGGCGAAGACCGTCCAGTCGCTGTCGAGGCCCGTCCAGAAGTTCTGAGGCGAGTTCATGACGTTGCTGCCCAGCGGATAGGCCGTGAAGACGCCGTCGGAGTTGGTCGTGAAGAGGGTGCCGCCCTCGGGGCGCAGATACTCGGTGTCGGGAGCGAAGACCCAGTCCGCTTGGCCCGCCGTACCTGACGCACAGTCGGGGTCCGCGCACGGGATGCGGCTCAGCCCGCCGATCATGGCCTTCCAGGTCGCGGTGGCGTCGGGGTTGTTCGCGTCGCTGGTGCAGAGCGCGTCGGCGCCCGTTGGGCCGCCCAGGTTTCCGGTGTGGGCCGCCGCCATGAAGGTGCGCAGCGCCCCGGGCTCCGTGGAGTCGTCGTCGTTTGCTGCGTCGTCGTCGTCTGCCGCGTCGTCGTCGTTGGACGAGGAGTCGTCGTCGTTGGCGGCGGGGCAGGCGGCGAGGAGAGCGGCGAGGGCGATCAGCGGAATTCTCAAGGGGGAGTCTCCGGGTTTGGGGACCCCGAGCGTGCCCCTCGAGCCGAGGATACCCAACCCGGGTCGGTTTCCGTCCCGGGCCCCCGATAGACTCCGGCGCTCGCATGTTGCGCATCCTGCACACCTCGGACTGGCACCT
>JAGSHC010000086.1 GCA_023954745.1 Deltaproteobacteria bacterium | reverse complement strand
CGCGCCAAACCCGTCGAGCACTTGTTCAGGCACCCAGGTCGACCCGGCCAGATCCTCGGCATCCGGCACGCTGGGCCGGGTCGAGACCGCCAGCCGCTCCAGCATCGCCTCATCCAGTCCCGAGTAGTGCAGGAACAGCTGCTCGAGGTCCGCGTCCGGCATGCCGGCGTCCTCACGAAGCTCGGTCATGGTTCCGACGACCTTCAGGGTTCCCCCCGCGAGGATGGCCACTCGGTCGCAGGCCTGCTCCACGAGGGGCAGGACGTGCGAGGAGAGAAGGACGGTGCGGCCTTGTTCCCGCAGGGAGTTGATCACCTGCCGGAACAGGTAGACCGAGGGGGGGTCGAGGCCGTTCGTCGGCTCATCGAGCAGCACCACCGAGGGGTCCCCGATGAGCGCTCCGGCGAGGGCGATCTTCCGCTTCATGCCCTGGGAGAACCCGCCCAGCGGGAGTCGCCGAGCCTCCTCGAGCTCGAAGAGGGTGATCCAGCGGTCGATCCGCTCTGTGGCGGTCGCCTCGCTGAGCCCTTGCAGGCCGCCGAGGAACCGAAGGAACTCGTCGGCGCTGAGTGAGGGGTAGAACGTAGGGAACTCGGCGAGGTAGCCGATCCGCTGACGCACCGCGTCGGGGGCCTCCACCGCGTCCTGCCCGTCCACGACGATGCGCCCCGTGTCTGGGCGCAGCAGAGTCGCGATGCATCGATTGAGCGTCGTCTTGCCCGACCCGTTGGCGCCGAGCAATCCGAAGACCTCGCCGGGAGCGACCTCGAAGCTCACTCCGTCCAGGGCTTGCTTGGCGCCGTAGCTCTTGGAGACGTTCTGGACCGAGATACTCACCGAGGAACCTCCACTTGATCGAGACGGTGGGTCGCTTCGCCGGTCATCCCAATGGTGAGAAGGGGATAGAGCAACATGGCCCACGGAGCGAGGACCCCGGCGAGGGCTACGCCCACGGCCACTGCCGGCAACGCAATGGCGAGCATGCCCTCACCGAGCAGACCCCGCGCCGTGGTCCTCGACAGGGTGAACACCACCGAGAAGTGCACCATCGAGAGCTCCAGCGCGAGGACGGGCAGCACAAGGCCAGGCAGCTCCTGGAGAAACCAGCCGTCGCGGGCGTTGGCGACCACGAGCAAGAGCAGTCCACTGTGCAGCGTCGCCCAGACGGCTCCCCAGACGAGGGCTGCGCCCAGGGCGCGCTGACCGGGGCGAGGGGTGACTCGCACCCACGGCAGGACCTGCAGTCGGAGCCGATGCACCCCGGGCCCGACCGCATAGGCGATGGCGCCTCCCCCGAGAGCAGCAGCAGAGAGGACCTGCCAGAGCAGTTGTCCGCTGGTGGGCGTCGGGTCGAAGCGCAGGGTGAGGGCGGCAGCGGGGGACAGAGCGAGGAGCACGGCCCCGCGTCCATCGCGGCCCCGGAGCAGGAGGGTGAGGTCCCGCACCACACGGGCCCTCCAGGTGGCCGGCAGCGGGAGCAGACGGGAGAGGACGCGGGGGAAGCGGCTTCGCGGAGTGGACGGGGCGGCCGCGGCGTCGCTGGCCAGGACCTCGTAGAGGCGACCCCAGGACGAACGCAGGGAGACTCCGAGGGCGAGGCCGAGGCCGGCGGGCCCGAAGGCGCCGACCCAGCCGGGTACATCAGGGAGCGGGAGCACCCGCGGCAGGAGCAGCAACCCGACCCCCACCCCGCTCACGCCGAGCATTCCGAGGGCGGCGCCGCTGCGGCCAGCCCAGGAGCGTGTCCACAGGGCGAGGGTGGCGCTGCCGCCGACCGTCAGCCGGCTCGCCAGGTAGGCAGCGATGCCCCCGGTGGGCCCGGCAGCCCCCAATCCCACAGCGGCGGCGAGGAGGGCAGCTGCTTGCAGCCACCAGCCCAGCTCGGCGCGACGCACCTCCAGCAGGCCGAACTCGCCCAGGGGCTGGGTACGCAGGAGGTCGTTCTCCTGGGTCCGAAAGAAGAGGGCGTCTGCGAGGCCGATTCCCAGGGCGAGGCTGATGAGCGGAGCGGCGGCGAGGACGACGAGCGCGCCGCTCGCCTCGGACACGCTCCCGCCCACCCGCGCGAGGACCGCCGCCAGGAGGACTCCGCCGACCCACGCGAAGGGGTCCAGCAGGACATCACGGGCCACCCGCCATCGCAGCGCGCGCGCGACCTCGACGGGGCTTTCGCCGCTCACTCCGCCCGTCCAGCGGAGCGCAGGAGCCCATCGAGATCCCGGTCCGGCGGAGGCTTGCACGGCGAGTCCAGGGGGAAGCGGCGTGCGGCGAGCAGGGCGTCCTGGGCTGCCTCGACGCAGGCGCGAAGGGCAGCTACGTCGTCAGGCGCGACGGCCACGCCACACTGGTTCTCGAGGTCCGCGTAGCTGGCCCGGGTCGCCTCGGCCATGCGCTGATACCCAGCTTCCTTGAGGATGTACTGGTGGGCGTGGGGAAGCAGGACGAAGACGGCGGAGAGCACCGAGAGCGAGATGGATGCGCTGGCGATGGCGGGCCGCACGGCGTCGGGCATGTCCGGGTTGAATGCGGAGGCGGTCAGGCCTGCCGCCGAGCCGGCGCCGACCACAGACAGGACGCCCATGAGCCGCATCTTCGTGTGGTTCTTGCGGACCTCGTACTCATAGAAGGCCGCGTGGGCCTGGAGCCGGTCGGCGAGTTGGCCATACCGCTCCACCATGGAGGTCAACTCGGGAGAGGTGCTGCCGCTGCCCCGCAGGTCCAAGAGCAGGCCGGGGCGGCTGCATCCGGCGAGCACGACAGCGAAGAGCAGGAGGGTGGTGCAGCGGAGACGGAGCACGGCCTTGCTATACAGCAGCGATGCACACCAGACCAGCGCGCCTCATCGGAATGGTCCACCTGTTGCCGCTCCCGGGAGCTCCGGGGGCCGTAGGGATGCACTCGGTTCTCGAGCGGGCTCGCGCCGACGCAGCCGCCCTCGCCGAGGCTGGCTTTCAGGCACTGGTGGTGGAGAACTTCGGAGATGCTCCGTTCCACCCGGGACCGGTGGCTCCCGTCACCGTCGCGGCCATGGCGCGGGCCATCGACGCAGTGCGGCGCGAAGTGGGGGACCTGCCCATCGTGGCCAACGTCCTTCGCAATGACGCGCGGTCGGCCCTCGGACTCGCCGCTGCGCTGGACCTCGCGGCCATTCGCGTCAACGTCCACGTGGGGGCGCGGGTGACCGACCAGGGACTCATCGAGGGCCGAGCGCACGAGACGGCCCGGCTCCGGGCGAGCTGGGCTCCAAACGTCCAGATCTGGGCGGACGTGCGGGTCAAGCACTCGGCTCCCCTGGGTGTCGAACGACCGGTCGGCGAGGAGGCGAAGGAGGCAGTCCACCGCGGGCTCGCCGACGCGGTGATCGTCACGGGCTCCGGAACCGGCGTGGCGGTGGCGACCGAGGAGATCGCCGAGGCGAGGGCCGCCGGGGCCCCGGTGCTCGTGGGCTCGGGGGTGGATGTGCACACCGTGGGGGTGGTGCTCGAGCTGGCGGACGGGGCCATTGTCGGCACCGCCACGAAGAAGGACGGTCGCACCACCGGGCCCGTCGATCCCGCTCGGGCACGAGCCATCGTGCTGGCGGCAGCGCTCTAGAACCTCCTGCGGCTCAGCGCTCAGTCCGCGGTCTCACCCGAGGTGTCGGGGGGAACGGTGGGTTCGGCCACCTCGCCCGTGGGAGCCTGACCGTGATAGTCGGCGGGCGAGTTCATGTTCGCGAGCACCGTCGTGGCTTGCACCGGCACGCGCACGAGCCGTCGGGTCGCCCACTCGAAGAGGCCATCAATGCGGTCGCCGGGCTCCCCCTGAAAGAGCCGCGCGATGAACACCGGACCTGCGAGCACCGGGTGGCCTCGCTGCGCGTCGACCACGGGGAGCGCCGCCATGGGCTCGTCTTCCCGCTTCGCGACGGCCGATGCCCATCCCTCGGCGATGGCCTGCAGGGTCTGTCGGTCGACCACGGGCACGTCGATGGGGGTGAACCAGGCGGCGCGGTCGGCCGGCAGCGCATCGAGACCGAGCAGCAGCGACTCCCGTGGCCCTGTGCCGTCGGGGTCGGGGTTCGTGACCCAGAGCACCTCAACGCCCTCGGGCAGGTCCGGGGAGGCAGAGGCGCGCACGAACTCTGCGTCCGCCCCGAGCACCACGGCGATGGGGCTCGCACCCACCTCCGCGAACCTCGCGACCCATGCGGCGAGGAGACAGCGTGATCCCCAGGGGAGCAGCGCCTTGGTCGTACCCATTCGGCTGGAGCGGCCAGCCGCAAGAATGACGGCCGCGTGAGCGGGAGAATCCATGCCGATCGACCATACAGGGTGGATGCCACCTCGGCTGCTAAGGTCCCCGCCGATGTTCAGCCCTCGGCCAATCCCCTTGCTGCTTCTCTTGACCGTATTCGCTCTGGCCCTGCCGAGCGGAGCGGACGCCGCCCGACGCAGCTTGAAGTACAAGCTGGCCCAGGACTCCGTCGAGAACCTCACGTTCGAGGTCGAGCATGTGATCGCCACGTCCTTCGACCGGCTGCCCCCCGAAGCCGAGCCATACGACACGGACTCCCTCGAGGAGTCCCTGGCGCGGGTCACGGTCACCGCATCGGGGCGAATCGAGCGCGTCGTGGGCCGGGTGTTCCGTGACTCGTCGCTCGGCCTCGTCACGCGGGTCGTGGACCTCGAGGGCACGGTGGACCGTGGGGCTGGGGCGGCGGCGGTGTCTCTGGACGGCATCGAGGGGAAGTCGGTCTCCATGCGGGTGCTCGAGTCGGGAGAGCTGCTCGCCTCGACTGGGTGGGAGCACGTCGCCGGGGCACAGCGTGGGGGAGACCTCATCCTTCCGGTCTTCTTGCTGTCCGTCCTGCGTCTGCCCTTCGATGTGCCTGCCAGCGGCGGGGCCATTCCCATCGCCTTTCGCCAACGGGTTCCCCTGGACCCGCTCCTCAACCTCGATCAGGGCTGGGACCTGGAGTACCGCGCCGCGGACGCGCCGAAGGAGTGCGGTCGCCGCTGCATCGCGCTCAGCTACGAGGGCACAGCGACCGAGGTCGCCGAGGACAACCACCCCGCCCGACCCATGAAGCGTGCCAGCACCGCCACTGTCCGCGGCACCATCGTGCTGCAGAGCAAGGGACGGGTCTTCTCCCACGAGTTTGTTCAGGAGTGGACCCACGCCGTCAGCAGCCACCGGGAGAACGACACCCTCCGCGCCGGACTGACCCAGTCGCAGACCATCACCGGGCGCATCGCGGGGGAGGCGGTCAAGTGAAGCAGCTCTCGGTCCTCCTCCTTACGGTCGGTTTGGTGTTGATCGCGAGCTCCGCCTTTGCGCAGGGTCCAGCCGGCGACCCCAGAGACAACCTCAACCACCCGGGCACGCCCACCGACCGATATGTCGACGCTGGGGAGCTGCGGGACGTGCTCCACCTCGCCAACGATGACTTCTACGGCTGCTACCGGGAGCACGTCCGAGGGACGAAGGAAGCGGGCGAAGTGGCGGTGCGCTTCACGGTCAATCGCGACGGTGTGGTCGTCGACGCTGCCGCCGAACTGGACCGCGCCCCACCCGAACTCGGGCCCTGTCTCGAGGATGTCCTGCGGGCCCTCGAGTTTCGTGGGCACGACGGGGACCCGGTGGTGGTCTCCTATCCGCTCGTCTATCAGGTGGACCGCAAGGGGGCGCGCATTCTTCCCTACCCGGTGGTCTTCACGAAGCCGCGCCCGGTGAGGTTGCCACTCCTGCTTTTGCCCGTGAACATCGCTCCCGGTGAACTCCGCATGTTGGAGCGGGTCCTCGTGGACCCAGACGAGCGCGTCGAGGGCGACGTGCAGGGGAAGGAGGGTGGAGGCGGAGCTGGGGGCTCTGACGCTCCCACGCCCGCGGACGCCGCGCCCCCCGAGACGAGCGACGAGGCTACGAAGCCCCCGCCGCAACGCTGATAGGATCGTCGTCGGCGTTCATGGAGTCTTCTAGCCCCATCGATGTTGTCCTCTCCCTCTGCCGCTTTGTGTGCAAGCGGGCAGACCTCGATCGCCTGATGCCTGGGTTCGAGTTCGAGATCCCGGTCCCCCAGGACCTGGGGCCGGCCATCGGGACGGGGTGGCCCCTGAGGCCTCCGCGCGGGCTCACGGCGGCGCTCTACGCGTACGTCGCGACCCAGGTGAAAGCCCACATGAAGCCCGGCGCGCAGGTCGAAGCTGAGGGGTATTTCCCCCAGCTCGAGGCTGCGCTGTTCGACGCGGTGGCCCAGGCTCCGGGGGCGCGTCTCGACACGATCGTCTGGCTCTGGCTGCTCGACATTGTCCCGCGGCTGCTTCAGGGAGACGCGTACCTGCTCGGCCAGATCGAGGCGGACCATCCGGCCCTGGTGGCGAAGCACCGAGCTCCGCTCGACCAGCTCCAGCGACTCGCGGGGCGTAATCCCGCCCAGCACGCCACGCTCCTGCGCAAGGTGCTCGTGAGCATCGACGCCGGGCACGAGCTGGTCGCGTCCGACCTTCGTCAGCGCGCCGGGGAGGCGTCCGAACACCTCCTCGCCCTGGCCGGTGATACGCCGGTCCTCCAGCTCGTCGGGCCCCACCACTTCTACTACGACCTGGACCTCGCTCCGATCTTCCTGGGCCGAGAGGGGTTCGTGGATGGCGAGACGCTTGAGATGACGCGCCACCTGGTGGAGGCGGTGATCGAAGCCACGTCCACCCGACGCGGCGCAAACCGAGCCGGCCCCGGGGAGCGCTGGGCCCTCGGTTACTTCGCCCACGCCGGGCTGATCGCGCGGGCCGAGGTGCTGGAGGCGGGCTCGCTCCCCGAGGGAGTGGGCGATGACATGGCGGTGCGCATCGCGGCCCTCGGGGCGCTTCAGGCCGACTTCGTCGACTACGTTCTGCATCACGCGGACCAGTTCAGCGTCGACCCCCTGACGGCTGCCCGGCACGGCGTCAAGGATGAGCAGTTGGGCCTTCTGGCGGATCCTGAGATGCTGTCGCTCCGCGCGGCGGGCTATCGCGATGTCGTGGACGAGCTCTTGCGATGGGACGCCCTGAACGCGACGCGCTCCCTGGTTCGCGTCGTGGCCTTGAACGGGTCGCGCTACGTGTGCGACGGCGAGGTCCTCGGTGATCGCGCGTTCGTCCTGGACCTCGAAGCCGCGCCGTCTCCCACGCCCGCCCCCGCGCCCGCGTCGAGCCGCTTCGAGGCTCTGGACGGCCCGAGCGAGACCGAGCACCCCCTCTTCTCCGGGGACTTCGGGAACTCCAGCGCGCCGAGCGAGGACTTTGGAGCGTTCAGCGATCTCTTCGCGAGCAGTCCGAACCTCGACCTGTTCGAGTCCGGCGACGCGCAGGATCATGTGGGCCACTACGAGGGCCTGGGGATCTCGGCGGCTGGCACCGCAGGGCTCGCGGCTCCTCCGGCCGCACCGGTGTTGGCTGGGCCACCGGCTGTCAGCCGCGAGGAGCTCTCGCTGCTCGGCGTGCTGCATGCCGACTTCGCGGATCTCCTTCGGGAGTACGACCTCGGGCTGCGGTCACTCCCTCCTCAGGGTGTGACCGAAGCGCGGGTCGAGAAGCCAGACTTTGCCACTCTCTTCGAGGACTACATGATCTTCCCGGTGGGCCGTCTCGGCGCGCGGGGCTCGGCCATCGGGATCGCCCGCCGGCATCGGGATCAGCTCTTCGATCTGCACCTGTTCCCCGTCCCGCAGGACCCCGCCTGGCGTCCAGAGCAGGCGGTGGATGACTTCATGCGGGCAAAGGTCAGCGCGAACTTCGTGCCCCTGGCGTTCGAGTATTCGGACATCCCCGAGGGCTCGGGCTCCATGGAGCCCCTGACCCCCCGTCGACTGGAGCGCGCCTTCAACCGCGTCGCCCGCCCCGACCTGGAGCGCACTTGAGACACATACTCCTCCCTCTCACGCTCCTCGCGCTGACCGGGTGCCCCTCGGGGGACCCCGAGCCCGCTGAGCCGATGAACATCGCCGCGAACTACGTCGTCGCCGGACAGCAGCTCGACAGCGAATGCGTGGGCGCGGACTGGGACTTCTGGGAGATCTTCGACTTCATGGAGCGCACGCCTCAGGACGTGCCGTCCATGACACTGGCGGTGACGCAGTCGGGGGGCGCGATCGAGGCGTCTCAAGGACCCGCGGGCTGTGTGCTCTCGGGCACGGTGGGCCCCACGGGCACGTTCTCCCTTCGGGGAGAGTGCGACACGGCGACCATGGACCGTGACCTGGAGATCAACGGTTCGGTGGTGGCCTTCGGAGCTGGGTTCGATATCGACGCGAACCTGAGCATTGGCGTGGATCGTGACGACGGAGCCGGGGGCGACCCGGACGGTCTGTTGGACTGCACCGTGGGCAACGTCGAGCTCTCGGGCACCGGAACGCCCCCGGACTGAGGGTCGCCCGACGAGGTCGCTCCATGGTAGACACGGTAGAGGTCAATCCCGTTCCAGCCCGACGACGGGCGAAGAGGTCACCACATGGTCGCTGCGAAGCTCATCTGCCGCTGGCTCTCCCTCCTCCTGCTCGTGACGCTGCTCGTCCCTGGCGCAGTGCTGGCCCAGGGCAGTGAGGGCAAGAAGGACGACCCTCTGGCTGACGACGAAGCGTCGTTCGTGGGCAAGAACGCCTTTGAGGTCTGGCAGGAAGAGCACCGCTGGTTCCGCCTCGGCTTCCGTGCCTACTCCATGTTCCCGGCGGTCCAGGAGAACGCGGCCCTTCGCGCCGGCGCCGGACTTCAGATTCCCCTCACCACCGACTTCTTCATGGGCCTGGGGATGAAGCTCGCCTTCATTGGTGGCTACAACCGCGGCGGTCACTACGAGGACGCAGACAAGAACTGTGTGAACCGAGGCGGCGCAGGGACCGACCTCAGCTGCCCCGATGGGTCCGTGGGCGGCGTGGACTACATCTGGAAGGAGCCCATCGAGCAGCCGGGCTCGTCGTGCGATGGAGTCATCTCGGACACGGACACCCAGGCGGGCACCGCGTTCGGTTCGCCCACCCGACGCCTCACCCACGTGGCCCACTACGCCTTGGCGATTGGAGCCAACTACGAGTTGACGATCCCCAACCTGCAGGTGTTCCGGGTCTTCCAGCCCTTCGTCGGCGGAGGAGTCGTGCTGCAGTGGGCCTACAACTACGCGGACATCCAGTCCAACGAGTGCTTCCTCATCGACAACCCCGACAACGATCCCTTCGACCCCAACAACGTCGATCCCTGGACGAGCCAGGGTCCGCGGGTGGGTGGCGAGGTGTACGGCGGGTTCCACATCAATCTGGGCCGCGTCTTCCGTTTCGCCTTCGAGGTCGGGTACTCCAACGTGGAGCTCGAGCAGACGGGGCTGAAGAAGGCCACGGCGGACTTCGAGATGCAGCACCTCGCCTATCGGCTGGCCATTCTGCGGCTCGGAGGCGGCATCGAGTTCCGCTTCTAGAGCCTTGTCGCTGGGGTTTTCCCGCCTGGCAGGGCATAGTCCCGCCGGCTCGCGGAGCCCCCTCATTCACGAAGGCACGAAGACAATGCGCTTGTACCGTTCGCAGGTCCCTCGCATCGCCGAGGACATCATCAACACCTTCTCCCTCGACGGCGACATCGTCGTCGAAGCTCCGTACAAGGAGGAAGCCGAACGAGACGTTCGCGCGATCATGGAGGAGTACCTGCGCACCGAGAGCAAGGTCGTGCAGGAGACGCGTGAGCTCATGGAGCGGCGCCAGATCACCTACGACCAGTTCGGCAAGGTGAAGTCCGGCATTGCCGACAACTGGAGCCACAAGACCGGCGACGACGGCATTCGCTACATCGTCAGCCAGATCCTCGAAATGTTCATGATTTCGAACAACGTCGAAGAGGTCTTCGGCGACGACCGGAACATGCGCAAGACGCTCATGCGGATCTACCGCAAGCACCTCGTCGAGGAGGCCGACCTGGACCGAGAGGTCCGCTCGCGCCTGAAGAACCTGCGGCCCGGCTCCGAGAAGTGGGACATCGAGTACAAGCGCGTCATGGACGACGTCCGACGCAAGCGTGGCCTCACGGGATGAAGCGGGCTGCGGCCCTCTGCCTGCTCATCGCAGGTTGTGGCACCGCGACCGCCCCTGACGCGACCGCCCCCGATGCGGTCGCCCCCGAGCCCCCAGCCGAGCCCGGGACTCCCACCGCCCCGGACGCCACACCGCCCGCCGCGCCCGACGGGCCGGTCGTCGCGTTGGCTGACAACGGCCCTCCCATGGTGGTCCTTCCCAAGGGGCTCAGCCCGCTCTACGAGGACTTCTTTCGCGACCCCGATGCGCTGACCGCGTTCAGCAAGCGCCTGGGCACGGTGCTCGACAACGAGCAGCGCGTCACGGTCGAGGTGGTCTGGACCGAGGAGAGGCTCGAGGGCGTCATCACCCTGCTCGTCCCCGACGCGGACGACGTGGGGAACGCCTTCGCTGATCAGATCGATGCGGGCGGTGTCGTCGACCCGATGAGCATCCAGCCCCTCGTGGGCAGCGTGGGGAGCTGGCGCGCAGACCTGGGGAATCGGTTCGACCTGCGGCTGCTCTCGTTCGAGACGCGCACGGTGTTCTGGGACCACGTCTCGGGGAGTCGCTGCTGGATGAAGGGCCCCATGAACGACCCCGAGGGAACCGCCCTGGCGGAGTGCTTCTCCTGCATGTTGCCCGGAGGCGCCGAAGAGCAGGTCTGCCGCGACGGTGACGCGTGGCCCGCCGCGCTCAAGGGGAGCAAGCGGGCCGTCTCGATGCTCAGTTCGGCTCTTCGCCCAGGGACGTAGTCCGGTCCGGCTCCGCCGTCGGGTCGATGGGCTGCCCGTCCATGGCCAGGGGCGGACTCCAGTCGTTGGCCTTCATGAAGTGCCGCATGTCCACGAGCGCCACGTTGGCGTTGAGTTGCTCCCCGTCGAAGCCCCAGAGCATGAAGGACGCGAAGTAGGGCGCCGAGTCGTACCACTGGAACGTGTGACCGTGCACGCCTTCGTAGGCGAGCTCCTCACCCGTCTTCAGATCGGTGATCCAGAGCGACGGGGGCCGCACCTTCGTCTCCACACCCCGAGGGAGCTCGCTGACCTCGAGCTCGTGGCCCTCGCGGAACACGGACACCTCGGCCCCGAGCCCCTCGGCCATCGCGTAGCGGCCGTCCACGCTCACCGTGACGCGGGTCCGGTCCTTGAACGCCTTGATGCGGTCGCCCGTGGTCCCGTTGGCGCAGACCACCTCGGTGTCGCCGTAGAGCCGGTAGCAGACGATGTCTTGCTCGACTCGATAGGTCATGGACTCGAGGCCCTCATCGAGCCAGCCGAAGGCGCGCTCGCTCTCGCCGGTGTTGGCGGAGAGGCGCCACGCGTACTTCAGCCCGCCGGGGCTCTCGCTGGCGAGGTAGAGCATCTCGTCGTCCTCGGCCCCCTTGCTGAGCTGCTCCGGGTCCACCTGATCCAGCTCGAGGAGGTTGAGGATGTGGGACTCGATGTTGTAGACGCTCATCTTGCGGCCGGTGGAGTCCGGCACCGCGAGGAGGCTGTCGTTGAACCACGCGGGCGGGGTGTTGGGCATGCCGATGCGCAACGGCAGGTTCTCACCGGTGTCCTTGAGGACCCAGGGTCCCTGCAAGGTGCGGTAGTACAGCGTGACTCCGGCGGGGTTCCACTGGAAGTTCTGGAAGTTGTTCGACCCACAGGGCTTGAACACCAGCTGCATGGCCTTCAGACCCGCCTTCGCCTTGAGGAGCTCGCCGTTGCACGGCGCGTACGCCTCCTTTACCGAGTCCTGGAACGTCGGAGCATCGGGGTCACACGCATCACCGCAGCCCACGGTGAGCGCCAACAGGGCGAAGAGGGGGAGGGAGCGGCGGTTCATCGGGAGGTCCTTCGGCGGCGGAGCGAGAGCGGGAGCATCAGTAGAGGGAGCAACGCGAGGGTGCCGCTGCCGCCAGAGCCGCAGCTCGCGCAGCCTGACGGGGGAGGGAGCGGCGCGCTGTCGTCGTCGTCGTCGGCGGGGGTCGCGTCGTCGTCGTCGGCGGGGGCCGAGTCGTCGTCGTCGGCGGGGGCCGAGTCGTCGTCGTCATCATCGTCATCGTCGTCGTCGCCGGGGGGCACGAAGGTCGAGGTGAGGACACCGTCGGTGAGCAGCAGCGCGCCCTCGAGGGAGATGAACTCCCCACCGCCCACCAGCCGCATCGAGATGGCTCCCTCGGGCCAATCGGCGACATCGACCCGCACACGCAACAATCCGACGCCGTTGGTGTCCCCGCCTTCGTCCCGGACCCGCTCCAGAGGGGCTCGCCGCACACCATCGGAACCGACGAAGCGGATGGTGGCGCCCTCGGGAAGGCCCTCGCCGACGAGGTCGATGAACGTGCCCCCCACCGGCGCAGTGCTCAGCTCGACGTCGGCTGGGACGATGGTGGGGCCAGGCGTCGTGAAGCCCATGGCCAGGGGCGTCGCCGAGACAGCGGCCCCGCTGGCGTCGAGCCACAGGAGCGTCCACTCCCCGATGCGATCCCACCCGTTTGGAATCTCCTCGGGGTCCAGGGTCGCGAGAACGCAGGGCGTGGCCCCGGAGTCGATGGCGGTGTCCAGGGGCCAGCTGCCCAGGCCGGGACGATGCAGCGCCAGTCCCCCGCCCGCGGCGACGTGGGCGAGCACGTCGGTTCCGCACAGAGTCGCGTCCGCCGGGGAGTTGGCCGGTGTCGCAAAGCCCTCGGCCCCCTCCACCGCGAATGCCGCGAGAGGAGTGAGGGTTGCCGTGATCACGCTCGGGCCCGCCGCGATACCAGCGACGTCCGCGACGACGCTCGTGGGGGCGTACCCCTCCGCGTGCACGGTGAACGTGTGGGTGCCCGCGCTCACTGGGCGGGAGAACGCACCCGTCTCGGGGTCGGTGTAGATGGGCCAGGGGTCGAGGTCGGAGGTGACGGTCGCCTCGACTCCTCTCCCGGCGTCGCTCGTGACCGTCCCACGCACTCCGGTGGCGAGCCCGTCGAGCAGGAAGTCCACCGATGCGGGCGTGTGCCAGTCGAGGAAGTCCTGAAGCTCCGCCTCCGGCGGGGCCTTGTCGAGGCTGATCTCCAGCGTGTAGTCGTGCCCGCCCCGCACGCCGTACGACCAATCGTTCGTGTCGCCCCGGGTCGTGTACCAGGCCGCCCCGTTGGTGATCCAGAAGTCCGGCTGCGGATTGTTGAGCAGGTACCGCTCGCACAGCGCTTCGAGGACGGCGTCGTCGTCCGTGGGTGCAAGGGTCCAGTTCCAGACCCAGCCAAGGTTGATGGCCCCGGAGTGCATCGTGAGGGAGTGTCCGAACGATCTCTGCCACGAGAGCAGGCGCACGGCCTCCGTCTCGACCTCCGAGAACGGCGCGCTACCTGCTGACGACTGGCTGATCCACTCGAAGCCGTAGTTGCGATTCAGGTCCACGCCGCGGCTGTTGCGCCGCGTGAACGCCTCCACTCCATCCGGATTCACCACCGGCACAATCCACACCTCCGCTCCGTCGATGAGCTCCGTGATGGCGGGATCGCTGCCGTAGCCCTCGGCGAGGGCCCACGCGGTGCTCCACGCCACCTCCATGGAAGACCACTCATCGCCGTGGTGGGTTCCCAAGATGCGCAAAGCAGGCTCGTCGAGCTCCCGCTCCAGGGGGTTGTCGGTAAGCACGACGCCGGTGAGCTCACGACCCTCCCACGACGTGCCCACATCGACGACGCGGGCGACGCTGGGGTAGGCCGCGGCCAGCTCGCGGAGCGAGTCCGAGATGGTGGCGGGGGAGTGGTACTGAGCGTCGCGGGAGATGCCCGTGGCAGGGCGCAGCAGGCGCAGGTCCGTGGTGAGCACCGTGTACGGCACCCCGAGGCCATCGAGCAGCGCGCGGTCGGAGTCCGTGCCGTGCACGTGGAGATGAGAGCGAGTACCACCCTCGACCATCAAGTCCGTGGCGGCGAGCAGGCTGCCGTAACGCTGCGGAACTGCCATCAGCCCGAGCGGTTCTGCTCCGGACGCCGGCGCGGCCAGGAGGAGGAGCAGGAGGAGCGGGGCGAAGCGCATCGCGTGACCTTAGTGCGCCGAGGGCCGTCGCTCCAGGAGAGGTGCGATCAGATCCCCGCCAACCGCGGGCGGCGTCTGCCGGGCCTACTCCGCGTCGGCGACGGCGACGAGAGGCCAGGGCGTCTCGGTCAGGAGAGGAACGATGTCGTCCCGAATGGCCTCGAAGGCCACCCGCTCGGAGTCCGCGATGGGCTCGCTGCGGGGGAACTGCTGACGCAGGAAGTCCACCTGCTTGCCGCTCACGTAGAACTCGAAGTGGAGGTGCGGGCCGGTGGCGAGGCCCGAGCTACCGACGTAGCCAATGACTTCACCCTGCTCCACCACCTGTCCATTGGACACGGCGTACTTGCTCAAGTGCGAGTAGGAGGAGGAGTAGGTGCCGTTGTGCTTCACGCGTACGTGGCGCCCGTAGCCACCCTTGGTCCCTCGGAAGTTCACGACCCCGCGGCCGATGGCCCGGATCACGGTGCCGGAACCCGCTGCGTAGTCGGTGCCCTTGTGGGCCCGCCACTTCTTGAGCACGGGGTGGTACCGGCTGCCGAACCGTGACGAGACGCGGCTGAACTTCAGCGGGGACTTGAGGAACATCTTCTTGCTGGAGTGACCCTCGGCGTCGAAGTAGCCGACCTTCTCGTCGTCGTCTTCGTAGCGGATGCCCACGAAGCTCTTGCCGGCGGCGGTCTCGTACTCGGCGGCGAGCACGGTGTCGAGACGCAGGCGCTCCCCCGTCTCGGCGTCATCGACGGACTCCACCACCATGCGGAAGCGATCGCCGGGGCGGATCTGGGTGTTGAAGTCGATCTCCCACTCGAAGATGCCCGCCAGGGCCACCAGGTTCTCCGCGGAGAGTCCCATGCCCATGCCGGTCTCCCACAGGGAGGACTCCACCTGCCCCGAGACGCTGTACGGGGTGCGGACCGTGGCGCGCGCTTCCTCTTCCGCGACGAAGCCGGTCTCGCCGCGGCCTACCACGAGACGTCGCTCGCCATAGCGGTCCAGGGGGTAGACCAGCCCATAGAAGGAGCCGTCGTCTCGGTCCTTGCGGACCGTGAAGGTCTCGCCAGCACGGATCTTTGCGAGGTCGTGCACGTCGATGGCCGCGTTGACGACGCCCAGGGCGTCGGCGTAGTCGAGCCCTGCCGCCTGCTCCAGGATCTTGGTGATGACCTGGCCGCGCTCGACCTTGACCTCTTCCTCCACGAACGGCGGAGGCGGTGGGGCCGGTGGGGGCGCGGGGGCCTGCACGACGGGGGCAGGGGCCTCCACGATGGGCTCGTCGCCGCCGCATCCGGCGAGCACGAGGAGGGCGAGCAAAGGCGCGGCGGCGCCGCATCGAGAGAGGTTCTTCATGGCGTCGTCCGCGGCAGCGTTCGGGCATCCTGCCCGGAGTAGGGACGCGCTAGGGACTGGCTTTATTCAACGTGTCCCTCACGAACACGGCGGGCCCCTGCGCACTCCTCGGCGCAGATTACCACTGGTCCCCGAGAATGCACCGTCTGATTGGCTTTGCCGGGCACTCGAGCCCGCGATTGGGGCCGAGGCGCGCTCAGTTCGCCTGGGCGGTCCTCGGGATGATGTCGTCGGCACCGAGGGTGAGGTCCTTCTCGGTGTCCATGTCCGTGATCTTGATGCCGGTGCCGAACAGGGACTCGTAGAAGAAGTTCATCACCTGAGCTCGTCGCTTGCGCTCGGCGAGCGTGTTGCTGCCGTCCTTGAGCCACCAGCCCAGGGCGTCCCCTTCCTGCATCTCGATGCCCCAGTAGTCGATGGCGCGGAAGATCGGGGTGTTCTTCTGGACGATGAGCAACGAGCTCGTGGGAGCCTCAGTGAAGTACTTGGCGTGCTCGATGAGGAAGGCCACCGTCTCGGCAAACTCCTTCCGGCCCTCGGCGGGGTGCCCGATGATGAGGTTGCTGAAGAACGTCAGCCCCACGTCGTGCATGTCGTGCAGGAGCCGGGACACCTCGGGGGCGTCGTACTTCTTGCCCATGGCGTGCAGGACCGGGGTGCTGAAGGACTCGAAGCCGAACCCGAGGAACGTGCACCCGGCAGCCACCATCTTCTCGAGCAGCTTCTTCTTCAATGTCCGCGAGACGATGGCGTTGCCGCCCCAGGTGAGGCCCAGGGGCTTGGCGAGCAGCAGGTCCGAGAGGCGGTCGAGCTGCTTCACGTTCCCGTTGATCAACAGGTCGTTGAAGTGGAACTGCGTGACGCCGTACTTCTCCTTGTACGCCTCCATCTCGGCGTAGATGTCCTCGGCCTGTCGGTACCTGAAGTTCTGCCAGATCTCCGCCTGGAGGCAGAAGTCACACTTCCGCACACAGCCGCGGCTCATGAGCGTGCTCACCGCCAGACTCGGCTCGAAGGGCGGAGCGATGGGGTTCTCGGTGTAGAAGCCCATGGGCAGGCCGTCGAACTGCGGCCACGGCAGAGTGCGGACATCGGCAATGGGCGAGCGCAGTCCCGTGTCCTCCGCGCTGCCGGGACCCTGGGGCAGGAGAAGACCCCGGACCCCGGAGAAGTCGCGGCTCCCGGCCTCCATCAGTTCGATGATGTCCAGAAGGGGACCCTCGCCCTCGCCGTACACGACGGCGTCGATGGCGCCAGACCAGGCGAGGTTGTAGCCGTAGAAGCCCGGGTCGCAGACCTGCCCTCCTACCACCACCAGCACCTCGGGGTCCGCCGCCTTGATGGCCCGGGCGAGGTGCTTTGTCGCCTCGATGGAGTAGGTGCTGATCCCGACGATGGCGGGGGCGTCGGCGAGGATCCGCGTCACGTACTCGTCGAGCGTCGGCTGGGTGATGCGCGGCGCGATCTCGGTCTGGTAGCGCTCCGCGTTCTGCCACTTGTGCAGGTGCGTGCGGTCCCAGTACTCCTTGAGGGCCAGTGGCATGCGGTTGTGGAGCTCGATGTTCCAGTCGAGCTGGAAGACATCGTGTCCAGCCTGCTCCAGCCACGCCGTCAGATACGCCGTCGTCAGCGGCGGCGTCTTCGTGTTCCAGATCGGTGTGGCGACGAGGGAGACCTGCATGCATGGACAACGTAGCGCGAGCGAGGTCGCGACCGCCTCCGCGAACGGCTCTACCCGGTCTCACTTCGGAGCCCCAGGAGAGGCGTCGCCCCCGCCATCACCACGTCCTCGGTGATCCAGATCTCCTCGACGTCCTCCCTGCTCGGCGCCTCGAACATCACGTCGAGGAGCACCTCTTCGAGTACGGCCCGGAGGGAGCGAGCTCCCGCGCCGACCTCGATGCACCTGCGCGCGACCGCCGCCAGGGCGCCACGGGTCGCGCGCAGTGACACCCCATCCATGCGAAGAAGTCGCTGGTACTGGCGGAAGAGGGCGTCCTTCGGCTCCGTCAGCACCCTGACCAGATCCTCTTCGCTCAAGGGCGACAGGTGAGCGAGCACCGGGAGGCGGCCGACGAGCTCGGGGATCAGTCCAAAGGCGTGCAGGTCTTCGGCGCGAATGCCCGGAGCCTCGCTTCTTCGGGTGGATCGGGAAGCGGCTCCGGCGCCAAACCCGACCCCCCGCGCCCCCACGCGGCGGGCGACCAGGGCGTCGAGACCTTCGAAGGCGCCTCCACAGATCACGAGGACCTGGGAGGTGTCGAAGCTCACCCGGCGCGTGCGCCCCCGCGCTCGGGGGAGGTTTACGTCGACTTCGCAGCCCTCCACGAGTCGCAGCAGGGCCTGCTGCACGCCCTCACCACCGACGTCGCGGCCCGCCGCCGGTGAGCCCCCCTTGCTGGCGAGCTTGTCGATCTCGTCGATGTACAGAATCCCCTGGGCGGCTCGCCGGACGTCGCCGCCCGCCGCCTGAATCAGTCCCCCGATCATGCTCTGCACGTCCTCCCCTACGTATCCGGCCTCCGTGAGGGCGGTGGCGTCGGCGGTGTGCAGCGGGGCATCGAGGAGGCGCGCGAGGGTGCGGACGAGGTGGGTCTTCCCGGTGCCCGTCGGTCCCACCAGCAGCACGTTCGACTTGCCGATCTCGACGTCGTCGTCGGTCACGAGCTTGCGGCGGAAGTGGGTGTGGACCGCCACGGCGAGCTGTCGCTTGGCGCGCTCCTGGCCGATGACCCGGCGATCGAGCCTCTCCTTGACCCAGACCGGCGAAGGAACGTGGTCCGAAGGGGTCGTGGCCAGGAGCGAGCCGGACGCGTCCAGGCAGGTGGTGCAGATGGCGACGCCCCTGGGAGATGCGGTGACGACTGCGCGACCCGGTGCAGTGGCGGTGCCGCAGAAGGAGCAAGCGAGGTGCTGGGTGCTTCGTTCCATCCCTTAGGGCATAGGCACCGTCATGGCCTCGTGCCATGGAAGGGACGAGATCGACCCGACCCACTCGTGGGGTACTTCGCTTGCGCGGAACGCCTACAAACGCGACCATGAGGCGGTGAAGCTCTCAGCCCAGGCCCACTTCTACACCGTCCTCGGAGTCGGTTCGGACGCCAGCGAGGCCCAGATCAAGCGGGCCTACCGCGCTGCCGCCAAGAGTCACCACCCGGACTTGCCCAGCAACCGTGGCAATGCCGAGGCCGCCAGGACCTTCAAGGAGGTCAAGGAGGCCTACGAAGTGCTGTCGGACCCGCGCAAGCGGCAGCTGTACGACGCCTTCGGAAAGAAGGGCTTGAGCGAGGCGTACGCGGACTGGCAGCCGCCAACGAAGAACAAGAAGCGGCGTAAGCGCGAGCACACCGGCTTCGAGGAACCGAACACCGAAGCAGGCAGCGGAGTCGCTTCGATCTTCGAGGATCTCTTCGCCTCGGCGGTGCCCAAGCCCGACACCAAGAAGAACGACGCGCTCTGGAGCCCGAGCAACCTCGACATGGGGCCAGTCGACGACGACACGATCCCCCTCAGCCGCCCTTCCGAGCGGCGGCCCCCTGGCTTCGCGGCTGGGAATCAAGGCAAGGGTCCCCGAGGCAAGGGACAGCCGGGGCGTGGCGGACCGTCCGCGGCCAACGGCGGTGGTCGCTTCGGGCCCGGCGGATTCTCCATGGCCGACCTCAAGGAGGGGCTCAAGGCCGCCGCAGGCTACGGAGGGATGAGCGAAGGGGGAGGCGACGCCAGCGACGGCCCAATGCCTTCCTGGCTCGACGGCATGATGGGAGGCCCCGTCGACGAGGAGGCCTTCGGGCGCGATCGCGGCTCGTCGATGCCGCGATTCCACCAACAGGGAGACTCCTCGGGTCCGACCCCTCGGGCCGACAAGTGGGGCCCCACCGACGACGACGAGTGGGTGGACGGCGCCGCCGGACCTGCCGGCTGGGAAGAGCCGAATCCGGCAAGCGGCTGGGTGCGAGACAACAACGCCCCCCGCCGAGAGCCCGAGCCCCCCGAAGACCAGGGCCCGTCCAACTCGCGCCGCGCGCGCCGCACCGTGGACGCCGAGTTCACGCCGAGCAGCGGCAGCCGGGAGCGTCGCCAACGCTCACGCGAAAACCCGAGCCGCCCCGGCGACTCGATGCACGCCACCGCCCGGATCCCGCTCCTCACCGCGATCCATGGGGGCCGGAATACGGTCACCTTGCGCATGCCGGACAACTCCGGGAACTGGGGACTGGAGGCGGTGGAGATCACCGTGCCTCCAGGGCTCGAGGACGGGGGAACCCTCCGGCTCACCGGCCGAGGGCATCACGGCGATGGAGGCGGACCGCGGGGGGACCTGGTCCTCACTCTCGAGATCGAGCCCCACCCGGTGTTCAGGGTGGAGGGGCGCGACGTGCTCGTCGACCTACCCCTGACGCCGCTCGAGGCGGCGGCTGGCGCCAAGATCGAGGTGCCGACGCTCTATGGGACTGCTCAGGTGAAGGTTCCGCCGAGCGTCAGCTCAGGAGCCCAGGTGCGGCTCCGTGGAATGGGCCTTCCGGCCCTGGACGCCCGCAGCAACAAGGGCGACCAGCTCCTCACGGTGCAGATCCAGCTGCCTCGACGGCTGAGCCGAAAGCACCTGGAGTACCTCGAGACCATCGAGGCCGAGACGGGATTCGCGCCGCGCAACGGCCTCTGGGACGAGGCTTAGCCCTCGTCGGGGTCGCTGCTGCGCACGGACTCGCCTCCGCGCGTCACTCGCGCTCGCGCCTGAGTGACGCGGCGTACCGCCCCTGCGGCGAGGCGGCGTAGGCGTCCGCTCTTGAACTCGGGCGCGTCCTCGTCGGCCGGGCCGGGCTCTCCGCCCCAATCCTCGATGGCCCAGCCGCGACGCTTCGCGACCCGGCTGAGTCGGGTGTCGGGGCGCACCGCGACGGGGGTCCCGACGGCGTCCATCATCGGGAGGTCCGAGATGGAGTCGGTGTAGAAGGAGCAGTCCTTGAGGTCGATGCCGCGCTCCGCGGCCCACGCCGCGGCGAGCTCGAGCTTGCCGGGTCCGTAACAGATGGGGTGTTGGAGAGACCCGGTGAACCGGCCGTCTTCGTTGATCTCGAACCGGAGGGCCAAGATGTCGTCGAGACCGAGGTCGGTCTGCACGCAGCGCGCGAGGTAGATGCTTGCGGCGGTGAGCAAGACCACAGGCTCCCCCGCGGCGCGATGCTTCTTCAGCGCGTCGAGCCCGCCCGGCGCATAGCTCCCTGCGACCTCGTCTGCGTAGAAGGTGTCGATCCGCTCCTGGAGAGCCTGCTCTTCGAGGCCGGCGAGGGTGCCCACCGCCAGGGTCAGCGCAACGTCCGCCTTCATCAGGCCGACGCCATAGAGCCCCATCCAAAACGCGGCCTCCATGGCCTGCGAGAGGTGGAGTCGGCCCTCGGCGCGCTCGCGCCGGAACCAGAGGCGACCGGTGTTCTCGACGGTGAGTGTGCCGTCGAGGTCGAAGAATGCAGCGCTCATTGCGCCTCAGTTTGCCTCGCTGGGCGCCGGGGCGGGAATTCCTCCGTCGAAGACATGCTCCCAGACGTCGTCCACGCGCTCGATGAGGACCGTGCGAACCGAGTCGCGCAGGGCCTCCGGGATGTCGAGGAGGTCCTTGCCGCTCTCCTTGGGGAGGAGGACCGTTCCGATGCCGGCCCGCCGCGCGGCGAGGACCTTCTCCTTGATCCCGCCCACCGGGAGGATCTTGCCGCGCAAGGTGATCTCTCCAGTCATGGCGAGCTCGTGGTTTACGCGGCGTCCCGTAAGCAGGGAGACCAGGGCGACGATGGTGGTGATGCCGGCGGAGGGCCCGTCCTTCGGAATCGCTCCTTGGGGGAAGTGCACGTGCAGGTCGCGCTCCTTGAAGAGCTTCGTGTCGACTCCGAGGCGTGTGGCGTGACTGCGAACCCAGCTCAGCGCCGTCTCGGCCGACTCCTTCATCACGTCGCCCAGCTGGCCGGTGACCCGGAACTTGCCGCTGCCACCCTCCATGGCCGTGACCTCGATGAAGAGGATCTCTCCCCCGACCGGCGTCCAGGCGAGGCCCACCGCGACCCCGGGAAGGTCCGTGCGCTCGGCGCGGTCGCTGAAGTGCCGCTGCGGCCCGAGCAACTCCGTGAGGTGCTCCACCTTCACCGCGCCCGTGCCTTTCTTCTTCTGCACGACGCGTCGGGCGATCTTGCGAGCGACCTTGCCGATCTGCCGCTCGAGCTCACGCACGCCTGCCTCAGCCGTGTAGCCGCGAATCACGGACAGCAGCACCTCGTCGGACATGGTGCCCCGACGGGCCGTGAGACCGTTCTCCTTGCGGACCTTCGGGACGAGGTGCTGCAGCGCGATGGCGAGCTTCTCCTCCTCGATGTAGCCCGGAATCTCGATGACCTCCATGCGGTCCCACAGGGCCGGCGGGATGGTCTCTGCCTGGTTGGCGGTGCACAGGAACATCGCTTTGCTCAGGTCGAGGCCGGTGTCCAGGTAGTGGTCCATGAACTCGTGGTTCTGCTCTGGGTCCAGCGCCTCGAGAAGCGCTGACGCGGGGTCTCCACGGAAGTCGTTCCCCACCTTGTCGATCTCGTCGAGGATGAGGACCGGATTCATGGAGCCGGAACGCTTGACGGCCTGCACGATGCGCCCAGGCATGGCGCCGACGTACGTCCGACGGTGCCCGCGAATCTCCGACTCGTCCTTCACTCCGCCCAGAGCGATGCGCTGCACGTTGCGGCCCATGGCGCGGGCGATCGAGCGTCCCAGGCTGGTCTTCCCGACGCCCGGGGGGCCCATGAAGCAAAGGATGGGGCTCTTGCCGTCGGGGTTGAGCTGGCGGACCGAGAGGTACTCGAGGATGCGCTCCTTGACCTTGTGAAGACCCGTGTGGTCCGCGTCGAGGATGGTCTCCACCGCGTCCAGGTCGGTGCTGTCGGTGCTGACCTTGCCCCATGGCATGTCGAGCAGCCAGTCCACAAAGGTGCGCGCGACGGTGAACTCCGCGCCGTCGCGGTGCATGCGAGACATGCGCTCGAGCTCGCGGAGCGCCTCCTTCTCTGCCTCCTCGGGCATCTCCGACTCGAGAACCCGGGCGCGAAGCCCCTCGATGTCACCCACCGAGGGGTCGTACTGACCGAGCTCTTCCTTCACGGCCCGCAGCTGTTCCTTGAGGTAGTACTCCCGCTGGTTCTTGTCCATCGCGGCCTGGACGTTGCCGTGGATGCGGGTGTTCAGCTCGGCGAGCTCGCGATGGCGGGCCAGCTGGCGCCGCACCTCGGTGAGACGTGCGGGGACGTCGTGCTCGGCGAGGAGCTTCTGCATCTCCTCCGTCTCCAGAGGAAGGTTGCCGGCCACGTAGTCCGCCACCCGGCTGGACCCGGGCAGGTTCTGCACCACGGGTTCGAGCTCGAGGGGGGCCTTCCCGCCGGAGCGGGTCCAGGCGAGGAACTCTTCTTGCACCGCCGCCGCGAGGGCTTCCGCTTCCACGGACTCGCCGCGGTCCTCCATCAACACGCCTACGCGCGCGCGCAGCACCGGCTGGGTCGTCTGGATGTCACCGAGCTGCACCCGACGCAGCCCCTCGATGAGGGCGCGCATGGAGCCATCAGAGAACCGAAGGACACGGAGGAGGCGGCCCAGAGTGGCGACGTCGTGCAAGTCGTCTCGCTCGGGGTCGTGCATCTCGGCGTTGTGTTGGGTGACGAAGACGAGGGGAGTGCCCAGTCGGGCCGCGCGCTTCACCGCCGCCACCGAGCGGGGGCGAATCACCACCACCGGTGTGACCATGCCCGGAAGGAGCACCAGCTCCCTCAGAGGGACGAGCCCGAGGGACGGTGGGGTGGGGTCCGAGAGGCGGAGCCGGACCGGCTGCACCGGGAGTGCCTCGGGGCGGGTCTCGCTCGTCGCGAGGGTGGCCTCCGGCCGGAGCGTGGAGGGAGGGGTAGGTGGATCGGTTTGCTTGGACATGAACAGGGTCTCTACGAGCGTTGGGTGGACTTGGCGTGTCCGAAAAGCTCGGTAATTCCAGTCACTTCGAAGAAATATCGAAAAAGTTCGAATTCCATCGAATGAAAGGGGATCGGGGGTCGTCTAAGAGGATGAACGCGCCCGGTCTTGCCTACTTGGAGGGGGGTCCCGGGGTGCGTCGTGACCAGGTCCGGCGGTGGTCGTCCGTGGGTGACGAACGACCTCTCGAGAATAACGCCGACGGGCCACTTTGCAAGGAGAAGCGCATGGCACTGCAGTCCCACAACGAGCCTCTTTCCGCATACATGAGCGACGTGCATCGCACCGATCTCCTCGATCGAGAGCAGGAGGCCGAGCTTGCCCGCCAGTGGTGCGCGACTCGTGACGAGTCGGCCGCTGAAGAGCTCGTCCAGCGGAACCTTCGCTTCGTCGTGAAGGTGGCGATGGGGTACCGCAAGTACGGGGTTCCCGTGACCGACCTCATCCAGGAGGGGAACATGGGGTTGATGCACGCGGTGGAGAAGTTCGACCCGAACCGCGGCACCCGCCTCATCAGCTATGCGGTCTGGTGGATCAAGGCGTACATCCAGTCCTACATCATTCGCTCTTGGTCCCTCGTGAGGGTGGGTACTACGCAGACGCAGCGGCGACTCTTCTACAAGCTACCCCGCGCGTTGTCGGCCCCGCGGGTGCCTGGCGAGTCCCCGGATGCGCGGATCGAGCGCATCGCCGAGGAGCTCAACGCGCGGCCGAAGGACGTCACCCTCATGATGGGCGCCCTCAAGGGCCGCGACCTGAGCCTCGACGTGCCCGTGGAGGCGTCGTCGAACGTGACCTGGGGGGACCGGGTGCGGGATGAGGGCATGAACCCCGAACAGGCCACCGCCGAGACGGAGGACGAGGCTCTGCGCCATCGTCTTCTCAAGGAGTGCGTGGGCAAGCTGTCGGCTCGACAGCAGGAGATCATGCGACTCCGCCACATGATCGACGAGCCCATGACCCTGCGACAGGTGGGCACCGCGATGGGCCTCTCACGCGAGCGGGTGCGTCAACTTGAGCATCAGGCCCTGCGCAAGCTCAAGGGAATGATGGTTCCCCGGTACGAGCGCGGCGCAAACCAAGCGCCCCGGGCCATGTCGCGCGCTGCGAGCCGCCGGTCCATGACGGCCTGAGTCGGGGGCGACGG